>CAYOMT010000011.1:15562-20509 GCA_964405125.1 uncultured bacterium
TTTAAGTTTCAATATTGCGGCGAACCATCTGCACCTGTTTGCGGAGCAATTCACTCACCTGGATTTGATCGGAAATTTTTTTCCAGGCATGAAGGAGCGTAGAATGTGTTTTCCCTCCGAAGGAGGAGGCGATTTTCATGAGAGAATCATCGATCATTTCCTTGGCAAGATACATCGCGACTTGACGTGCGAGGGCAATTTCTTTATGCCTTGATTCCCCTTTGATTTCAGAAATGCGCACCTCGAAGACCGCTGCCACGCTTTTTAAGATTTCTTCCACGGAAATTTTCTTTGTGGGAGCATTCCCTTGGAACATTTCGCTCAATATTTTTTCGACGATATCTTCGTTGAGTTGCGTCGACATAAGGCGCGTGTGGGCCGATAAGCGATTGATGGCCCCTTCGATTTGCCGTACGTTGTTATAGATATGCTCTGCGATGAAGAAAGCGATTTGATTGGGGATATTGAGCCCTCTAATTTCAGATTTGTGCTTGATGATGGCGACTCTTGTTTCTAAATCGGGGACGCTCATGTGCGCGACAAGACCCCATTCCATGCGGGCAATCATCCTTTCTGAGAGTTTAAGCTGTCCGGGCGGTTTATCGGAAGTGATCACAATTTGTTTGTTTTGATTGAGAAGGGCTTCAAATGTATTGCAAAATTCCTCTTCGAAATTCAATCGATTCTGCAGAAATTGGATATCGTCGATGAGCAAAACATCCAGATTGCGATAGAAACGTTTCATTTTATCAATCGATTTAGATCGGAGCGAATCGACAATGTCATTGATAAAAGATTCTGTTGTAATAATTTGGGTTTTTATTTTCTTGTGGTGTTCTTGGACGTAATGGCCAATGCTGTGCAATAGGTGGGTTTTTCCCAGGCCGACGCCTCCATGAATAAAGAGGGGATTGTATGATTTGCCTGGGCGCGCGGCGATTCCGAATGCCGCCGATTTGACAAATTGATTCGAAGGCCCTTCGATAAAATTTTCAAATGTATATAGGGCATTGAGTTTGAGTTCAGGGGTGTCGTTTTCCTCCGGTTCCAGAAGAGGATTTGGAGTTTGTGGGGTTGCTTTGGGCGCCATGAGAATTTGGAATCGGATCGAGGCTTCCCCATTGTTTTTTAAAGGGAGAAAATCTGCCAATACATCTTTGAAATTATCGAGAAGATATTCTTTTACGAAGATATTGGGAACTTCGAGAGTGATCTCTTCCATGGCCGATTCGACAAGCCGAATGGGCGCAATCCAATTTTGAAATTCTGCAGACGAACACCTGCCTTCAATAAATTCGACGAACTGGATCCAACCGCTTTTAACTTCGCACTCCAACATGGGGCTTAACTTATCAGGCAAGGCCTGTCCTTCGCAAGTAAAAAATGGTATGAGGTTTTCAGGAATTGGCTAAGATGAGCGCCATAGCTTGCTCTGCAAGCGTTTTATCTGCCTGTTTTTCTATAGATAAAGCTTGCGCGATCCCTTGCTGTTTATAACCTAAGGAAAAGAGAGCTTTGGCCCGATTGAGTTGCGTCAGAACATGAGTGGGATCTAATTTGAGAGCCCGGTCGAGATGGTCGAGCGCTTTGAGATCATTGCCCATTTGGAGATAAATGGCTCCGATGGTTTGCAGATCGTATGCCGTGGGAGGCTCCAACACTGTGATGGCATGAAAGAAGGTGAGCGCTGTATCGTATATGCCTTGTTTGATATAGGAATAGGCTACATAGCGAAGGTCATTGAGTTCTTCTTTGCCCCATCCAAGGGTTTCTACCCAGTTTATTTGACTCACGCTATCCTCTTTGATATTGGTTGCGGCGCGCATTGATTAAGTTCAAAGATTTGTCGATTTTTCCAATGCAATCGAAGAGATTTTGAATCAATTGCTTCTCTTTTTCCTCTTGCTGTTTTTCTTTTTCCGATCTGTAGGGGTTTTCTTCCCGTCTTCTTTCTAAAGCATCTTCTAAAAGCTGCTGTCGATCTTCTTGTTTTTCATAGGTGCCAAGAGAAGGGATCAGTTGATAGGAAAAAAGAGAGGCTTTTTCTAAAACAACTTCGGGAGGAGGGGCGAAACTTGCCCATATACGCGTTCTTTCAGAGGAAAAGGCCTGTTCAAATTCTGAAGGAAGATAGGGTGTTGAGACGGGAATTTCTGTTTTTCTTGAGACAAATTGAGAGTCTAAGATGAATCGAGTGTCTAAACGCTGTTGGTCTTGTGCGTATCGAATCGATGCGTCCGATCCCAGATTGTCAATTGTGCGCGGCTTGGATGTCATATATATGGTGTCCTTTTACTCTAACATACACCACACCCATTTTTTAGATCGTCAGTTTTGTTGTGAACATTTGTTCGAAGCGTTGTGGAAAGCATGTAAACAACATATTTTGAATGAGTTAAAGTATTTTTTAGAAGTCCATTGGGAAGGAGTTGTGAACAAGTTTCCCACAATTTCCCACATTCTTTTTTTTGAATTTAACTTACTTGTAATGAATTGCTTATAGAGTTGCCAAAATAAGTTTTGCACAAAATGGATTGCGCGATTTGGGGGTTCGTGGATAAGATGTGGGAAAACGTGGGAATACACATGAGTGGGTTTTTCTTCTCTGGGTCACACACTGCAAAAATCGATGAGAAAGGACGTATTGTTCTTCCTCACGAGATGCGTTTGGGGCTTGTTGAAGAAGGGAAATGTGAGTTTGCCATTGGATTGGGGCTTGGCGGTTGCTTGACTGTCTATAAAAAGAGTGCGATTCAGACAATTGTGGAAAAATTTCGCAAACATCAGCATGTTGCAAAATTTCAGAAGTTTTTTACTTTGTTTTTCTCAACGCTTTTTCAGACTGAGTGCGATAAGGTGGGTCGAGTGGCGCTGCCATCTTCTTTGAGATCTGCGGTGGGGATTGAGAAAGAGATTGTGATTGCCGGAGTGATGGACAAAATTGAACTTTGGCCAAAAGAAATTTACGAAGCGAATCTACGCAGTTTGATGGAAGGGACTTCTCCCGATTTCAGTTTGGCTCGGATGACGGAAGAGGCGTTTGCTCTTCTTCAAGAAGAAGAAAGAACTGTCGAACAAGCCGTCGATTCAGTCATGAATCCCGTATATATCCCAAGTTAAAAAATGATGGGCCACATCCCCGTATTATTGACGGAAGTCATAGGCGCTTTTGAAGGAAAAGATTTAAAGGTTTTCTTCGAGGGGACAATTGGCGCCGGCGGCCATGCGAAAGCCATTTTAGAGGCGCATCCGGAAATAGAGCGCTATTTCGCGTGCGATCGCGATGCAAAAGCAATCGATCTTTCCAAAAAGGCCTTGAAGCCTTGGTGGGAAAAGGTGGAGTGGGTACATGGTCCTTTCGCTGAGTTAGATAAGTATTTAAAGGAAGCGAACCTTTCGACGATAGATGGTTTTTTTATCGATATCGGAGTTTCCTCGATGCAATTCGACGAAGGGGAGCGGGGGTTTAGTTTTCGGGTCGATGCGCCGCTGGATATGAGAATGGATCAAAGGGCGTCTCGGACGGCGGAAGATTTAATCAATGGGGTTTCTGAGGAAGAGCTCGCGCGGATTTTTTTTGAATACGGCGAGGAGTTTCGCTCGAGACTAGCCGCTAAGGCGGTGGTTAATGCGAGAAAAAAGAGGCGGATTCGGACGACTTTTGAGTTGATCGAGGTGTTGGAGCCGGTTTTAAGAAAGGGGAAAATCCATTTTGCAACCAAAGTGTTTCAAGCGCTTCGGATTGCGGTCAATGACGAATTGGGGCAATTGAAAAAGGGTCTCATGGCGGCCATCGATCATTTAGCTCCTGGGGGAAGGATCGCGGTGATTTCTTTCCATAGTCTGGAAGATCGGATTGTGAAATGGTGTTTTCGCGAAGAAAAACGGCTGCAGATCATCACGAAAAAGCCGCTTGAAGCCACAAGAGAAGAAGTGAAAAAAAATGCAAGGTCGCGGAGTGCGAAATTACGTGTAGCGGAAAAAATATGAAACAGTGGTTATTGCAAATAGGCGTGTGCTTTACTGTATTTGGGTTTTGTTTATATTCGTATCTGGATGCGCAGAATTCTTTGACGAAATTGAAAATGCAATTGCCTCAGAAAGAAAAAGAGATTTTGTCGATTCGCGAAGAAATGCGCCGTTTGTCATACCAAGTTGAGTTATTTGAAAATCCTTCTCATTTAATTGAGCTCGCTCATAGACCTGAGTTCAGCCACTTAAGACATCCTGTTTTAAGAGAAATTCTGACAGTTCCGGAAGCTTTTGCTGTGAATGACTAATGGACCGCGGTCGAATCATTGTTGTTGCGGTGTTTCTATCCACCCTTTTTTGCGCTCTTCTCATTCGATTTTACCAAATTCAAATCCTCGAAGGGGATAAATGGACGAAGATCGCTCTCTCGCAGCATCAATATGTCCTTCCAGAGCCTTTCATGCGGGGGTCTTTTTATTCCAATACATCGATCAAAGAAGGGCATCCTGAAGATGAGCAGCCCTTTGTTATCGATATGCTCAAATTCCATCTCTTTATCGATCCTCAGTCCATTCCCGAAAGATCGCGCGCCAAGATGGCAACCGCTTTAGCGGCTTTCCTAAACGTAGATGTTCAGAAAATCTTTCCCGAATTTGAGAAAAAAAGCCGGAGTCGAAAACTGATGCAGTTTTTGGATCCGGAGCAAAGAAAATCGATCGAAGAGTGGTGGCATCGCTTTAGCTTAGAGGAAAAAATTGTCCGCAACGCTCTTTTTTTTACATCGGATTATCGGCGATCCTATCCGTTTGGATCGATGCTCGGCACAGTATTGCATACAGTTCAGGAGACAAGAGATCCAAATACAGGACAGTGCATTCCGACGGGGGGCTTGGAGCTTTTATACAATTCCTATTTGAAGGGGAAAGGGGGAAAGAGATTGATGCTCCGCTCTCCAAGAAGACCCTTGGATATGGG
>CAYOMT010000012.1:0-20140 GCA_964405125.1 uncultured bacterium
TTTTTGGTGTCGCCTTTTCGGTTTTTTCCGCCATACGAGGCCAAGTCTAATCAAGTAAGTCGAAAAGATAAAGGAGGAATTGATTTTTTTAAAATCCTTAAGTAGAGTCTTGGGTCTTAAAAAAAAAGTAGGAAGTTATGACAGCCCCTGTTAATCCCAGTTCTCATCTTGGTTTATATCTTTCAAAAGAGGGAGATCGATTAGAAATCGTCGATGTCTTGCGCTCCGGCATCGTAATCCCGGAGCAGAAAGACGCTTTAGCGTGTAAGACACATGCATCTGTGTTGGAACTTTTACAAAAGTTAAAAAATTCTCCAAACAAAGATTTGCTCCGTTTTTACCACCACGACAATCCTTATTATGCGAGACATGTGAGCTCTTCATTGGAAGGATTTGCCCATCCCTGTTCTCTTGAGGTACAAATAAGCTTTGTTCAGTACAAAATAGGCGAACAGGAGCATGGAGTGAGAGAGGAGCGGCTCCCGGGGCCTGCGCCGAAATCATTTTTCAGCGGATGGCTTCCCTTTCAATTTCATTAATTGTGGAAAAACAGGACGACATCGCCATCTTTCACGAGATAGTCTCGTCCTTCGGATCTCGCTTTGCCAGCATCGCGCGCGCCGGGGCGTCCTTTGTAGCGGATCATATCTTCGTAAGAGACCACTTCCGCTCGAATAAATCCTTTTTCGATGTCGCTATGAATTTTTCCGGCGGCTTCTGCAGCCAAAGTCCCTTTTGTGATCGTCCAGGCTCTGGTTTCGATCTCTCCTGAAGTAATATATGTGATGAGATCTAAGATGGAAAAGGCTTCTCGGATCAGCCGGTTGAGACCCGATTCTTGCAGCCCCAGGCTGTTTAGGAATTCTAAGGCATCTTTTTCTTCGAGACGGGAGATTTCTTCTTCGAGTTTCGCGCAGATGGGAACGATTTTGCTCCCTTCTTTTTTCGCATATTCGCGCACCTGTTCTACGAAGGGATTATTCATTGAGGGAAGATCGTTTTCTCCCACGTTGCAAATATAGAGCATTTTTTTGCGCGTGAGAAAGGGATAGAGTTTGGCAATCAGTTCTTCTTCCGCATTCAACTCCAATGATCTCATGGGGAGATTCTGATTTAGATGGGATACGGCTTTTTTGAGAAAATCAATTGTGGGAACGAGATCTTTTCTCGATTTTGCCTGTTTTTCCATCCGCGATAAGCTGTTTTCCGCCATTTGGAGATCCGCTAGAATCAGTTCGAGCGAAATGATTTGAATGTCTTGCAATGGGTCGATTTTCCCGGCGACGTGAACGACATCGGGATCTTCAAAGCACCGAACGACTTGGGCGATGGCATCTGTTTCCCGGATGTGGGAGAGAAATTGATTGCCTAGCCCTTCTCCTTGCGAGGCTCCCTTCACAAGTCCTGCGACATCGACAAAGGAAACGGTTGCATAGATGATTTTTTTGCTCTTGGATTGTTCGGATAGGGTGTCTAGACGGGAATCGGCTACATTCACAATCCCAATATTTGGATCGATTGTGCAAAAAGGATAGTTTTCCATCGGGATTTGTTTGCGGGTCAATGCATTGAAAAGGGTCGATTTACCCACATTTGGAAGGCCTACGATTGCACAAGAAAGATTAGACATACAAACCTTGTTTTATAAATATTTGAGATGGGGTGTTATATTAAAATTGGGGTCTTTTAAGTTTTCTTCCCGGATGCATTCCGCAAGAGAAAAAGAGCCGCTTTTTGTTCGCATAAGATGAGAAAGATGCGCGCCGGAGCCGAGCGTTTTTCCGATATCAAATGCAAGAGAGCGGATATAGGTCCCTTTGGAACAATCCACGAGAATTTCTAGTTTCGGATATTCATAGCGAAGACATTCGATGCGGAGATTCACAATGGAGGGAGGTCTTTCTATTTCAATTCCCTTGCGGGCCAGCTCGTAGAGTTTTTTGCCTTGGATCTTTTTCGCAGAATACATCGGAGGGATTTGCTTGATTTCCCCTTGAAATAAAGCGAGGGTCTCTTCGATTTGAGAAAGCGTTGGGATTAGGCCATTTGTTTCGATCACTTGGCCATCGATATCATAGGTGTCTGTTGTGATTCCGAGATGGATTGTGGCTTGGTATTGTTTATTGGAGTTTAAGAACTGGTCTGATTTTTTTGTGTATTCAGATCCGACGAGCATCACCATGACGCCTGTTGCGAAGGGATCGAGGGTCCCTGCATGGCCAATTTTTTGGATCCGGGTGATTTTTCTGAGCAAAGCAACGAGATGAAATGAGGTCGATCCCGCTTGTTTATCGACAAGGAGGATTCCCGATGTCATAGATCGTTCTCGGCAGAGTCTTCGCGAGGGCGGGAAGATCTCTCTTTTTCAATATCCGAAAGGATTTTCTCAATTTTAAAATGCTCGTCTGCGGCGTGGTCTAGACGGAAAGTCAGCGAAGGGAAGTGGCGCATTTCCACCTGGTGGGAGGCTTGCACTGCGATGAATCCCGCGGCCGATTGGAGCGCGGCAAGAACGAGGTCTTTTTCCGCGTTTGTCCCAATCATGCTGACATATACTTTTGCATGGTACAAATCAGCTGATGTATCGACTCTAGTGACAGATACAAAAAGGTTCACATGGGGATTGCGCACCTGTTTTTGGATGACATCGAAAATGACCTCTCTTAAGAGAGAGTTAATTCGGTCTATGCGATTTTTTTTCACAGATCTTGCTCTAAGTAGGTAACTTCATAAGCTTGAAGGATATCTCCTTCTCTTACGTCGGATTGTCCTTCGAGTACAATTCCGCATTCAAATCCTTTTTGGACTTCTTTCACGTCTTCTTTGACTCTTTTCAGAGAAGCTATTTTTCCTTTCCAGACGACTTTGTTTGCGCGGAGTTGGCGGATCAAGTTCTGGCGCTTGATGACGCCGTCTATGACTTGCGATCCGGCAATATTGCCGAGCTGGGAAGATTTGAAGACAGCCTTAACAAGGGCAGATCCCGTATCGGTTTCTTGCGTGAGTTTGTCGAGAAGGGATTTCATGCGGCCCCTGACTTCGTCGATCAAATGATAGATTACGTCTTGGGTATACACAGAAATATTTTTTTGTTTGATGAGGCCTTCGGCTCTGCTTTCAATGCTCGTATGGAATCCGACGATGGTCGCTTTGGAAGCGCCGGCCAGTTCAATGTCCGATTCGGAAATCTCTCCGACATCGGCGCTGACAATTTCGATGCGCACTTTATCGGATTTGATTTTGAGAAGGGAGATTTTGAGAGCCTCGAGAGAGCCTTGCACGTCGGCTCGTAAAATGAGGGGGAGGATCTTTTTCTCTCCGCTCTCTTTTTTAGCGAGCATTTTTTCCATGCTTCCCAAAGTCACTTGCGCCATTGTGTGGCGCTGGAGTCCTTCGGCTCTGGCAGAAGCGAGTTCTCTCGCTTCTTTTTCATTTTTTACCACGACAAATTCAGATCCTGCGACCGCAAGTTCGGAAAGGCCCGTGATTTTAACCGGTGTAGAAGGTCCTGCCATTTCAATGGGCAGTCCGTGGTCGTCGTGCATTGTTTTGATGCGGCCGGAGTGAGGTCCGAAGACAATCGCGTCGTTTTTGCGCAACGTTCCGTTTTGGACGAGCACTGTGGCAACAGCTCCAAGGCCTTTATGCATTTCCGATTCTAGAATTGTACCTCTCGCGCGGCTTGTCGGATTGGCGCGCAATTCGAGGATTTCTGCTTGGAGGGCAATCATCTCGAGCAATTCGGAGATCCCTTGGCCGGAGGCTGCGGAGCATTCGACAACGATGATGGTTCCGCCCCAGCTTTCTGGAAGAAGATCCCGATCGGCGAGTTCCCGATACACTCTTTGCGCATCGAAACTTGGTTTATCGCATTTATTGAGAGCCACGAGGATCGGCACCTTGGCGTCTCTCGCTTGGCGGATGGCTTCTTCGGTTTGCGTGCGGATCCCTTCATCGCCCGCGACGACGAGAATGACGATGTCAGTGACGTTCGCTCCCCGTTCCCGCATTTCAGAAAAGGCTTCGTGGCCGGGTGTGTCGAGGATGGTGACTTCTCCTGCCGCCGTTTTGACTTTGAAAGCGCCGATGTGCTGCGTAATAGCTCCTGCTTCTCCGGCGACGCGGTTCGATTTGCGGATTGCGTCGATTAAACTTGTTTTGCCGTGATCGACGTGGCCCATAAATGTGACAACGGGAGGGCGTAGTTCAATATGGTCTTTCGCTGTCGAATCGATCTCTTGCCGAATGGTCTGATCGGTGATGTTAATCCGCTCTTGTTCGGCTGTGTCGATCCGGATTTCGCATCCGAAATCATGGCCGAGAAGTTGTACGACAGTCTCGTCGTCGAGATAGTCGTTCAAAGTCAGAGTGATCCCTTGCATGAACAATTTCGCGATCAATTGAGATGCTTTCAATTTCATCTCTTGGGCAAGGTCTTTGATTGTGATCGGAAGTCGAATGGAGAGATTTTTTGGCCGGATGACTTCTTCTTGTACGTATTTTTTAGGTTTATACGCTCTTCGTTTGCGCCATGCCTCATTGTCTACATCGCGAAGACCTTGTCTATCGCGGGAGTCAAAGCGGAGATCTTCTTTTTTCTTTTGTTGCGGTTTGAGCTCTTTTGCTTTGCGCGGATCTATAGAAAGTTTTCCTGCATCTTCTACAGCAGGAGAAAGGGGAGGCGTTTGCGCTGTCTGCGGTTTAGGCGCTGTAGATGGGGCTGCAGGTTCCGGCTTTGCGAGAGTCCCTTTTTCAGGAAGAGGTTTTTCCAAAACGGGTTTTTCAAAAATAGGCTGAGAAGAAACTTCTTTCGGTTCCTCGAGGGTAGGCGCTTCTGCGGGAGGGGTTTCTATGGCCTCTATTTTTGCAGGAGGTTCTTCAGATTCTTCGAGAGGATCTTGAATGAGTCTGGATTTTCTTTTTTTAGGGGCGAGGGGATCTTCTTTTTCTTTGTCTTTATCGCGCGCTGCCAGCGTCTTTTCTGCTTGTTTCAAAGCAGACGTAATGGTGGCGTCTTCCTTCAAACGGCTGATGCGCTGCTTAGGTTCTCCCTCAGCTACCCCCTTTTTCACGGGGGCTTCTTGAAGCGTTTCTTCTTCCGTTTTTTTCCCCTTGAGGGCTCCTGCGAGTTGGAGATTTTTGATGTTCAGTTTCAGGTTTTTTGCCAAGGGTTAGCCTTTCTTTTTGCGCATTTGTTCTAGGAGCTTGTCAGCAAGGTCATAGTAATTTACACCGGGAACTTTTGCTGGAATTTCAGCGGGATCCGATTGCATAAACTTGCGGAATGTTTCATATCCTGCGCCGATCAAGCTTTCGTTGATCAGACCGCTGACGCCCTCGATTTTTAGTTTTTCGTCGTAGCTTGCATCGGGAGATTCTCCAAGCTCTGCCATTTGGATGGTGAGTAATTTTTGGTAATCGCCTAATTTTTGCACTTCGATTTCTTTTCCGATCATTTGTCCGATTAAGCGGGCATTCATTCCCCGTTTTCCAATGACGAGAGGATATTCCTCATCGTTGACGAGGAGCCAAATGCGGAACTCTTGGGTTTTGATCTTTTTTGGCTCGATCGGAGAGAGAAGGTTCTTTAAAAGTTGGATTGGATCGTCTGAAAAGGGAACGACGTCAATTTTTTCGTTGTTCAATTCTCTGATGACGTTTTTAATTCGCGTGCCGCGGACGCCGACGCAAGTGCCTACAGGATCCACTTTCGGATCGTATGAGCGAACTGCAATCTTTGTTCGATAGCCTGGATCGCGGACAATCTTTTCGATAGCAATTGTCTTGTCGTGAAGTTCCGGGACTTCTTGTGTGAAAAGAGCTGAGACAAATTCAGCGTGGCTGCGGGTGAGGATGACTTCAGCGCCTCCGCCTTCTGTATCGCGTACTTCGTAAAGAAGGGCTTGGACTTTGTCTCCTACATTGTAGCGCTCTAATTTGGGGTAGTTTCTCTCGGGGAGGATCGCTTCTACTTTTCCTAGGTCGACCACAACGGTTCTTCCTCGGATAAATCGCTTGACCGTGCCGGAGATGATTTCTCCCGATCTATGTCTATATTCTTCATAGATCACATTTCTTTCGGCCCCTTTGAGCTTTTGCGTGATGATCTGTCTTGCGGCAGTGGCTGCAATCCGACCAAAATCTTGGGGGGGGATAGAGAGTTCGAGCCATTGGCCGATTTGGCACTCCGGCTCGAAGACCCTTGCATCCTCGAAGGAAATTTCATCAGAGGGGTGGGCGACTTTTTCCACAATTTTCTTTTGCGTGAAAACTTCCACCTCTCCGGTTTTGGGGTGAATTTCAACGGTGATCTTCTCGCCAAGTCCTTTGATGCTTTTGCGAGCGGCTACGCGCAGCGATTCAGAGATCGCTTCGATAATCACTTCGCGCTTAATCCCTTTTTCTCGCTCAAGATATTCAAAAATGGCAATGAGATCTTTATTCATTAAATTTCACTTTCCTCTGTAGAGGCTTTCTTTTTCCCTTTTTTTCCTTTAGAACCAACTACGATATCATCTCGGTTTTGTTGGTTTTTCTCAACTAAGTATTCCTTGATCGAAAGGGCTACTTTTTTGTGCTCAGGATCGAGTTTGATGACTTTCGCAGTCACTGGGTCTCCCTTGGCAACAACGTCTTCAACTTTTCCAAAAGGCTGATCGGAGAGCTCTGTCACGTGGATGAGGGCTTCGATGCCGTTATCGAGTTGAACAAAGGCTCCAAACGCAGTGGTTTTTGTCACAGTTCCGTGGACAATGGAGCCGATGGGAAGAGCCTTTTCAAGGGAATCCCAAGGATTTGTGCTGAGCTGTTTTACGCCCAATGTGATTTTCTTGCTTTCTTTATCGACGGATAGAATGACAGCGTCGACTTTGTCGCCCTTCTTGAGAATTTCGGAAGGATGGGATACTTTTTTGATCCAGCTCAAATCGGAGATGTGGATGAGTCCATCGACTCCGGGTTCGAGTTCGACAAAAGCGCCGTAGTTTGTGAGACTGCGGATCTCTGTGACTACGCTGCTGCCGACGGGGTATTTTCTTTCGACATCTTCCCAAGGATTTCTTTCTGTTTGTTTGATGCCGAGAGAGATTTTCCCTTCGTCTTTTTGGACAGAGAGAACCACAGCGTCGACTTCATCTCCCACGCGAACCATTTCGCTTGGATCTGTGATGTTTTTCGTCCAAGACATTTCGGAGACGTGGATGAGTCCTTCGATGCCTGGCTCGATTTCAATGAAGGCGCCATAAGATACGAGATTGACGATTTTTCCATGAACGCGAGTGCCCGGAGGGTATCTTTTCTCAATTTCTTCCCATGGATTGGTTTCTTTTTGCTTGAGACCGAGGGCGATCCGTCCTTTTTCGCTATCGACGTGGAGGACGACGACTTCGAGTTCTTGGCCTAAGCGCACGACTTCAGAGGGGTGTTTGATTCTCTTCCAGGTCATGTCTGTAATATGGAGGAGTCCATCGATGCCGTCGAGGTCTAGGAAGACGCCGAAGTCAGTGATGTTTTTCACGCAGCCTCTGAGAATGGCTCCTTTTTGGATGTGTTCGAGGAGCTCTGCTTTGCGGGAGACTCTTTCTTCTTCGAGGAGTTCTCTGCGGGAAACGACGATGTTTTTTCGGTCGATATTGATTTTGAGGATTTTGAATTCGTAGGTTTTTCCGAGGAAATCATCGAGATTTTTAATTCGTTTGTTGTCGATTTGCGAGCCGGGGAGGAATGCTTCCATTCCGATGTCGACCATTAAGCCGCCCTTGACTTTCTTGACAACTTTTCCTTTGACGATCGATCCTTCTTTGCAATTTTTAACGATGTGTTCCCACTGGCGGAATTTGCGGGCTTTTTCTCGGGATAATACGATCTGGCCGTCTTCGCCTTCTGTTTGATCTAGATATACTTCGATATCTCCGCCCAATACAATTTCGCCGGGTTCGGTGAATTCTGAAACAGGGACAAGGCCTTCTGATTTTAGACCCACGTCAATGACGATGTAATCTTTTGTGATTTCGACAATTCGGCCATTGAGGATTTGCCCGGCATTCAAAAGGGAGAGAGAACTTTCGCCACCCGTTTTTCCTTTTCCATAGAGTAAATCGCGAAATTGGCGTGCTTCGTGTTCTTGAAAGTCGACATCGTCGAGAACATTGCTTGAGGTCCAGTCGTGAAGGTTTGTTGGGTGGTTATTTGAAGGCATGGGTTTTGGGTTTCTCCTGTTTATAAATATGCAGACGTTCTATTTCTCTTAAGAGAAATAGAAGACTGGCTTGGGTTTAAGGGAAAAGAGTATCAAAATCCCTTGAATAATAGCAAGACTTAGCTGAGTTATTCTGATAGTGGGTGTTATTTTCTTTTATTTAGGAGGGCGAGAGCTCCGATTGCGATCATTGCAATAGACGCGGCGCGCAAGGCGTTTCTTGTATGTTGGAGGGTAAGAATCTCCTTGGGGAGTTTATTCATGCGTGAAAATATTTTTTTGACCGATCTTTCGATGAAGGGGATGGTATTTGTGCGGAAGAAGGCAAAGACGGCAGTTATTTTGGCTATTAGTCCGGCTGTGGGCAAGATGTTTTGCGTTTTTACGCTCGGCTGTTCGAGGGAAGTATTTGGGATCTCCTCAGGCAGCTTAGTTATACTTGGCGATAACTTTTTGTAAGAACCCTTGTCTTTTTTGGATGGGGTGGTGATCTTGCAATAGAGGGAATAGAGGAGTTGTATGGAGGAAGCCAGTAGGATCGCATTGTATGCAGCGCGAAAGAGGTTGTTTTTGTATTCGCGAGCGTTATCGCGAGCGCTATTCTGTGCTTCTGTCTTTAATTTTTCGTAGAAGTCGTCTTGCATTTCCTTAGGGAGTTCATTGATATGTGTAAAGAATTTTTTGACAGAGTCTTGGATTGACGGGGTTCTGGTTGTATGATCATCTTTGATATCGGCGGCTTTTTTGCGGTCAGTATTTGTTGCTTGAGAGTAGATTTCATTCCGAATGGCTTTGGGAAGTGTTTGAATCCGTTCGATTGTAAATGGGATAGCGGCTAGGTCAAATTCGTTTATTTGCTCCTCATTTCTTCCTGCAATCATTTTTTCTAAGTATTCTCCGATATTGGGAAGGGTTATTTGAGCAATTTTTTTGAGGGGAGTTGCTGGGGGTATCGTCATTTCAGGAAGAGGATACAGATCCCAGACCCTAAATGTGTCGTCCCAAGAGCGGGAAATGAGCTTTCTCCCGTCAGAGGTGAGTGCGAGGGAGGAGATCAGGTATGTATGCCCTTCTAGAGTATGAGTGCATTTACCGGATTTTGTGTTGAAGATCCTAATAATTGAGTCCAAAAAGCCTACAATGAGTCTGTCGCCATCCGGAGAAAGTGCAATGGGGAGAGAGTGGTGTGTAAGCCCTCCTTCTAGAGTGTAAAGGTGTTTACGGGATTCTATGTCCCAGGCCTCAACCATAGGTCTTTCCCTAGGTTGTAAAATGAGCCTTTTGCCATCCAAGGTAAATTGAATATAATCGGCGATGTTAGGCTCTGAAGGATATGGTAGAGTTTTAATGCCCTTGCCGGATCCTGTATCCCAGATCTCTATTGCTCCTTCTGAGCTTGAAGCAAGACGCTGTCCATCTGGGCTAAGCGCGATGAAGCGGATAGGTTTATCCGCTTCTAGAGTTTTTTTACATGTGAGAGATGCCCAGTCCCAGATCTTCATTGTTTTGTCTGATGATTGTGAAATAAGGCTTTCCTCATTTGGGGTGAATATAACTGCGTTGACAGAGCCTGTATGTCCTTCTAGAGTATGAGTGCACTCACCGGATTCTACGTCCCAGATCTTCACTGTTTTGTCTTCTGATCCTGAAACGAGGCGTTCCGCATTTGAGGTGAGGGCGAGGGCTCTGATAGAGCCTGTATGCCCTTTTAGAGTATGAAGGCATTTGCCGGATTCCACGTCCCAGATCTTCACTGTTTTGTCTTCTGATCCTGAAATGAAGCGTTTTCCATTCAGGCTGAGTGCGGTGGTTTTGATAGAGCCTGTATGCCCTTCTAGAGTATGAAGGCATTTGCCGGATTCTATATTCCAGATTCGCATTCCATCGCCCAGTCGAGAAACGAAGATCTGTTTATTTGCGTTAAGTATGCCCCGTATGCCCCCTCCGCTTCCGGGGTCTGTTAACCTTCGCAAGCAGATGGGTTCGGTTGGAGTTGCGTTCATTGAGAATGCAATTTGCTGGTGGGCAAGAGGGTAGAGAGAAGGGTTCTTCGTCCAACTCTGATCCAGAAAGCGGGAAAAAATAGACTGGACGTGGGCTTGAGTCCTGCTCGGATCCTCTCTTTGTTCGCCAGCGAGAGGAAGTGAAAATTTAACTTTTAATGGGGATGGATGTAGTTGTGTCGTCATAATGGCTGGTATTCTATATTATTGTCGTATTATTTGCATGGCTTGATTTGATGATTTCTGTGATTTTCGTCGGGTTTTGAAGTGCTTTGGGTTATTATTTATAGAAAAATATTTTTTTATATGCATTTTTTGTCTATGGAGGTTATGAATTAAGTGTTTGCATCTCAGCGCGTTGCGTTTTAATGGATTGTTTTTTATTATTTATTTTTCTAAAATAGTAAATTTTGTCTTTATTTTTTTTTGATGCGTTCGTTAGATTGAGAATTTCTACATATTAATTTGAAAACACCCTCTAAGTTGGGAAATAAAATAATGATGATTGTTAAAAAGATTGAAGAAGAACAGTTAGAGTTTGATTTTGAGTTTGGTTGCCCCAATGTGGAGCCTGAGTATTATCGCGAAGGGGCGCAGGATTTGATTCGGCGGATTGTCCCTTCCGAACTTCTTCAGGAAAAAGGGGTGAGACTCCCTCTTGAGCGGGCTCGCTTTGCCGATATGCTTCCTTTGATTTCATGGTCCGATTTATCGAAAGCCCCTTGCACTTTTTCTGTGCTCCTCCTTTGCAAGTACCGTTTCAATGCCTGCCATTTCTTTTACGACATGGTCAGCCGTTGGCTTCTCCCCAATAGAAGAGTCAATGTCGAATTATTTTTTGCATCGGATGTGAGAATTCCCCATCTTTCCGAAGATTTATTGAGCGTAGCGGAGATTGTGATCCATCTGAAAAGCGCGCAAGATGTCGAAGAAGTGCGCCGCAATTTACAGGGGATTGAAACAGAGATCCGATTGGGTGTTGTCTCCAACTATCACGCGCGCCGTATTTTGGAATTCAAAGGCCTTTCGAGCGACGGCAAGACTGCGATGATTCAAGAAAAAATCGGCTCTTTAATTCAGAGCCACTCGAAAGATTTCGATCGAGGGATTTTTACGCAGATGCAGCAATTTTTGGTGACTTGCCAAGAAGAATTTAAAAATGAGAGAGACTATCACCATATTAGCCGCATCATTTCTAATTTGTATTCATTGCGTAAACTACTCAAACAAAATATTGATGTTTTTCCGACAAAAAGGCACATCCATCTCAAATTTATTAAGACGCAATTGAAATCTTTGGGCAAAGTCAAGCACGTATTGGGCGTTGTTGTCGGCTTGAATTTTTTGCGCGATCACGAGGTTTTTGAAACATCTCATTTGATTAGCGCCATACAAAAGCACTATCCCATGTCCTCTCACTTCAAGGGGATGGATAAATCGCCTTCCGGAGAGGGGGTATATCCGGTCGAAGGCTCTTTTTTCATAGATCGAGCGCCGGATAGCTCATTGCAAACGCTTTATTTGGAGATTGAAAAGTCCGATGGGTCCGATTTTCATCTAGATGAGATTCAGCTTTTGCGCACCTCTTTGCCGGAACAAATCAAAGGACACATCGAGCATTTGGCCCATCCTATTTTCATGCCTCGGAACGAAGAAGAGGTTTTGCGCAATATTATGTCTTTATCCAGGCAGCTTCGATTTGTCAACGACATGCCGCAGGTGATCATCACCTTTGACGAGCAGAAAGGGGAAGATCTTTCTTTCACTGTGATTTTGCTGCGCGTTCGCTCGGCTGACTCTCCGACTTTGCAAGAAATGTTTGCAAAATCTTCCTCTCCTTTAAAATATATTCCCGACCGAGTGCGCAGAGTGGGGCATCTTCGCAAAAAATATGTGAAAGAGGCTACGGTATTTCGCACCACAATCGATAGCTCTCAGTTTCTTCGCAGAGACTGCTCTGTCGATATGTATAAGGCGCGGCAATACATTTTCTCAGAGCTTTGCAAATTGATCGGCGAAATCAGGGATTACAATGGGGGGATGATTTATAAGCAAAATGAATTGCTCGCCTCATTGGAATCTAGTCTTGGAAAAGTCGCAGAGCAGCACAATCTTTTATTAGAAAAATTTTACTACTCTTTAAATCCGATTGAAATGCGCACTTCTGTCGAAATGGAGCATTTAAAACAATTGTTTCTCCTTTTGCTCCAGTCTGTAAAAACGGGCGGGGCTCTCCAGAAAAAAAATGCCGACTTCCTCTATAAACAGGACGGGAAGCGGGCGATTGCAATCATTCCGGTGAATGCAATCAAGCAAAAAATGCTTTCCGATCGGATCGGATTATTGGCCTTGCCTGTGCATCAGTTTGTCTCCTTTGCCTTGGAAGCGGAGGGAATTATGTATGCCGGCTATTTGCTTCTTTCTGAAGATAGAGGACTGCAGGCTCAGTTTCTATCCTCTCTCGAATTTATATAGAGAAATCAAATGATCCTCTTGTGTAGAACGCCTTTCTCGGGTATACATTTCCAGGATTATGAAAAAAGAGACCCTTCAAGTTTTTCCTTCTATTTTATCTGGAGATTTTGGACGTCTTGCCGAGGAGGCAAAGCGTTTAGAAGATTCCGGCGCCGATGGGATTCATATAGATATTATGGATGGCCATTTCGTTCCCAATCTCACTTTAGGTCCGCGCGCTGTCGGTGCGATTGATCGAGCGACAAACCTTTTTTTAGATGTCCATTTGATGATCTATAATCCCTTCGATTATGTCGAACAATTTATCCAGCAAGGCGCTGACCGGATTACATTTCACTTCGAAGCTACCGAAGATGTCGAAGAAACTTTGGAATTCATTCGCAAATGCGGGAAGAAAGCAGGTCTTGCATTTAGGCCCGAAACTTCTTTTGAAATGATTCCTAAGTATTTGACCTTGTGCGATATGATTCTCTTAATGACGGTAAGTCCAGGGTTTGGCGGGCAGAAATTTTTGCCCGATGTCGTCGAGAAAATCCAGCTCACGCGCGAACTTGCGGATCGGGGGAATGTTCGGCAGGGAGGCGTGATCCAGAAAAAAGAGGCAAAGGGAGTTATTCTGCCTCCTTTTGACATTCAGGTAGATGGGGGCATCACGGACGAAACGGCCAAGCGATGCGTGCAAGCCGGCGCCAATATTTTGGTTAGTGGAAGTTATGTGTATCATTCTTCCAGTCTGGCAAAGGGGATTCAAGCATTGCGAAATTGTGTATGATACGGGCGGCACCTAAAAAAGTCGTTGTGATTGGCGGCGGGACAGGAAATTTTGTCGTTTTGCGCGGGCTTAAGAAGTATCCTCTCGAGCTTTCCGCGATTGTTTCCATGGCAGATGACGGAGGAAGCACCGGAATCCTGCGCGATGAGCTCGGCGTTCTCCCTCCCGGCGATGTGCGCCAGTGTCTCGTGGCCCTTTCGAATTCTAGCCGTTTGATGCGCTCGCTCATGAACTATCGATTCGAAAATGGGGGCCTTGGCGGCCATTCTTTCGGCAATCTCTTGCTTTCGGCGCTCGAAAAGGTGACTGGCAGTTTTGAGAAAGCGGTCGAAGAGGCGGGGAAGATTCTCTACATCAAAGGACAAGTGATTCCGGTGACGATGAATCAAGTCCGTTTGAAAATGATTCTCAATGACAGCCGCATCTTGGAAGGCGAAAAAGAGGTGTATCTCTCGCAGGAGATTGAATCGGGCTATAAATCGGTTTATCTCGAGCCATATCCGAAGGTAAATCCGCGAGTGATCGAGGAAATTGCAAGCGCCGATTTATTGGTGATAGGTCCCGGAGGGCTCCATACCTCTTTGATCCCTAATTTACTTGTGGAAGGGGTGAGCGAGGCGATTTGCAAAAGCTCAGCGAAAAAGGTATTTGTCCTGAATTTGATGAACCGAAAAGGGCAAACAACAGGCTACAAGACGAGCCACTATTTGAAAGAACTCGTCCGTTTTTTGGGAGAGGATATTTTTGATCATATTTTGATCAATGTGGAAAAGCCTCCCAAAGTATTGATCGATGTATATGCAAATGAAGGCGATCTCGTCGAAAATGACATGGAAGATGCGCGGATTTTAGAGGCGCATATGCTGGGGGCGATGGCTCGCACGGCGAAAAAAGATCTATTGAAAAGGAATTTAATCCGCCATGATTCGAAAAAATTAGCGCAGGAGTTGATGAAGATTGTTGATCATCTTTGACCTCGACGATACGTTGATTGATACATCCGGATATGTCACTCCTTTTAAAATGAAAGAGTGTCTTAAGCGCCTGATCGCCATCGGCGTCCGGGTTCCCGATTTTTCAATTGCATATCAGAAACTTTTAGAAAGAAATAAGCGTTCTTTGAAATCAAAAGATGCCTTAGTCGACTTTGCCAAGGAATTATCGGCAAATGAAAGTCAAATTGAGTTTGCTTTGCAAGGACTTTTCAGCCCCTTGCCCGATTTATTTCAGATTCCAATGACGCCGCATGCAAAGGAAATCATTGAATTTTACGCAAAGATTTGTCCTCTTGCCATTGTGACAGGGGGGCACCCTCCATTCCAATGGGATAAGCTGAAAAAAGCTGGTATTGATAGTTCCTTTTTTAGTATGATTAGCATCCCAGAGGATTCGATAAAAAAGCCATCCTACCAGGCTTTACAGGAAAAATTTTCTTTGCACTCCGAAGAGATTTGGGTGTGCGGAGATCGGATCGAAATGGATTTAAAACCGGCTTTTGAGCTCGGGTTTCGAACGGTTCATATGCGATGGGGTAGAGGCAGTGCATTGAATTCGGAGGAATGGATCGAGCATTCGATAAGCAATTTGCGTGAATTAAAGGATATTATAAAATGACAACCGCCAATCAAATTACTCCCGGAATGACACTGAGTTTGGAAGGGAAGATCTTTCGGGTTGAATCGAGTGTGAAAGTCACCGTTGCTAAGGGAACTCCTTTCATTAAGACAAAGCTCCGCAATCTAGTCGACGATTCGATGATGGAGAAGAACTTCAAGCCGGATCAGATGGTGCAGGAGGTTTCTTTAATCGAACGTTCTTTGGAATTTTTATATCCGGAAGGGAAAGAGTTTCTTTTTCTGGATGTGGGGAACCTGGAACAGGTTTCTGTTCCTTCTTTAGTTCTTTCTGAGAAAGTCCATTATTTGAAAGAAGGCATCCAGGTCAAGGCGATGTTTTACGGGGATGCGATTTTTGGGGTGGAATTGCCTCAGTTTCTCGAAATTATGGTTGTGAAGACGGAGGGCGTATTGCCCGGCTTTACAACGAAAAAAGCCGTTTTGGAAACGGGCGCGAAAATCAACGTTCCTTTGTTTATTGAAAGCGGCGATGTGATTAAAGTAGATACACAAGTTAACGAATACATCCAGAGGGTTTAATGGACATCGAACAGGTCAAAGAGTTAATGCAGCATTTAGAGGCCTCCAAGCTGCGCAAGATGGTCTATAAGAAAGGCGATTTCGAGCTCCACTTGGAAAAAGAAGAAGCCATGCTCCCTCCTGTTCGGAAAGCTGTTATGCCGGAGCCTATGATGATGGAGCAAGCGCCTCCGCCTTCTGCCCATTCAAAAGAAAGCGCGGGCTCTTTTGTGACCTCTCCGATGGTGGGAACTTTTTATGGATCTCCGGCTCCGGACCAGCCTCACTTTGTGAAAGTAGGCGATAGAGTGCAAGAGGGGACGATCGTGTGCATTATTGAAGCGATGAAAGTGATGAACGAGGTGAAGGCGGGCCAAAGCGGGACTGTTGCAGAAATTCTCGTGCACAGTGGGCAGCCTGTAGAATTTGGATCGCGTCTTTTTCGGATTGTAGGATGATAAAAAAAGTATTGATTGCCAATCGCGGCGAGATTGCCGTGCGCATTATTCGAGCTTGCCATGACTTAGGGATTCAAACTGTCGCCGTCTATTCCAAGGCAGATGCGGAAGCGATGCATGTTTATCATGCAGACGAGGCCATTTGCATTGGAGAGGCTCCCTCTGCAAAGTCGTATTTGAAAATCCCCAACTTGATTGCCGCCTGCGAGATTACAGGCGCGGATGCAGTGCATCCGGGATATGGATTTTTGAGCGAAAATGCCAATTTTGCTTCGATTTGCGAAAGCTGCGGCCTGAATTTCATTGGACCTTCTTCGAAATCGATTGCTCTTTTAGGAGATAAAGCGCAGGCAAAATCGACGGCAAAAAGTGTGAAATGTCCTGTGATTCCCGGCTCTGACGGCATTGTTCGCGATGTCGAGGCCGGATTGAAAGAAGCCCGTAAATTTGGATTTCCTATTTTTATTAAAGCTGTAGCCGGCGGCGGCGGCAAGGGAATCCGGATTGCAATGAATGAAGCCGACTTTGTCCAAAAATTTATGGCCGCCCGCACGGAAGCGGAGGCGAGTTTTCATAATCCCGATGTGTATCTTGAAAAGATGATCGTCAATCCCCGCCATATTGAAATGCAAATTGTTGGGGATAAGCATGGAAATTATCTTTATCTCGGAGAAAGAGATTGCACGATGCAAAGACGCCGGCAAAAGCTCATCGAAGAGGCTCCGAGTCCCATGCTGTCGGAGTCGATGCGCAAGAAAATTGGGGAGAACGCGGTCGCCATTGCCAAAGCTGCAAAATACCATTCTGTGGGAACTGTGGAGTTTCTCTTGGATCAGGATGGGAACTATTATTTTATGGAAGTCAACACCCGCATCCAGGTGGAGCATACTGTGACGGAAGAGCTCACCGGAATTGATCTTGTGAAGATGCAAATACAGGTGGCGCAAGGGGAGAAAATTGCGCAAAGACAAAAAGATATTGCCTTGAAAGGGCATGTGTTTGAGTTTCGCATCAATGCGGAAGATCCGTTGAACAATTTTGCTCCGTCTCCGGGTCTTTTAGAGCATTACATTCCTCCGGGAGGGCCTCATGTGCGAGTGGATAGCGCTTGCTATGAAGGGTACAGAATTCCTCCCAATTACGATTCGATGATTGCAAAATTGATTGTGAGAGGGAGTAACCGCGAAGAAGCGATCATGCATGCGAAAAGGGCTTTGAAAGAGTTCCATATTACAGGCGTGCATACGACCATTCCGTTCCACCAATTTATGCTGCAAGACGACCGTTTTCTGACGCATAATTACACGATCAATACAATCGACCAGTTGATCGCAGAAGGTTTTGTTTTTAGTCTTTCAAAATAGGGAAGCTGAACCTAGAAAAATTTTACTGGGATAGGTTCGTGTGAAAGGAATTATTTTAGCAGGAGGAAGCGGCACGCGGCTTTATCCTGCAACCCTTGCTGTTTCTAAGCAGCTTTTGCCAATCTACGATAAACCGATGATCTATTATCCTTTGTCGATCCTTCTTTTGGCGGGGATTCGGGAGGTTTTAATCATTTCTACGCCGGTCGATCTACCCCGTTTTGAGTTGCTGTTCGGAGATGGTTCTAAGCTCGGGATTTCTATTTCTTATGCAACGCAATTGCATCCAAAGGGCTTGGCGGAAGCCTTGATTATCGGCGAATCTTTTTTATGTAAAGAGCCTGTTGCCTTGATTTTGGGCGATAATATTTTTTATGGCCACGATCTTCCTTCGATTTTGCAAGAGGGCGTCTCCGTGAAAAAAGGGGGACTGATCTTTGGTTACCAAGTCAAAGACCCGCATCGATATGGAGTAGTGGCTTTTGATCGGGAGATGCGCGCTGTATCCATTGAAGAAAAACCGGCTCTTCCCAAATCGTCTTACGCTGTGCCCGGCCTTTATTTTTATGGATTTGAAGCGGTTTCGATTGCGAAATCTTTAAAACCTTCGGCCCGCGGCGAATTGGAAATCACCGATGTAAATCAGGCTTTTTTGCAAAAAGGGGAGTTGAAGGTGCGCCTTTTAGAGCAAGGGCATGCCTGGCTCGACACAGGGACATTTGACTCGCTTCACAAAGCCTCTTCTTTCGTGCAAACAATTCAGGAAAGACAAGGGATTAAGGTTGCTTGCATTGAAGAGATTGCCTACAGAAAAGGGTATATCAATCGAAAACAGCTCATACAGCTTGCCGATTGCTATTCGAAAAATGAATACGGCGAATACTTGCGTACGATCGCCTAAAAATTCTCGATGGATTTTGTTTGTCTGTAGTGCTTTTCGATTCCCTCGGCAATCTCATCGGGATCGTCGGAAAGGCAAATGAGATCGAGGTCTTTTTGCTTGATGTTGTTGTGGGCAAGAGCTGTGTTCTTGAGCCAGTCGAGGAGACCTTTCCAATAGTCTTTCCCAACGAGGTATACCGGAAAAGGCTTGATTTTTTGTGTTTGGATTAAGGTGAGCGCTTCGAAGAGTTCATCGAGAGTGCCAAATCCTCCGGGAAGAACGACAAAGGCTTGCGCATAGCGGACGAACATGACTTTGCGGATAAAGAAATAACGGAAATTGAGTTCATAGCGCTCGTCGATGTAGGGATTGGGTTTTGATTCTGAGGGGAGATTGATGCAAAGACCGCAGCTTTTTCCGCCTGCTTTTTGCGCGCCCTTATTGGCGCATTCCATGATCCCCGGACCGCCTCCGGTGATGATGCCAAATCCTTTGGATACGATCTTCTCGGCAATTTTTTCTGCAAGATCGTAGTATTTTTTCTCGATTGGATGTTGATTTGTAGAGCCGAAAACAGCGACGGAGGGCCCTAAAAAGGTCATTGTCTCAAACCCATCGACAAACTCGGAGATGATTCTGAAAAGGCGCCAAGAGTCGAGTGAATGAGCGTGCTTGTGCGGTTTTAAGAGATCTTCGTTGAATTCGTGCATGGGATTCCTCTTTAGTGGCTCTTGGAGAATAGTCCTTTTGCAAAGGATTTCGCGCGTCTTTTGAGCGCGATGCGAGCAGTTCTTCCGTAGGCGACTTCGTGGAGGTTTTCAATGGCCATGAAAGCGCTCGGATCTTCTCTTAAAACGATTTCTTTGAGTCCTGCAAGATCCAACCTTTCGACGATGATGAATAGAATATCTCGATCTTCTCCTGAATATCCCCCTTTTCCTTTGATGAAAGTGAGGCCAAGTCCCAGTTCGTGAGTGATGATTTTGCTCAATTTATCGGGCTTTGAGCACATGATGAGTACAGATTTCAGCTCTTCAAGTCCGGCAATGACGATGTCCATCATCTTAAAGGCGACGATGTAGAGCATCAAAGATCTTAGGGCAATATGCCAGTCGCTAAAAATCCAGCCATAGGCAGTGAATACGAAAAAGTTGATGAAGAGGATCACTTGGCCGACTGTGAACCCTTTCTTTTTGTTGATGATGATCGCGAGGATTTCTGTGCCATCGATGCAGCCGCCATGCCGAATGATCATCCCGGCGCCGGCTCCGAGCATCGCGCCGCCGATGACAATGGCCTCGAGCTGATCGGCGCCAAAAGAGGGAAGCGGGCCGAGCAGGGAGTAGAAGATCATGAATAGGATCGTCGCAGCAGTCATATTGATGACAAAGGATCTTCGGATAAAGCTCCAGGCAAGGTAAATGAAGGGGATGTTCAAAATCATCAAGAAAAAGGGGAGATAAGAAGAGCCAAATAGGCGGGCTAAAATCATAGAAACCCCGATGACTCCACCGTCGATCAGTTCATTCGGGTTTAAAAAAATGCGGATGGCAAGGGCGGCTAAAAACGCGCCGAAGGCCATGCCAAAGTAAGAGAAAATATGGTGGATGATTCGTTTGTAAAGAGGGGCTGGTTGTGGCATATGTTTAAACCCACCTTAATTCAAATGCGACCCGAAAGTCAACTTTATGACTTAAAGGATCGCGGGAGACGGGGCTCGAACCCGCAACTTCCGCCGTGACAGGGCGGCGCTCTAACCAATTGAACTACTCCCGCATTCTCGAAAAGAACATGTATGTTGGGCGCAAAAGGACTCGAACCTATGACCACCTGTGTGTAAGACAGGCGCTCTA
>CAYOMT010000013.1:0-19693 GCA_964405125.1 uncultured bacterium
TGGACAAGGTTTTTTGGTTGCGGTAAGGGAGAAGGCATATTTGTTTGAGTTCTTCGAAGTAGGTCAGTTGTTTCATTTTGTCCTGATTGTTTTCTGTGGCAAGCTGCAGCAATAAATCTATTGTATTTTTGAGTGTTTGATTTTGCTCTGCGAAGGTTTGATTTTGCTCTGCGAAGGTTTGGTTTTGTCCTGCGAAGGTTTGGTTTTGCTCTGCAAGCGCTTGGTTTTGGCGTGCAAATGTTTGCACTTGCAGCTTGATTGCAATCGCGTTTTCGACAAATGTTTGCTGCAAAGAAGCTTGGTGGGCTGCGTAGGCTCCAACGGCGGTTGTGCTGGATAATCCCATCATCATCAAGGAAATAAAAGGAGATCCTGTGATGAGAAGACCCATTGAACCCAGCATGCCCAGAAAGGCGGCGCTCAATAAAGTGGCTTCAATCGTCTGATAAAATTGTTTTGAAGAAAAAAAATTTCCACTCAAAAAAGAATATAAAAAGCTCTTCGCAAGATCTTGAATTTTTTTTGCCGTTGTTTGAATCGGTTTTTTGTGGGCTTTTACAATCGATATAGACGACCCTTGTGTGATCGGTAGGATTTGCCCCGCCATGATAATCATCCGCTAAAATTTTTTGGGTATAGATATATATACTTATATATTTTTAATATACAATTTTATAGCATACCTATCTGAATTTTTTATTATTCATAAAGAGGGCCCGTTTTGGCGGATTTTTAGGTTCTGTGTTTTCTTTAAAAGAGAAAATCGGGTAAACTGGGGCCCGCACTGCACTGAAGTTGAAGAAATGATGGTCAAGGCAAAAATTATAGGGACAGGGTCCTATCTACCAGAAAGAGTCCTTTCTAATCGCGATCTCGAGAAGATGGTCGAGACGACGGATGAATGGATTGTATCGCGCACAGGAATGAAAGAGCGTAGGCTGGCGCGCGAGGATGAATATACCTCTCATATGGGCGTTGCAGCAGCTCTTGCCGCCTTGAAAGCCGCCTCTTTAACCCCCGATCAAATAGATTTTATTATTGTCGCCACAATCACCCCCGACTTCGTATTCCCAAGCACAGCTTGCCTCATTCAACAGCAAATTGGAGCCAAGCGCGCCGCTGGAATGGATATTCAGGCAGCTTGTACGGGATATTTATACGCCCTTTCGATTGCCAAATCTTTTGTAGAATCCGGGATGTACAAAAATATTTTAATTGTCGCAGCCGAAAAACTTTCTTCAATTACAAATTATAAAGACCGATCCACTTGCGTTCTTTTTGGAGACGGAGCCGGCGCATGCGTTGTTTCGTCCGAAGGGAAGGGGATGACTATCGAGTGCGTGAAGCTCGGTTCCGACGGCGAGCAGGCCGAGCTCTTGATGCTCCCTGCCGGAGGAAGCCGGAAGCCTGCGTCTTTAGAGACTGTCGCAGCGGGAGAGCATTATATCAAGATGGCCGGAGGAGAAGTGTTTAAGCATGCGGTTCGCCGCATGGAGTCGGCTTGCAAGGAATGCATCGAATCTGCGGGGAGCTCCGAGCAGGAAATCACTTACTTAATTCCGCATCAGGCGAATATGCGCATTATCGACGCCATTGCAAAGCGATTTGAGCACCTTCCTCCGGAAAAGATTTTTAAAACCGTTCAAAAGTATGGAAATACCTCTGCCTCTTCGGTGGGGATTGCCCTCGATGAGCTTTGCCGAGTTTATGTCATACAGCCAAAAGATCAGGTTCTTCTCACGGCTTTCGGAGGCGGACTAACCTGGGGCGCGGCTCTTTTAAAAGGCGAGGGAGAATGAAAAAGATAGCTTATTTATTTCCAGGGCAAGGCGCGCAATATCCCGGGATGGGGAAAGATTTTTCCGATTCTTTTGCAATCGCAAGAGATACCTTTGAAGAGGCGGATGACATTCTAAAAATGTCCCTTTCAAAGATCATTTTTGAAGGTCCTGAAGAGATTTTAGTCCAAACGAAATACAGCCAGATCGCCATTTTTGTAAATAGCATGGCCATTTTGCGCGTCATTCAGCAGCAGATGCCCGATTTACGCCCCTTTGTTTGCTCCGGCCTGAGTTTAGGCGAATATACGGCGCTTTGTTCTTCCGGCAAACTTTCTTTTTCAGAGACATTATCGCTCATACAAAAAAGGGCTCTTTTAATGAATGAGGCCTGCGAGAAGGTTCCAGGTACGATGGCTGCCGTTCTCGGCATGGAAGGATCTCGGGTCGAAGAGGCTTTGAGAGGAGTTCCCGAGGTATGGGTTGCCAATTATAATTGCCCGGGCCAAATCGTCATTTCCGGAACGAAAATAGGTGTTGAAAAAGGATCTGAAATCCTGAAGGCCGAAGGGGCTAAAAGAGTTCTTCCTTTAAGTGTGTCCGGGGCTTTCCATAGCGGCTTGATGCAGATGGCTCAAGACGGGCTTTCTCCCTATATTTTGAAAGCGCCTTTGGAAGAAACGGATATAAAGATTGTCATGAATGTTCCCGGCGATTTTGTGATAGGAGCAGAAGATATCCGCAAAAATCTCATTTCTCAAGTCACGCAATCTGTCCGATGGGAACAAGGGATTCAGCAGATGAATTTGCAAGGAATTGATTGCTATTTGGAAATTGGGTGCGGGAAGACTTTATCGGGAATGAATCGCAAGATAGGTGTTTCTGGGCTTACTTTGTCCATTGAAAAATTATCTGATTTGGAAAGCCTTGAAAAACAAGTGGTGGGAGCTGGGCAATGCAGTTGTTGTTGAAGGGAAAAACGGCTCTGATTACCGGAGGCACTGCAGGCATTGGCAAGTCCATTGCCCTTCTTTTTGCAAGCTGCGGCGCTCATGTTGCGATTTTCGGAACCAATGCAGAAAGAGCGAGCCAAGCCGTTTCTGAAATTGAATCTGCAAGGGTGGATCCGGAGCAAAAAGTGCTCTCTTTTCTCGTGAATGTGGGCAAAGCGAAGGAAGTTGAGGAAAATATACAAAAACTCCTTTCTTCTTTTGGCAACATCGATATCCTCGTCAACAATGCGGGAATTACGCGGGATCAGCTCCTCATGCGCATGAGCGAAGAAGACTGGGATCAAGTACTCGAAGTAAATTTAAAATCTGTATACAATACATGCAAATCCTTGGCCCGTTCTATGATGAAGGCGAGGTCGGGTTCAATCATCAATATTACCTCAGTCATTGGGCTTACGGGAAATGGCGGCCAAGCGAATTATGCAGCTTCCAAGGCGGGAATGATTGGGTTTACAAAGTCTCTTGCCAAAGAATTGGCAAGCCGGAATATCCGAGCCAACTGCGTAGCGCCGGGCTATATTGAAACACAAATGACGGGAGCCCTCCCTCCCCAAGTAAAAGAGGGAATTTTAGCAAAAATTCCATTAGGACGAATCGGTCAGCCAAGCGACATCGCGCAAGCTGTCTTGTTTTTAGCAAGCGATTTATCTTGTTATGTGACGGGACAGGTTTTGACTGTGGATGGTGGAATGGTCATGTAAGAGTTCGTGGACGACTCTAAATGGCGTTAAGTTTAACAAAAAAAATGAAGGAAATTATGTCTGTACAAAAAGAAGTGATTGAAATTATCGTCGAACAGCTCGGTGTGGATGCTGCTGATGTAACACCGGCAAAATCGTTTGTCGAAGATTTAAATGCCGATTCATTGGATTTAACAGAGTTAATTATGACTTTTGAAGAGCGTTTTGGATTTGAAATTTCCGAAGAAGATGCAGAGAAACTAAAAACTGTTTCAGATGTAATTGAATATATCGAAAAACGCAAAGTCAACGCGTAAATTCATCAAATTGTTAACGAATTTGGATTTGTAGTCGATCTCTTCCAAATTCGTTAATCTTATTCAGTCGCAACAATTCCCAAAACAGGTGGACTGGTATCAATTGTCGCCACAACAGGATCTTGCGCTCGGCATAGAGCGAATGTAAGGCAGGAACCAATCGCCGCAACAGAGAAAAAAGCGATGAGCAAAGATTGTTTGTTCAGATTCTGCGTCCTCTCTGCGAGAGGCAGTGAGTTATTTCCGGATGAGTGTGCCGGGGTATCTATCGTCATCTTTATATAGGAAATCAGCAAGAAAGAGGCTGCTATCCCAGAGATCGTTGCGCATTGGATTGCTGTCCCTCGGAAGGATAGAGGCTGCTGTATTTCATCGTGATTCATTTCTCTGGAAGGAGTATGTCTTCGTATTAAGTCTAGCATGATTTAATTATGGATTAGAATTTTTTTGGGTTTCTTCTCCGCGAATGAGGACTTCGGAAGAGACATTTTTTGGCTTGAGATAAGAGCGCAAAGAGGCATCGAATGCTTCATGGGAACATTTATTTCCGCACGTAAAAAGATCGATAAAGCAAGATTGATGTTCCGGATATGTGTGGATGCTTGCATGGCTTTCCGAGAGGAGAATGACCATCGTAAAACCATCGGGAGGAAATACATGGTGGATAGATTGCAAAATAGTTGCGCCGGATTCTTTCGCAGCCTTCTCCATTGCCGCATGTAGGTTTTCTATATTGGATAAGGCATCTTCATTGCATTCTGTGTAACTGGCCACAAAATGAGTGCCCGTAAACAAGTACTGTTCGGTATTCTCTGCAAAGAAAGGAAGGCAAGCAAATAAATAGGTGAGTAAAAACATGAGCGAAAGACTATCACGGGGGAAGAATATTTTTCTATTGAAATTGAGCTTTGAGAATATTTTCTAATCCGGTGTATCGTTTTTGCACTTGATCATTGTGGATGGCAATGGCAATGGCCTTCTTTGTTCCCACGAGATAGACCTGTTTTTTCCCGCGCGTGACGGCTGTATAGAGAAGGTTGCGGTGGAGAAGTTTGAAGTGGGATGTGTGGATTGGGATGACGATGCAGGGACATTCGCTCCCTTGGTATTTATGCACGGAAGTGGCATAGGCAAGCACCAGTTCGTCGAGATCTGCGAAAGGAAATTCGACGAACTTTCCATCGAAAGAAACAACGAGAATTTGTTCTCCCGCATCGATCGATTCGATTCTCCCAATATCTCCGTTGCTGATCCCTTTATCGTAATTGTTTCTGATTTGCATGACTTTATCATGGACATGAAATTTTTTTCCGGCCCGAAAAAGAGATTTTTCGCTCGGATTGAGCAGCGTTTGCAATGCATCGTTGAGAAGTTCCGATCCGATGATCCCCCGTTTCATAGGAGAAAGAACTTGGATTTCTTCGATTTTGTCAAAGTGCCATTTTTCTGGGATTTCATAGCCGACTAAGCGGAGAATAATTTGCTGAATTGCCTCCGGCGTTTCTGCTTCAATGAAATGGAAATCGCTCTCTTCAGAAGTCGCAAGAGAAGGGAATTCTCCTTGATTAATACGGTGTGCGTTGGTGATGATTTTCGATCCCTTGGCTTGTCTGAAAATCTCTGTGAGTTTTGTCACAGGGATCAGGCCCGATTGGATGATGTCTCGCAAAATCGTTCCGGGGCCGACGCTCGGCAATTGATCGATATCGCCGACAAATAGAATGCGAGCGCCCAAAGGAATGGCGCGGAGAAGATGGAACAAAAGAGGCGTATCGATCATGCTGGCCTCATCGATGATGATGAAATCGCAATCCAAAGGCTTGTCTTTCCCTCGCTTAAATCCTCCCGAAGCAAAATCCATTTCTAAAATGGCGTGAATTGTAAATGCTTTCCTGTGAGTGATTTGCGTCATTCTCTTGGCGGCTCTTCCCGTGGGCGCGGCGAGAAGGATTTTGGTTGTGAGCCGATCGGCGACGCGCAAGATGGCGTTTGTGATCGTACTTTTCCCGGTTCCCGGCCCCCCTGTGATGATGTGGACTTTATTTGTGAGGGCTTGGATGATGGCTTTTTTTTGTTGTATCGCAAACTGGATCCCGAGTTTTTCTTCCGCCCAGTCTGCGGCTTTCAGTGTATCGATTTGCCGAATGGTTTGCTCTGCTTTGGCTAAAGAGCAAAGATCTCGGGAAATCCCTACTTCGTAGGCATAAAATGGTTTGAGCCAAATCATTTCCTCTTGTTTTACGAGGAAGTTTTGTTCGATGAGCGCTTGGACTTCTTTTTCGATCAAAGAGGCGTCTACTTCGAGAATGGCCTTTGCGAAAGGGAGGAATTCTTGGATTGGGTAGCAGGTATGTCCTTCATTGGATAATTCCCAAAGGGTAAATTCGATTCCGGCTCCAATTCTTTCTCTGGAGTGGAGAGTGAAGCCGAGTTTTAGGGCAATTGCATCTGCAATTTTGAATCCGATTCCGAAAATATCTTTTGCAAGTTTGTAGGGATTTTCTTTCACTTTTTCAATGCTTTGATCCCCATATGTCTTGTAGATTCTTTGCGCGTAAGCGGGGCTCGCTCCATGGGCGCGCAAAAAGATCATGACTTCGCGGATTGATTTTTGCGCTCTCCAGCATTCAATCAGACTTTCCATTTTTTTTTCGCCAAGACCGGGAATGTCCAATAACTTGCGGGGCGTTTGATCAATGACGGATAAAGTGTTGGATCCGAATTTTTCGACGATTTTTTTTGCAAAAACAGGACCAATTCCTTTGACAAGGCCCGATTCGAGATATTTTTGAATGCCTACGACGTCATTCGGCATTTCGACAGTATAGTCGGCGACTTCAAATTGCCGTCCATGCGAGGGGTGGATTTTCCAAACGCCTTTGCAGACGACCGTTTCTCCGGGTTGCAGAGAGGGAAGGCAGCCTACGATGACCGTGAACTCTTTTTTCTTGGGTTCTTTTAGGCGCGCGACTGTAAACCCATTTTCTGGCTGTGTGAAGACAATGGCTTCGATATAGCCTGCAAGGGACTCATCCATTGCGGCCGACTATACCAAATCCTGGATTAATTTCCCATGCAATGGGACATTTCCATTGTGTGATGGCATAGAAATTCTACGACTCTTTCCACCGCTCGATCATACCAATGCAATGGAGTGACGTGATGCCCTTCCTTGGATTGCTTTTCAAATCCGGGTTTTGGCTCGAGTCGAATGGCAAGATCGTGCTGCAGCGCATATTGCATGCTCGCTTCCGTCGGAATGACCGCATCATCGGGGTGATAAATCACCATTTTTTCGCCGCTTGCTTTTTGAAATGCCGCAAGGGGATCTGCGCTATATCCATGTTTTGTAAAAAGCCAGTTCATCAATCTTCCAAAATAGCCGGAGCCGTAGCGGATCTCAAGCCACTTGTCAGAGGAAGAAAAGGAGCGGTCGTTGATGAGCCTTCCCGTGAGATGTTCGGGATCTAACGCTTTTGTCATGGAAGAGATCGCTCCGCCAAGAGAAAATCCATAAAAATGGATTTGGTGCGCCTGGATTCCGATCCGTTTTTTCACCCATTCTACAATGGAAGATCCATCTACGATCAGATCTTTAGCGCCTTTAAAAACACCCGTCGATTCACCCACTCCTCGGTAATCAAAAAGAACGAAATTGCAAGGAGATCCCACTTCCATAGATTTGGGTAAAATCCAAGCCGGCGTCTCAATAGATAATTGAAAATTCCCATTGAAGTAGATGATTGTTGGCGTTTCTGAATTGCTTCCTTTATAGCGCATGCAAATGGCTTTTAAGGCGGCTTTGTCGGGAGTAATAACGGTTTCTTTAACGAGTGTATAATTTCTCCGGATCAGTTCATTTTTTTCGGTAATCGGCCCTTCCCAAAAATCATTGAAGTTTTGAAACGCCGCATCAAAATGGGATTTTGAGATGTAGTGCGCCGAGGGAAGAGCAATTCGATTGGCAAAACAATTGACTCCGTAATCAACAAGGCGGACAATCCCAAGAGGCGGCAGCAAAACAGAAAAAATATTTAAAGCCACCCTGCTGACTCTGTCTTGCAGAGTGGGTTCTGGACTTGCCAAATGAATGGTTGTTTCATTCCAGGTTGTTTCAAAATAAGAGCCTTCAATCGTCATGGTTTTCTCCTAAGTTTTACAATGCATTCAACGTGAGATGTTTGAGGAAACATATCAAAAGGTTGGACTTGATCGATCTCATATCCTTTTGCGCAGAGAATTTTTAGATCGCGCGCAAGAGTGGCTGGATCGCAAGAAATATAGATGATTTTTTTTGCTTTGGAAGAGATGAGAAGGCGGGGGTCGCATCCTTTGCGGGGGGGATTTAGAAGGAGGATATCTGTGGCGGGGAGAGAGGGGATGAATTCTTCGGCAACGGCGCAGACAAAAGAGGCGTTGTGGATGTGATTGCGTAGGGCGTTTTCTTTGGCATCTGAAATGGCGGGAGCTACGCATTCTACGCCAAGTACTTTTTTTGCTTTTTTTGCAAAAATCAAAGAGAGAGTTCCTACGCCGCAGTAGGCATCGAGAACGGTTTCTTCCGGATCTACCTCGGCCAATTCCAGGGCTTTTTGATAAAGATTTTCGGCTTGCCACGGATTGACTTGGAAAAAAGAGGCCGCAGAGATAGAGAAAAAGAGTCCTAAAATCTCTTCTTGAATTTGAGGGACGCCTGCGAGAGTGTGGTAGGCGTCTCCTAAAATGACATTCTCGCCTCCGGAATGGATATTGTGGACGACTCCTTTGACAGAAGGGATCTGTTTCAATATCGTTTCGGCAAAAGATGTAAGAAGGGATGATTTACTTTCATTTGTGACAAGAACAACGAGCGCTTCCTTTGTATGAATGGCGCTTTTAATCAGGATATGGCGTATTTTGGGGTGGCTGATTTGAGCGTTTTCAAGAAGTTCTTGGATCTTTTGAAAAACTTTTTCTCCTAGATCGCAATGGATTAAACAATGCTTTACAGGGATGATTTCGTGGGAGTTTTTTGCGTAAAGGCCTAAAGAGAAGTTTTCTTTCACGGGGAGTTGGATTTTATTTCTATAGGCAAGGGGCATTGGCGAGGGAAAGCACTTTTCCACTGTCGGGTTTTCAAACCCTCCAATCCGGGAAAGGGCATCGATGATTTTTTGCCGTTTGATTTCTAATTGTTTTGGGTAGGAAAGATGCATGAGCTGGCATCCCCCGCATTTCCCAAATAAAGGACAGGAGGGCGTAATTCGATCGGGCGACGGAGTTATAAGAGAGAGGAGAAGGGCAAAACCATAATTTTTTTTAATATTTAAGAGGCGAACTTTGACGGTTTCCCCGGGTAAAGCGCCGTCGACAAAGAGGGTAAATCCATTGTAATATCCAACCCCTTCGCCGCTATGACCGAGGTCGTGGATGGAGAGAATGACTTCGTTGCCTGTTTTTAGAGGGGGCGTCGTCATCTTAAAATTTTAGGCCTGCTCGGATTTCGGGCATGAGGAGCGGCTCAAATATATAAAGGCCGTTTATTTCTGCTCCGAGATCGATAAATCCATTTTTCCCTTCATATCCTACATGACAAGGAACAATGACTCCAGCAATCGGTAGAAGACCGATATTTCCAAGATAACCACCTAGCCCATAAGAAAAATACATTCCTCGATTGGACGAATCTTTATAGATTATTTTTGATTTAGCATAAGAAAGGCTATTGACCACGGCGAGAGAACGGAGACTGATGTCGGTCATCACATGGTTTTGTCTTATTGAAAGGCCGGCGCCCGCCAGAGGAATCATCAGAGGAAAACCCCCACGAGAAATAAAGGGAGAGAGAACTCCAATACTGACAAAGGGAAAGTTTTTTTTTGGTTCCAGATTTTCCTGGGAAGTGAGAGGGCGCGGAGACAATGAATGAAGGGGCGGAGACGCTGAATATTGGGATAAAATGGGCCTATTGATGTCTTCCGACGTCTCGAAAGCGAATAGACTGCTCGAGATTAGGCAGCACAGGGAGAAAATATAAAATAAATTTCTCATAATCATCCTTTTTCTTGAATAAAGGAGGAGAGTATATCACAAAATGTAGTTATTTTGTCTCAGGAATTGATGGAACAAAGGTTTTGGGGTCTGGGAGCTTAAATCCGACAGGGATGTCTTCTTTTGTGACGGGATACCATGTTTGATTTCTTCCGAACATGAGGAGTTTGCCCCGGACGACGAGGTTGCCGGCATCCGTCCAAAGCTCTGCCTTGTAGACTTTTCCGTGTTCGGGATCGAGGATGAAGCCTTTATAGGCCCACTTGCTTTCTAGAAGATCCCAGATGATATCCAAACCGCTGTAGAAAGGGTCGCCGACGACTCCGGGCGCTCGTTTGGAGGGGGCGTAGATGCTATCGTTGATTTTCCCATCGTCTCCATAGGTTGCAATAATCCGCCCGTAACAATGGCCCCCGTATTCATAGACAGCGATAATGCATTGGGCCACGCCATCTTCGTTGACAGTTTTCCAAAATCCTTCAATGCTATCTGCGGCCATGAGGGATTTTGACAAGAGGAGGAGGGAGAGGAGAATTTTTATTGTTCTTTGCATAATTTGTCTCATAAATTAGGGGTGGATATTTGGCAAGAGGGCAGTTTTGAAGGATGACAAAAAGTCGGTTCATCAAGTATGAACGGATTTTTATAGGAGTAATAATATATGATCCTTTTTGCAGCAGCCACCCTTCTATCTATGGCAAAGCCGATTCAAGCAGATCAGGGGAATATCGAACCTGTGGAACAAATTCGGGTCGTCCCTGTTTCTAGGACGCCCGAATCAAATACCATCATTTTGTCTATTGCCATACCTAAAAATGGAGAGGTGAAAGTAAAAAATCCGGTTTGGGTGCAGTTCCGATTGGATGGGTATCCTTTAGGCGCGGGGTCTCCTTCGACAAGAACAGATGAAATCGCCGTCAGTAAAATGGGTCAAACATTGCATGTAGTTGTCGATAACTATCCTTATTTTGCCGTCAATGAGCCATCGATCGATCCATTCAACGAAGATGGGTATTACTATGATACAAGCTATAAGTTTGAAATTCCTTTTAGGCTGAATGAAGGGCTTCATACGCTCCGCATGTTTCCCGCAAGATCATATGGAGAAAGTTTGAAGAATGAAAATACCTTTCAGATGGTCTATTTTTATGTGGGAAGCCGCGGCGGAGGCCTTGATACAGCCTTAGATAAACCCTATTTAACATACAATGAACCAAGCGATCAGCTTCCATTGAAAGAAAATCAGCCGATATTGCTCGATTTCTACATTACAAATACAGAATTAAGTCCCGATGGCTATAAAGTCCTTCTTACTGTGGATGGAAAAATGAAAAGAATGCTCACTTCCTGGCAGCCTTATTACATTTATGGCCTGAAGAAGGGGAAGCATACGATCCGCCTGCAGCTCATGGATCCAAGAGGACAAACGGTGAAAGGTTCTTTCAATGATGTGGAAAGGACGATCCGGGTTCAATAGACGATTGTTCAATGAGCAGCCCCCCTGCGCTCGTTGTCGCAAGTCCATGTAGGCGGGGGTGGATTAAAATGGGCGAGCGCCAATGATATAAAGGAATCAGGGGCGTGCTATCCTCCAAGATCTTTTCAGCTGATTCGAGAAGATCTGCTCGCTTTTGAGGATTTTGTACAAGATAGCTTTGATTCAATAATTCTTTAAAATCGCTTTCATTCCATCCTGTGTAATTTTTTTGGTTTTTTTCCTCTTTGAATCTTTCTAGAATATTGATTGGGTCGTGAAATTGTGCAATCCAAGAAGAGAGAGAGAGCTGATAGTTTTTTGCATAGAGTTTTTGCGCTAAAGATTTTGCATCGATTTGTTCAATCTGGATGAGTATGCCGAGAGATTCTTTCCAAATCCTTTGGAGAGTTTGTGCGATTTTTTTTTCTAAAGGGCCTCCTTTGTAATATAGAGTGAGCGTTTCAAGATCTTGTGGGGCGATTTGGAGTTCTTGCATCCCTTGATGGAGGAAAGGGAGGGCTTCTTCGCTTTGTTTCTCTGTTTTTAAAATAGAAAGCGTCGGGGGAAGGATGTGCAAAGCCCAAATTTGCCCCATCATTTCGATTTCTTGCCGTATCATAGGGTGGTTTTTGACGCTCAAGGCAAAAGCCTTTCGGATCGACGGATTGGAAAAGGGGAATTGCTCGTTATTGAAGGCGCAAAAAGTCGATGCCGCCATTGGAAGAAAGTGGAGAGTCTTTGTTTCGTAAAAGGGAATTAAAGAATCGATGTGAATGGGGGTGAGAGGACCTCCTACGAGATCGAGCTCTCCTTTTTCAAAAAGGTGAACCGCCGTATGTTCGCTTGAGATGATATGAATAGAGATGGCATCGAGATGGATTTGTAAAAAATTCCAGAATTGATTGTTTTTTTTGAGGATGATTTCAGATCCAGCTTTGATCGTTTCGAGGGTGAAAGGGCCGTTGCAAACAAGGGGTTTTTCTTTTTTTTGCGTCCAGCATGTTTCCCAGGAATCTAAATGGGAAGGATTCGGCAAAAAAAGAGGGAATGCCGTTAAGGAAAGGAAATAGGGCGTGTCGTTTTCGAGATCCACTTGAAGCAGGGATTCATTGAGGGAGTAAATTCCCACTTCTTCAATAGCGCAGAGCCCTTTTGCATAGGCTTCTGCATTTTTAATCGGATATAACAAATAGGAGCAGGGCGATGGAAATTTGGGAGTTAAAATTTTTTTCCACGATTTTTCAAAATCGTTTGCCGTGACAGGGCAGCCATCGCTCCAAAACGTTTTTTTCAAAGTAAAAAGATACCTTTTCCCATCTGGAGAGATTTCGACTTTCTCTGCGAGGCCAAGTTCGATTTCAGAGCCTCCTTTGCAGCGGGTCAATCCTTCGAAAAGAAGGCAAATGAGAGTGGAAGAGGCGAAGTCGCTGCTTCTTCTTGGGTCTAAAGTGGCCGGGTCTTGAGAAAGACTCATCCTCAGAGTGTTCGGCATTTCTTTGGGAGTGAATTGGCATCCGGTGATAAAAAGGAGAAGAAAGAGGGTCCATTTTGTAAAGAACATCCGGAAATGATCTCATGCAGGCAATTCACTTGTCAAAGTAAGAGTTTTTTTATATAGTCCCGTAAAGGAACCTGAGGGTGGGTATGAAATATTTGAAGGGGCTGCTGTTTTATTGTTTAATCATATTCTTTGTGAATTATTTATTTCCCGGCATTGAGGTCATGCACCAAACGAAACTTCCGCATATTGGCGGAGAGATGATTTTCGCAGTCGGACTCGGTTTTTTAAATTCTTTGATTTTCCCTTTTTTGAAAATGATGGATGGGAATGTAGGCCTTCTTCGGGTTTCGATTGGAACTTTGGTGTTGAATTTCGCTGCCTACGCGCTTTTAAAATTGCTCCCTTTGGGAGTCTTTGTGATGCACGTCGAAGGGTATTTTATGGCTGTCTTGGCTGTCTCTCTTGGAAGTGTTTTATTGAGCTACCAGCATATGCGGCAATCTCATAGGGTCGAAGTACATAAACACGACGAATCCAACCATCATCCTCATATGTAACTCACTTTGCAGGCACTTTCTTACAGCCAACCAAGATGAGGATAGATACGATGAGGGCGAGGAAATAAAAAAGCCCATTGGATCCGAGGAAGTTCATCGCCATTGGCGCCATGATAGGCCCTGCAATCGCGCCGATTCCATAAGAAAGGACAAAGCCGCCTGTCGCTGACACAATTTGATGCTCTTTGATTTTTTCGCAGGCATGGGCCATGCTGAGAGGATAGATCGTGAAAGAAAATCCTCCAAAAAGAAACATGAGAAGGAGAAGAATCGGAGAGGATAAATGTCCGGAAAAAGCGATAACGCAGCAGATGATGAAAGTCAATACGCTCGTTCCGATGAGCACCCCTTTGCGGCTGCTTTTATCGGCAAGTCTTCCCAAAGGCCACTGAAAGCTCAGCCCTCCAAAAATGAGAAGAGCCATTAAATCTCCAATTTCAGAAACGTTCATTCCGATTTCTTTGGCGTAAACAGGCATCAGCCCATAGACAGCAGCCAGTAAAATACCCGAAACAACTACGCCAATGAGACCAAAGGGAGAAATTTTAAAAAGCTCTGATGAAGTCAATCTCGCGCCAGGTTCGATTTTTGGCTGAGGGATCGTGATTGCAACCATCGGAAGAATAGAGAGCGCAGTGAGAAACGAAATAATATAAAACGGCTTTGCGCTCATCGGATCTGAGAGATTGAGAAGGAGCTGCCCTGCCGATAAAGCCCCGTAAAATACAGCTAAGTAAATGGATAAAATAGCGCCCCGAAGCGCCGGAGTGGCTTGCATAAGGAGCCAACTTTCAATCACAATGAAAATGCCCGCAGTGCACACCCCCCCGAGAAAACGGAGAACAATCCAAAAATAAGGATCTATCCAAAGAGACTGAACTAAAGTAAGCAGCATCGTAAGAAATGCAAAGATAACAAAAGATCTCACATGGCCCATTTTCGCAATCCACCGGTCCATCCAGATAGAACCTACAAAAATCCCCCCGTAAAGAGCCGCTGTGACAGATCCAATGATTTCAGAATTAAAGCCTTCCATCTCAAGGCGAACCGAAATAAATGTGTTGCATAGACCACTTGCCAAAATCAGCAAAATTAAACTCAAAAATGGAGCGGCAAGGGAGCGGAGTAAAGGTTTCATTTCTTTATTCTGCCGGAAATTGGATTAATTATTAATTGCATTTTTTAAAATTCTTCATTTTAAGTAGTTGCGCTATTGTTTTAATTTATATTGAAAGTCTGTAATAATAATAATTGTACAATGCGAGTATATTATATGCGTCAAAAAGTAGTAGAACTGATTGATATTAAAGAGGCAATGGACAATTTGGCCGCAATTGCATCTATAAATATGGAAAGCCCCCCTCCGATTGGGATTATAAGGGGAACTCGGATTGTAACGAGTCGAGAGGAGATGGAGCCCGGGGAGATTCAGTGGCTCAGCGGCGAGGGGGCGGAAGTCTTGCTACGCACTTTAGATATTACATATCGTACTGTGAATCAACATCTTAAAGATCTTTATCAAAACAAAGGAATGGATTGGAAGAGTAAAAAAAGTCGCGATGGAATGGCTGCGATGATGTCTTTAGTGGGAGAGTCGGTTCAGAAGATAGATGCTTATTTAGCCTTTCGCTTGGATCATCCTTTGTCTTCAAAGGTGGAGGAGAGGGAGTCTTTTAAATCTTTACAAGCTTTTTACAGTGAAAAATTCGCAGGCGGCGTGGAGGGGAAAGAGGCGTGGGAAACGGCTTGGCATGAAAAGCACTTGCCCTTGGAGGCCAGTGGAACGGAGCTGAAGGATTTCGAGTCTGTTTTAATGGATAAAGAATACGAGCTTTTCTACCTCACCCAAGAAGATGGTTCCCCTTATTTTAGCGAGCCTCTTTTAAGGAATATAAAATTAACAGCCCGTTTTGATGTAGATGCGGGGTCTTTTGAGGAGGATCCATTTTTAAAGGTGAAAGCGATATTGGATCGGGACATTCAAGCTTCCTCCTCTAGAATGTTGTATGAATGCCATGAAGAAATAGATTCTTTTTTCAAGCAGGCGAAAAAACTTTTTCGGTATTCATTCGGAGTTCATTTGAGTAAAGCTCTTTTGGCTTTATATGCAGCATCCAATGCAAGACATCTTTTGCAAAGAACGACTCGGAAAAGTTGCCTTCAATATTTTTATGATTTCCATCAATTCTTAAGACTTGCCATGAAAAGTCCTGAATATCAGAAATGGCTTGCATATCCTCCTTCGAAAGAAGATGCGCAGGCGAATTTGTTGATTTTATTGGCTCATAAACTCTGTTTTTCTCTTGTCCATAGGACCGTGGGAATTAAGCAAGAAGCGATTGGCCTCATCCATCGAACGATGCGAAGAGGAGAGGAGATCAAATCGGAAAAAGGGGAATCTTCGCAAGACAATGTTTGGAATCAGTTGTTATTTGAAGATGAGAAATTGAGAACGCTTCTTCGCAAATTCCCTGGAGGGCCTTTACTGAAAATTTTAGAGATGATCCGATCTGCGCAAGAGGAGGGGATTTCCACTCCGTTCGATCCTTGGATCCAGGGCAACTTGCCTTCCCATCTTTTTACACTGAAGGAGGGGAAAAAGAAATTAGATGTTTTGGGTTTTGGCGCGCCGCTTCGCCAATCGATGATCCATCGGCCGGAAATGGTGGATGAATTCCGTGGATTTCTTCGTTACTTAAGTTATTTGGGAAAAGGGAAGAAACATTTACTCATCAATTTGCAAGATCGCAATTCTTGGAGAGAAGAGGCAAGGAGCCGGATCTTGGAAGAAGCCCAAGAGAGTCTGCCGAGTCTCATTGTTTTAACTCTTCCGAAAAATACCGATTTTTATTACCAGAGAAATGCCTTTGAGAATATTCACCAGGCGAGTCATTTTTTTGAGGAATTTAAAAAACAGTTGGCGTCTACCGAAAAGAGTGGTTTTTATTTTCCGACCCAATGGAAAAGAGAGTCGTTATTGAAATTTGCAGACTCTATTTTTCCTTTGATCCATAAACATGTATTCGAAGAGAAAAATACGTTAACCCGCCGAATGAGAGAGGATTTCATTGAAATCTTTTATCAGATCTTGGTGGTGGAAGCGATCCGTTATTTTGAAGTGGATTCCGTGAGCTTTACTTGTAAAGATGGAGTGGATGCGGGCGCTTATGCTTCCGGAATGTTTTATGGGTTTTTAAAGGTCTTGGAACAGGGCGTGTACTTGAAAGGGGATCTCGACTTTTTGCTTTATCTTTTTTATTGGAAGGCTTTGAGCGTCCGCGAGCGGGCAGCCGATCCGGAATTATTTATTCGGACCCTTTCCGCTCTTGAAACTTGGGGCAAAGCTTTAGAAGCAAGAGGAAGTAAAATCGCTAAAGCCTTCCAAATTAAGTGGACTATTTCAGAGAACTTTCTGAAATAAGACCTTCGTTGTATAGCTTTAAGGAGTCGGATAAACCTTGCGCGGAGCGAAGCAAGGATCCGAATTGTTGCTTGAACTGATCGTTTTCCATAATTTTTTCCCGTTCATTGCCGGCAATATCGAGAAGTTCTGTCAGCCTTCCAAGAGATGTGGTGATGGAGTCTACCTCTCCTTCAAAATATTCTCGGAATTCTCTTGGCGAATCGAGCGATTTTAAGATGTTTGCTTTTTTTGTCCGGCTTCTTTGCCAGTGTTTATCGTATTGGAAGAGAAGGCCGTAGTGGTTGAGGTCGTTCATCAGCGTTTCTCCTTTGCCGAGAAGAGAGCTGAGGCGAAGATAAAAATCATCTCCGGAGATGAGTTTTCCGATGGTTCCGACGCCTTTGGATAAATCGCGTGTAATTTGATGGATATTATAGAGGGCGGAGGCGCCATCTATATTGAATGTTTCGGCAGATTGAAGAAGAGAGTCTGTGAGATTTGCGATTTTGTGAAGAAGATCGTCGTGGCTCAAGCTTTGTTTGATCAGATCGAGATTTTCGTTGAGAAGAGAAGAGCCTTGGGAGAGCGAAGGGACGAGTTTTGCTTCTTCGATCGAGGAGAGGAGAGAAGAGCCTTGGGCAAGAAATTGGTGGAGGCTTTGAATGGATTGGGAGAGGGGGTCTTTATTTTCTAAAAACCATTTATCCAAATGTCCAAGAGATCCTTCCATTCTATGAGAGACTTTTGCAATCTGATTGAACGTATTTTCGAGGGGGTCAATCGAGTTGGCGGTCATGATCTGGTCGGTCAGGAGGAAGGCTGTTTTCCCGGGAGGCGCTGTGCGGGGGAGTATGGCAATTGATTTTTCTCCCATGAGGCCGGTTGTTCGAATGGCGATGTCGTCGTAGTTATAGATTTGGGTGCTGGAGTCGATTTTGAGCGTGAGTTGATAAAAATAGACTCTTCCGGTGTCGTCGGCGGGGGCCTCTCTTGCATCGTGAATTTCTTTGATGGCGACGACTTCTCCAATGGGCTTTCCTGCGAATGTTACTCTAGTTCCGATCATGATTCCGGAAATATTGGCAAATCGAACCTCGAGCGTTTTTTTTCCATCCCCAATTTTAGGATCGAGGAAAAGGATGATGGCAATGACGAGAGTCACAGCAGTGGCTACAAAGAGGCCAATCAGGATGTTTTTGATTTTTTCTGTCATCGGGAATCCTTTCTCAGTGTGGAGGTAAGACTTTTTCTTAAAAAATGGATCGTTGGATCGTCGATTTTTAAAAATGTTTCGAGATCTGCAACGTGGGCGATTTTTCCGTCTTGGTGCAAAGCCAATTTATCAGCGATATAGAATGCAGAATGGATATCGTGCGTGACCACAATGCTCGTTCCTTTCAGCTCTTTTTGCGTTTGGACGATGAGTTCATTGATTTGCTGCGCTGTGATGGGATCTAAGCCCGTTGTCGGCTCGTCATAAAGGAGAATGGAGGGGCGGTAGACGATGAGTCTTGCCAGGCCTGCCCGTTTGCGCATACCGCCGGAAAGATCCGAGGGCATTTTTTTTTCAATCCCTTCGAGACCGACCATGGCGAGGGCTTCTCTGACTTTTTGTTGAATGACCGATTCGGGGAATGGTTTTTTTGTGAGAGGATCTCCGTGTTGATTTAGATAAAATGCGGTGTTTTGTCCGATATTCATCGAATCAAAAAGAGCGGATCCTTGAAAGAGCATCCCCATGTTTTTCACAGCGGCGTAAATGGCATTTTTTTTGCAGGTCGTGATGTTGACGCCATTGACTTCGATCATTCCGCTATCCGGCTTTTCAATGCCAATGATGTGGCGCAGTAAAACGCTTTTCCCAACTCCCGATCTTCCTAAGATGACGAGGATTTCTCCTTGATTGACCTCTAAATCAAGTCCTTTTAGAACCTGTAAAGCTCCGTAGCGCTTATATAAATTTTGTACCCGAATCATCGTCCTATCCACTCGTAGCGCATTTGTTGGTGAATCATATTGAGAGCCATTGTCAGAAAGAAATCGGAAATTAAGATGAGAATATAGCTTGTGACAACGCTTTGCGTTGTTGCTTTTCCAACTCCCGCCGCGCCGCCGGAAGTTTTCATTCCTTTATAACAGCAGACTGTGACGAGGAGAAGTCCGAAAATAAAAGATTTAATTCCTCCGGTTGCTAAATCAAATAAAGTAATGTGGATTTGCATGGGATCGAAATAGGAGGAGGTGGTCATGTGAAAGAGGGTGATTGCGATGAGATATCCGCCCATAATGCCCATGATTGCGCTAAAGAGGGTGAGAAAAGGGATCATAAAAATGCCGGCGATGAAACGGGGCGCGACGAGATATGCATTGGGATTGATCGCCATGGATCTCATGGCATCGATTTGCTCTGTGACTTTCATGGTGCCGAGCTCGGCGCACATGGCGGATCCGACCCTGCCCGTGACCATAAATGCGGTGAGAATGGGGCCGAGTTCCGTGATCATTGCTTTGCCGACCAAAACACCTGTGACTGCGGAGAGGCCTTTTTCTCCAAGCTGGTAGAAGGATTGGGCAGCGAGGACAAATCCTGTGGTAAAGCCGGTAATTGCGACAACGGAAAGGGACATGACGCCGATGTGATAGAGCTGTTCTCGAATCAAAGTCCAGGAAGGGGCTTTTCGAAAAGAGGCGCCAAATACGTCGATAATTAAAGAGACGTACTCTCCAATCATTTCTAGGACGCGGATTGTTTGGGTCTTTACCAAAGTCAACAAGGCAAATTTCTCCTGTTTGAAGAGCCCTGTTGCATACATACACTACAAAGCATTTTGCATGCAAATAGAGTCATCTAAATTCTATTCTAGAATAGGCAGTCGGGAGAAGCCCCTGCTGCCCCACCCCTTCGGGGCGGTAGACTTCTTTCTTGGCCAGGGTTAT
>CAYOMT010000014.1:0-12744 GCA_964405125.1 uncultured bacterium
GGTCAACTCAACTCCCAAATCAGCCTGCCAATTTTGTGCAGGGAAAAAGCGGGCCCGGGTTCCGTATCCTCCTCCATATGCGTTGAATCCCTTGAGTTGGACAGGCGCCGGGATTTCATAAAAAAGAAGCAAGCGGGCGATTAAAAAATGGGCTCCTTTGAGATGAAATATTTCTCCGATCACAAGTCCGGCCGAAGTCCGAAATGAACCCGTGCCGCCGATATCGACCCCCTTTTTCTTTGGATTGAGCTGCCGGTATTTCCCCGTTGGAAAAATTTCCGTCAAAGAAAGCTTGATGTACGGCGTCCAATCGTCAATATGAGAGGGCGAAAGAAGCTGAAAGTCTAAAGTAACAGGAAAATCGTAAAATAACCATTGCGCTTCGTGCTTTGTGTAATTGTATACGACAGAAGGAAGAATCTGTATATCCATCCAATTTGTCAAACCCACTTCGACAACAGGCTGGAAGCTATTTGCCCATAAAGTATCGGTTTTTTTGGCTTTCCCATGGGCATCGTAAAATCCCGTATTCGCAACAACGTAAATGTATGGCTCGAAATTGACATGGCCGACGGGAACAATCACAGCGCTTGGAGCCAAGAGAGGTCCTGTATACCAAGGGTTTGCAATTTCAACTTGATGCTGAGGCGTAATCACCTTGTCGGCAAATAGAAAAGTAGATAAAAAAATAAAGACAAACTTTTTCATATCCCCTGGGTATACATGAACTTTTCTATATTTTTACAGGAAAAATTATGAAGACCCTAGCCATTGGATGCGCCCTTTTATCCGTCTTGATCTATGGAAAAGAGCCTGATTTTGCATTTTGCGAAATCCATATCGGAGAAGCAAAACTCACTGTAGAAATAGCGAACACCCCTTCTTTGCGCAATCTCGGCCTCATGAACAGAGACTCCCTTCCTCCCGAAAGAGGGATGCTCTTTATCTATCCAAAAGAAGAGCTTTTATGTTTCTGGATGAAAAATACAAAAATCCCCCTTTCCGTTGGATTTTTCGACAAAGAAAAACGACTCCGGCAAATCGAGGATATGGATCCTCCTCGGGACAATGATTCCGATCTTACTCTCTACAAAAGCTCCCGCCCCATGCAGTACGCCCTGGAAGTTCCTCAAAATTGGTTTCAGGAAAACAAAATCCCTTTAGGGGCGAAATTTACTTTGCAAGATCTAGAAAAAACAGTAAAATAACTTCGATGAAAAAAAATAAAAGCCTCCTGACTATCTTTATCGCAATCGTCCTTGCGATTGCCTTTGGCAGCCTTGTCGGCGATCAAAGACAAATATTCGGAGTGTCTTTCTATTCGATTGTCGACACGCTCGGCGTTCTCTTCCTTAACGCCCTAAACCTCGTCGTCGTTCCCCTTGTCGCCTCTTCGATTATCGTGGGCGTCTCGCGCATGGGAGGGGAAGAGGGATTCAAAAGGCTGGGGATTAAGATGTTTACATTTTATCTCGGAACGAGCCTGCTCGCAATTGTCATCGGCCTTTTCTTCGTCAACCTCATTGCTCCGGGCACATACATTTCCTCTCTCCCTTCTATGCATGGAACTGCCCACGAGCACGTGACTAGCGAAGGAGCCACTTTATTCCGCATTCTGATTTCAATTGTCCCGCCCAATATCATCGACGCCCTATCCAAGGGAAATATGCTTGGGCTCATTTTCTTTAGCTTGATTTTCGGCTATTGCATTTCAAAAATCGAAACGCAAACAAAGACAACCCTAATCCACTTTTTCCAGGGCCTATTTCAGGCGATGATCCAATTCACGCATCTGATTTTAAAGCTCCTCCCGTATGGAGTTTTTTGCCTTGTCGCTAAAGTATTCATGACAACAGGGCTCAAATCGCTCGGATCGGTGGCTTTATTTTTTGTCACAACCTTGCTCGGCCTTGCCGTCTTCATGTTCATCGGGCTTCCGATTCTTCTCAAATACGTGGCCAAAGTAAAGCCCATGCGCCATTTTAAAGCGATGAGCCCGGCTTTAATCACAGCATTTTCCACGAGCTCTTCTTCGGCGACGCTCCCCATCACAATTAGCTGCGTTGAAAAACGGGCCGGCGTATCCAATCGGATTTGCAGCTTGGTCGTTCCTCTCGGCACTTCTGTGAATATGTCCGGATCAGCTCTTTACGTCTGCGTTGCCACAATGTTTGTCGGCCAGGCATATGGAATTGACCTTTCCCTGACAACCCAAATTCTCATTGTCGCTATGTCTCTTCTAACCTCAATTGGCGTTGCGGGAATTCCTTCGGCAAGCCTTGTCGCGATTCTCGTCCTTTTCAAAATACTCGGCCTTCCTGCAGAAGGACTTGGCCTTTTCATTGCGGTAGATAGAATCCTCGATATGTGCCGAGCCACGGTCAACGTATTTAGCGATAGCTGCTGCGCTGTACTCGTCGCCAAAAGCGAAGGGGAAAAACAAGTGCTTGCTACAGATCTCTAAAGATTAGACAGGACGAACGCGAATGGCTTCAGGCCCCTTCCGTCCGAGTGAATTTTCGTACTCGACTCTTTGGCCGTCTTGAATCACATGATCCGGGGTGTCGATATTCGCGCTTTGGACATACACATCTCTTGTCCCCTCATCCGGGGAGATGAACCCAAACCCCTTCTCTTTATTGAACCATTTAACAGTGCCTTTCAACATGAATCTATCTCAATAAAATTTCGATCGAAGGAATAGCTCCCTTCGATCTTTTTCTCATGCACAATGCTTTTTGCATGCCTTAATATTGATTCCGCCGGCAAACATAGACCCTTCTGCAATTTCAGTGAGTTTCTTGTCGGCCATCAATTCTTCTTTGATGGACTCTCTAAGCCACACCTCAATTTTATGCATTTGCAAATGCTTTGCAAAAGTTTTCAATGTCCCATAGACAGAAATTTCATAGTGCTTAATCTTCTGAATAAACCCTATAATGGCAGAATCTTGCACGTCATCGTGATAATGAGACTTAACAACATGCGCCCATTCTTTCCAAAGACCTTCCATCGGCTCGCATTCGCTCCCCGAAAAACTCTCCTTCAGATCCGATGCCACCTTCTCTAAACGAGCTACCTGGTTTTTCGTCTCTTCCAAATGCTCTTTTAAAGCTTCCTTCAACTTCGACGACTTTGCCGCCTTAATCACTTCCGGCATCATCTTAACAGATTGACGCTCAGCAGAATAAATCTCTTTTAACTCGCCGATAAATAAGTGATAAAAATCCTTCATAAAAAAGCCCCCGCAAAAACAAAATGATCACAAGTAAATTAATAACATATTAAACATATAATTAAAACAATCTAATTATATATAATTAAATATCACAAACTTATATCAAATTAAATGGAATAAATCTCTTAAAAGAGCAATTACAACTTCAATCACAATTAAAATGATGATCGTCATTTCTAACTGAGCTGTTTTTTGATGGTTCAATTCGTTTCCGAGGATTTCAAAAAGCTCGTGCATTAATTTCAATCTTCGGTTGAGAAGCTCGACCCGTTTTCCTACATCGAGATAGTGAATGACTCTGCGATAAAAGGGTTCTAGTTCGGAGAGTTCCCAGAAAAATTCTGGCGTATCTAGGATTTCTGTGTGCAAATTCACATAATTGCGCTCTAAAAAAAGCTCCCCCATTTTTTGAGAGATTTCTTTGCGGGACAAAGAAATTTTTCCGTTGAGGGAGAGTTCTTTGGGAATCTGCTTACTTGTTTCTACAGTTTTTGTAATCGTTTCTTCAAATACTGTTAATTTTACAGACTGGCCAATTGCGTAAGCAATCGCGAGTTTAAGCATCGGATCTTTTTTATGTAAAACGACCTCGTCTTCTTCGATTTTCATTTTGTTTCCATAAGAAAACATGAAATCGTCTCTTTCAATCTTAGAAAGGGGTTCTTTTTCAAATTTTTTCAAAAGACCCAAAAACTCGCTTTCCTCGCTTTCAGAAAACCCCCAAAAAATCACCACGCCATAAGGAAAATAAAAAATATCGCGCTTTCCTCCCTTATCGTCCTTTGGCTGGCTATGAATGACATCGCGGTGCAATTGCGAGGTGCCTGTGACTTGTAAAAACTGAAAAAGACGGGGGATATCGTATCCAATCGCCGTACAATATCCGGTACATCGCATATCAAAAATCTCTTTAATTACGACGTATAGATATCTGAAAACGATTTCTTTTTCAATTTTTTGCGAGATAAGCAAAAATAATAGGCCATGATCCGTAAACTATCGTGTCTTTTTCTAATCCTTTCTTTAGATGCTTATGAAATTTGCTATGACCTCAATATGTCTCCCTATGCCGGAGGGAGCGATCTTCTTTTCTCTACAAGATGCATCGAATGCGGAAGCTCTTATATTTCGGAAAAAATAGGGACTGCCCATTCTCGCTCGCTTGCCGCAAAATTTTTTCGATTTGGAGAGCTTACGGCGCTTTATTTACCTCTCAACTATTTCGCATCGATTGTGCAGCACGAAGTCTTTGGACACGGATATCGAATCCGCGATATCAACCATGGAAAAATCCATGTGACCGGCTATGATTTTAGCTTTCCTCCTCCCTATGGACCCGGAAATGGAGCTACTTTTTTTACATTGAACCCGGATACAATCACGACGACAGATCTGACCTGTGTTTCTATGGCGGGCCTTGAAGCCCAATCTATTTTAGCAGAGCAAACGGCATACAAATGGCTTGAAGATGGCTTCATAGATCCAAAGCAAACAGTTCTTTATTTAGTGAGTCGATTCGCTATCAATCTCTACGGATCTTCCGATGAAAATAACGTAGATGGACACGATCTTTCTTCCTACGTCGAATCCTTGAATTTGACATATACGGAAAGCCAGCTTGCAATAAAAGAGCTTCGCAATCTTTCCTGGATCAATCTAGCCGATCCTTTGACTTATTGCGCCGCCTATGCCTGGGGATATTACATCTTTTCCGGAAAAGAAACAAAAATACCGATGATCCCGCTTTTAGGGTGCGAATACTTATTTGGCGCGCGGCTCGGACTCACTCCATTTGGTCCGGAATATTTTTTAGACAATTATCTCGTCCAAAGAAAAAAACCTATCTATTTTTACGTTAAAGGCGGAATGCATGCCAAAAACACCTATTTAGGACTTGGATTTTTCGCGCCCCGAATTTGGACAAAACATCGATGGTTTTTTGGCGCAAGATGGGATTGCTGGAAACAACCACAACTACTGCTAAAACCGGGGGATCAGCCTTTATCTGAAATCGATTTTAGAGACCCTCCCGATCCGAATCATCCTCTCTATTCTTGCCCAACGCAACATAGATCTAGTTATGGGTGCGCCGCCTCTTTTATTTGCGGCTATCAGAAAAATAAAGCCATGGGGCTTGGAATAGAATTGGGATTCAAAACAATGGGATTTCTTCCCGGCTACTCTCTAAAATCTTCTCCGGTGATCCGGATTTCTTATCTAGCGAGCTTCTAATTGCCGGATAAATTCTTTTAAAACCAAAGATAGATTCGCGTTAATTTTTGACGATAAAGCCCATCGAACCATCCATGCCAAGGGTCCCTTGATTTGAAAATCATACTCAATCTCGGCTCCCGCCCAGGAAGAGGTGACTTTATGCAAAAACACAAACCGAACAAAAAGGGCCTTCCAAAGAACCGAAAAACTTTTTCCCGGAACTACATCGATAATTTGATAGGGGATTTTTCTCTTTCCCTGCTGCATATAGCCGGAGGATCCCGAAGCAAACGTTCCTCCGCAATGCAGTACGTGGGACTGAACCCATGCACTCCATACTTTTTGAGGGGATGCTCTTGTATTTGCTTTCATAGCTTGAACATTATACCAAAATTCAGGTTATATACAAAATTGTGATGACTCGATGGATTCTCCTTTCTCTTCTTCTCACAGTGTGGCAAGGAGAGAAAATTTCGTATACCGACGCAAAATGGCTCTCCCTTCTCGGGAAAGAGCGATACAATGTCATGCGCAAAAAAGGGACAGAAGCTCCTTTTTTGGGAGAATATGTATTCACAGATAAAGAGGGTGTTTATGTATGCGCCGCATGCCAGCTCCCCCTCTTTCATTCAAAAAATAAATATATAAACCCAAGCGGCTGGCCCACTTTTACGCAGCCGATTTTCCCAAAAAATGTCTACTATAAGGAAGACTTAAGCCCCCCGTTTAAACGCTACGAGGTTCTATGCAATAGATGCGACAGCCATTTGGGACACATCTTCAATGACCGGGAAGACAAGGACTCTCCGAACCTTTTCCGCTACTGCATCAATTCGATCGCTCTCAATCTATTTCTAGAACCTTAGAAGTTAATTTTTGAGTCGTAACAGGTATAGACAATTATCTCGGAAATTGTGTATAAATTCTAACGAATCAGACCTTGGATTTTTGAATGGCATCCCTTGGAGAGGCCTCTCCACTTGTCAGATGGCGAAACCGCCTTTGGCCAATACGTGCATACGAACTCAAAAAAATCCTCCCGCTGCTTTTCATGAAATTCTTCATCTCGTTCACCTACGGGGTGCTTACGACCATGAAGGATGCTTTCGTTGTCACAGCAAAAGGGTCGGGCGCTGAAGTCATCCCTATTCTCAAGGGATGGATTGTTCTTCCGGTTGCTCTCGGAGCCACCCTCCTCTATTCCAAGCTCGCCAACCGATATCGAAGATCTGTCCTATTCTATGGGATTATTTCCTTTTTCATGGCCTTCATTGTCCTCTATGGATTTGTCCTCTATCCAAATATCGATGCCCTTTCCCCCCACCATTCGGCTGACTATCTCCTAGAGAAGCTAGGATCGCAAAACAGCCATTGGGTAGCTATCTACAGGAACTGGATCCCCTCTGTCTTCTTTGTTATCACCGAGCTTTGGGGCAGCATTGTCATCTTTCTCCTCTTCTGGGGCTTTGTAAATCATATTTGCAATTTCAAAGAGGCAAAAAGGTGCTATAACATGTTCATTGCAGGGGGAGACCTCGCCCAAATGTTCACAGGGCCCCTTGTTTGCTACTTTACGGGCAAGTTCATCGGAGAGCATTTTCATATGGCGCTCCAAAGCCTCGTGGGTTTTATCCTATTTTTTGGCTTTATGATCATGGCCCTCCACTTTGTTTTGACTCGGAAAATTCTGAAAAACGACGAAAGGCTTTACCAGCCGGAAGAGCAAAACCAGCCTTTTGAGACAAAAACTAAATTGACTCTCGTTGAAAGTATTAAATTCATTATCCGATCCCCCTATCTAAGATGGATCGCCGTCATGGTAATCTCCTATGGCCTGACAGTCAATTTGACAGAAGTCACCTGGAAAGCAAATCTTAAATTGGCCTGCCCGGAAACGGGAGCCTATCAGTCATTTATGGCAGGAGTCAGCTCATGGGTTGGGGTTTGCTCGTTCATCATTACCCTCTTTTTCGGCGGGCTCTTCATTCGGCTTACCGGCTGGAGATTCTGCGCCATGCTTCCCCCGATTGTCATCGGATTGACCAGCTTGGTATTCCTCTTCCTCTTTCTCAATCCCGAGTGGATCGCCCCTCTTTCAGGGATGTTCAATAGAACGCCTCTAATGATGATCGTCATCTTTGGCGCCTTCCAAAACGTGGCGACCAAAGTCATGAAATATGCATTTTTCGATTCCACAAAGGAAATGGCTTATATTCCCCTCGATATGGAATCCAAAGTCAAAGGAAAAGCAGCGATTGATGTCGTAGGATCCCGTCTTGGAAAATCGGGCGCTGCCTGGATTCAGATCGTATTGATTCAAATTGCGGGAACGGGTTCGGTTCTCTCCATTACCCACTTCCTAATTCCCATCATTGCTTGCACAGTTGTTTTCTGGATCTTCTCTGTTAGATCTCTCAATAAGCAGTTTGTCGAGAAAAAGCTCATCCTCGAAACTCCTACAAGTTAAGCAAGACCTATTTCTTTGCAAAGATACACATCTTGAATTGCGTGGAGCAATGAAACGCCCTCTTTCATCGGTTTCTGGAATGCTTTACGCCCGGAAATAAGACCCATCCCTCCGGCCCGTTTATTGATCACGGCGGTCATCGTCGCTTCCATAAGATCGTTTTCTCCGGAAGGGCCCCCTGAATTGATCAGTCCCATCCGCCCCATATAATTATTGATCACTTGATAGCGAGTCAAATCAATCGGATGATCGGAACAAAGACCCGTATACATTTTTTCCGAGCTTTTCCCAAATTTCAGCGCCTTAAATCCCCCATTGCAGGTAGGCAGCTTTTGCTTGATGATATCGGCTTCAATGGTAGAGCCTAGATGATTTCCCTGCCCTGTTAAATCTGCAGACTCATGATAATCTTTATCCGCTGTTTTAAAAGAAGGGTTGCGCAAATAGCACCACAAGATCGTCGCCATTCCAAGTTCGTGCGCATGGGCAAACGCTTGACTAATTTCTGTGATTTGCCTGCGGCTTTCAGGGGATCCAAAGTAGATTGTAGCGCCAACTCCAACGCAACCCATGTCATAGGCTTGCTTCACAGAAGCAAAAATCGTTTGATCATACGTATTGGGATAAGAGAGGAGCTCGTTGTGGTTCAATTTCAAAATAAAAGGGATTTTATGGGCATACTTGCGCGCAACGCTGCCCAAAACCCCAAGCGTTGTAGCCACGCCATTGCAGCCCCCTTCGATTGCCAATCGGATGATATTTTCAGAATCGAAATAGTCGGGATTCGGAGCAAAAGACGCGCCAGCTGTGTGCTCAATGCCTTGATCTACGGGAAGCAAAGAAAGATACCCGGTATGGGCCAATCGGCCTGTCGTATAAAGAGTTTGCAAGCTACGCAAAACGCGAATATTCCGATCGCTCACCCCAAAAATTCGATCGACCCAGTCAGAACCCGGTATATGCAGCTTCTCGCGGCTGACTGTTTTACATACGTGCTTCAATAAAGAATCGCTCGATGGACCGAGTAATTTTTGAATGTTGGAATAGCTCATGATCGCTCGCTTTCAATTAACCTGAGTTTTGGGTTCGCTTTCCTGGGAGTTATCACAGATTGCGAGGGAATTTTCAAACCTTTCGATCCAGCCGATAGCCGAAGGCCCCTATGGCTGGATCGAAAGGTTTGAAAATTGCTCGCAAGATGGGATAAATCCCAGCGAAACGAACCCAAAATTCAGGTTTATCTCGAGATATAACAAAAATGGCTAATCTATCGCGAGCAAAAAGCTTTTAAGATATCCGCTTTCAGGATGAAAGAGGGAAATAGGATGATCAAAAGCCATCCGATGCGAACTCAAAATCCGAATGGACCGTTTTGCTTCTAAAGCCGCTCGAAACAAAATATTCTGAAAAAGGCTCTCCTCAATATGATAAGAACAAGAGCACGTCAAAAGAAGACTCCCGGAAGCCATCTTACTCATCGCATGTTGATTCATGTCTTTATATGCGCGGAAAGCTTTCGCCACATCGTCTCTTTTCTTCACAAAAGCAGGAGGATCGAGAATCACAAGATCGTAATCCCAATTGCATGTTTTGAGATAATCAAACACATCGGCCCCGATAAAACGGTGTCGGTCCAAAGGCAAACCATTCAATGCAATATTCTTTTCTAGACGACTTTGGCACTTCGCGCTAATTTCAACGCTATCGACATGCAAAGCGCCGCCCGAAAGAGCTGCAACGGAAAAGCCTCCCGTGTAGGCAAAGCAATTCAAGACCTTCTTATTTAAGGCAAGAGACGTCACCATCTTCCGACTCTCTCTTTGATCGAGGAAAAAACCGGTTTTCTGCCCTTCCACAAGATCGATCGAATAGATGAGTCCGTTTTCGAGAACCTCTACTTCCGGAATCACCTCGCCATAGACATGGGATCTGACTTCCTTCATCCCCTCTTTTTTTCTCATGAAAGAGGTCGATTTCTCATAAATCGACCGAGGCTTGGCAATATCGACTAAAGAAGAAACAAGAAGGTCTTTAATCCGATCCAACCCCGGATGGGAAATCTGCATCACGAGAACACCGGCATAAGAATCGAGGATTAACCCCGGGATTCCATCTCCTTCCGCGTTGATCCATCGGACTGCATTGGTTATTTCCGGATCAAACCATTTTTTGCGCAAAGAAATAGCCATCTCAAGCCGCTTTTTCAGCGCCTCTTCCAGCGTTTCCTTTCCAAAGGCGATCATATGAGCTGTAATAGAGTGCCCTTCGTTCAAAAAGGCAAGCCCCAATTTTTCTCCGCTTGCGGCATATACTTCCGCAATATCGCCCGGCTCATGCGGCGAAATTTTTGCAACAGCGCCGGAATAGATCCAGTGGTGTCTTTGGAGAATGGGTCTTTCTTTGCCTTTTTTTAAACTAAGGCGAGGCGTGTTTTCTTGCATCCTACAGGTCCTAACACAGTTCCAATGAGATCATAGTCGGTTGCATCTGTGATTTCTACTTCATAGACCTTGCCGAAAGCATTTACCTTGCGTCCATCGTTGATGATGATTTGCCCGTCGATATCGGGACACTGGCCGCTGTGGCGCGCGCGCAAAAGCATTTCTGATTCCGGATGAAATCCTTCCACAATGGCGTGGACTTTTTTGCCAATCCACTGCTTTTGTCTTTTCCGAACGACCTTCAATTGCGCGGCGCTCAATCGATCGAATCGATCTTGCTTCACTTCCTCTGCAATCTGACAGGCAAGCTTTGCTGCAAAAGCCTCTTTTTCTAAGGAAAACTTAAAAATGCCTATGTTATCGAGAGGATGCTTTTTTACAAATTCCAAAAGCTCTGAAAACTGCTCTTCTGTTTCCCCCGGAAATCCAACCATGAGGGACGTGCGGATGGAAACATTCGGAATTTCCCGACGCAATTTTTCGATAATATCGATGATTTGCTCTTTCGATGTCATCCGATGCATGGCTTTGAGAACGGAATTATTGATGTGCTGAATCGGCATATCGAGATAAGGGCAGATCCGAGGATCGCTTTTCATGACGGCAATCAACTCGTCGTCAATTTCGTCCGGATACAGATAAAGAAGGCGAAGCCAAAAATCTTGTTTCACCTGGAGCATGGATCGAATCAATGCAGACAAAGCCCCTTTTTCTTTCCGATCTTTTCCAAAATCGCCTAAATCCTGCGCAATTAAAATAATTTCAAACACGCCTTGATTGAGCAAAGCCTGGAATTCCTTTAGAACTTGAGCTTCCGTCTTGCTTTTCAAAGGGCCTTTAATCGTCGGGATAATGCAAAACGCGCACCGCTTCTTACACCCTTCGGCAATCTTCAAATAAGCATAGTGTTTTGGGGTGGAAATCGTCCGAGGCACCTCTCCCCACTCGAGATAGCTCCTCGCATTTGTCACCTGAGTCCCCGCAGATCCCGCCTGAACCGCCTCTAAAATTTTTTCTACATCGCCGGAGCCGAGTAAATAATGGATTTGAGGGAATTTTTCCTTCAATTCGCCACTGTGCTTTTGCACCATGCAGCCTGCGACAATGACCTTGGCATCCGCCTTTTTATTACGGAATAGATCGTCGATCGTTGCGACCCCCTCTTGCCGGGAAGACTCGAGAAATCCGCAGGTATTTACGACCAAATAGTCGGCCTCTTCCAGGACAGGCGTCGCCTCATAGCCAGCCTTCAGTAGAATCCCGATCATCACTTCGCTATCAACGAGGTTGCGGGCGCATCCAAGAGATGTAAAATGAAATTTATTTTGAAAATTCAGGTTTTTGTTCAGCATAGGCGGGCCATTATAGACCCCCCGCATTTTCTAGATCAAGAGCTTTCAAAAAATAATAAAAGATGCGTAACAAAGATAAAGAATAAGAATTCCTACCCCCCCTAGACGACCCAGCCCCTTGCGAAAACTCAAACCGCTGATTGCAAGGATCGTCATCCCCAATAACCAAAGAGAAGAAATTTCCACTTCCGTCGATACTTTCCCCATGCCAAAGAGCAGCACCGGCACGCAAATTCCCGTAGCAAAATTCAGCATGTTACTATTGAATGCTTCACTCACGACAGCGGATCCCAGCCCTTTTTTCGCAAGAAAAATGGATGTCACAATATTCGGAACCGACGTAAGTCCTGCCAAAATTAAAGTACCCAATACTGCATGGGAAATACCCCAATCCTGCGCAAGATCAATCGAAGAAAGGACCAAGGCCGAACTCCCCATCACAATTGCAAATAAGGAAATCATCACAAATAAAAGATCTAATAAAACAAGTTTCCTCGATTTACGAATTGCAATATTTGAACTTGAATCCTTGACCATTTCATGTAAAAAATTCCAAACTCGCCGAGAAATCATTTTCGGTTTCACCTTGAAACTTCTCTTACATATGAGATAAACATAAAACAAAATGAATACAGACAAAACAGAAACTAAAAAATCAATCGACACCCAATCAAAAATAAAAAATGTAACCAATAGAGTGATAAATAAACTCATTCCTCCATTGAAAATGAGACTCGGGATTCCCAGTCTGATTTGCCCAACAATCAACGCATTGATTCCCAATATGCCTGCGATGTTGATTATATTGGATCCTATGATGATCCCAAATCCAATTTCATGCTGACCCATGTAGATAGAAAAGATGGATGAAGTGATTTCTGGAGCATTTGCCCCCAAAGCCGCAATCAGTCCAAGAAGGGCCTCAGAAAAACGCATCTGAATTGCAAGATCCTGCATTTTTTTCATCATGACCAAGCTGGAAGCTGAAATCAGTAAAGCAGAACCAATAAAGAGGGCAAGCAAAACAGAGAC
>CAYOMT010000014.1:12844-18601 GCA_964405125.1 uncultured bacterium
TATACGTCGGCAGCGCAGCGAAACCCATAGGTTCCATTCACAGCGCCCGGATTATTTCTATGGCGGTGAGAAAAACGCAAATCTTCCCTGAGACTCTTCCAGCAGCCTCCGCGAAGAACGCGATAGACGCCCTGATGGGGCCCTTTGGGGTTATCGGGTTCGAGGGCTGAGGTATCATAGTAATTGTATGCATACCAATCTTGACACCAGTCGTAGACATTCCCCGCCATATCGTAAAGGCCAAAGGAATTGGGCGGATAACTCATCACGGCAGTTGTGTCGGAACTAAAAAAATTAGCCTGCGTCCGATCGATATCGAGCCCGGTTGGGAAAATAAAATTCTCTTTGCCGCAGCTTGCAGCAGACTCCCACTCCGCTTCCGTCGGAAGGCGCTTGCCCACCCACTTTGCATAGGCATTCGCGCCATACCAAGTGACGCCGACAACAGGGTGCTTTGCAAAGCCCGATTCAATGATCAACTTGCCTGCGTTGCGCTTAATTCTAGCATCGCGCAAACGGATGATGTCGTTATTGTTTTGGTCTTTTTCTCCCCCCATCGCCTGCAAAAAGCGGACAAACTGCTCGTTTGTCACGGGATGGACATCCATTGCGAAACTCGAAAGCCTAATTGTGTGGCGAGGGATTTCATCGCGAGCCCCTTCATTGCTCCCGCGGACATATTGGCCTCCGGGGATCACAACCATCTCTGTTAAGATCGGCTCAATCTCTTTTTCTTCCGTTCTCGTGGGAGTATAGTGGGAAACAAGCAAATCCCTTTGAAAAATAGCTCCGGGATCCGCATCGTATTCAGGGCGGGCGATTTCTTGCGGCTTGATCATCGGTTTTAAGGAAACAGAAGCTTCCAATCGAGGAGATGGATCGGGCTCCCCTTCCGGCTTGAGCGGAAACTCAAAAGCCATCTGAGATGCATGATCGAGTTTCTCCCCAATTTCAGATAAATGGTGCACTTCTTTTCCGATAGCGCGCGGACAGCCTAAATATTCGTCCATCGCAAAAATCAACTTTTGCGGGCGAATGTGGGGATTGATTTGCAAACAACGATTGATGAGAAGATCCCAATTTCCCTTCGCATCGGATGCAATGCGCGAAGGAAGATCAAAACACCCCTCGGGAATCTTCCGAGTCAATACATAATAGGCTAAAATCCCAAATGCATACGCATCGGCTTTTTCCTCTATAATGCCTCCATCGAACATCTTTTGTTCCGGGGCTAAAAAAGCAAAGCTGCGAACGAAATTCCGACTCTGTTGAATCACCCGATCGGAACCGAGCATCGTCATCGGAAGAAACGCTTTAGAAATTTCACCGCATAAACGAAGGAACGAAACCCCCTCGCCAATCAACCGAGTGATGCCAAAATCAGATAAAACCACTCGGATGCCCGACTCGGAAGAAACGACGAATACATTCGTCAATTTCAAAGATCCGTGAGTCACCCCTTTTCCATGCGCAAAATCCAAGGCGTCCGCCACCTGGCGCAACATTTTTTCCTGCTCTTCTTCAGAAAGGGACTTTCCCCTCAACTGAAGAAAGCGATCCAGATTCATCGTCTCTCCCTCGGAATCGAGGATTGGGTCCATGACGAGAAAATATCTCCCGTCTGCACAGGAAACATTGTGGATTTTGACGATATTTGGATGATCGAGAGAGGATATTTTTGCCACCTGGGTTTCAAATCGACGCGCAAAAGCCGGGTCGCTTCCCATCTCTTCCGGCAATACTTTGATGGCAAATAGCTTCTTGATAAATCGATGTTCGGCAAGATAGATTGTGCCAAAAGCACCCTGCCCTAATTGTTTCTGTATAGCGTAGTCGCCTAATACATCCATGAACACCGTATAACAAACAAGAATTTAAGAGGCAATATCTAAATCAAAACGCGCCAATGAGCTTTCCAAAAAACCAAGCGGCCGCGCCGACCAAAACAATGCCAAGACTCCATACTAAATTAGGGAACCAGCGAACCCCGCCTTGCGGAGAGCCGCGCGCTTCCATTGTCCCAATGCCGTAAGCGAAATCTTGTTTTTCGGGCGGCATGCGAAATGCATCGGGATAATCTTTCCCCAGCTTGTCTTGATCAAATCCGAGGAAATTGGCGTACTGGCGAATAAATCCCAGCGCATACACAGTAGAAAGAAACTGCTGGACTCTGCCCTCTTCAATGGCCTGCAGATACATCATTCGGATGGAAGTCGCATTTTCGACTTCTTTCAAAGACAAACTCATCTCTTCCCGCTTCCGGCGAAAAGACTCTCCTAATTTTTTTATCCCTTCCACTCACACCCCCAAAAGCTCGATATAACCGACTATACATGCTTGTAGAATTTTCCGCGACCACATATAGTCGTGCCACAGATATATGAATAAACCAAATTGTTTTTCTGCCAAAATCGATCTCTCCTTAAAAGATAAATTGGAAACCGATTTACAATCTCAAGGATTCACCTTTTCAAAACCTCCTTACACGATTTTTTCTGCAAAAAAACAAGGTCTCTCCTGCACTCTTTATGAATCGGGCAGTTTGACAGTCCAAGGAAAAGAGATGCAGGCCTTTATCGAATTTTATCTAGAACCTGAAATCTTGAAAGAGTTTCGTTTTTCGCATCCCGAACTGCATCTCAATTTGACGCCTCATATCGGAATGGACGAAGCCGGGAAAGGGGATTTTTTCGGGCCTCTTTGCATTGCCGCTCTTTATGCAGATAGCGAAGGGATTCGAGAGCTGCATAAAATGGGCGTGCGCGATAGCAAGAGCTTTTCCGATGACGCCATCATCAAGCTCGCAAAAAAAATCCGCCCTCAATATGCCCACACAGTCATTCGATTATTTCCCCTTAAATATAATGAGCTTTATGCAAAATTCAAAAATCTCAATCGGCTCCTTGCCTGGACCCATGTCGCAGCTCTTGGAGATTTAAGCCAAAAAACGGGGTGCAAAGAAGCTCTTCTCGATCAATTTGCAGATAAACACGTTGCAGAAACATTCATCAAACAGAAAAATCTCGATGTCCATCTCGTGCAAAAAGTGCGCGGGGAAGAAGATCTCGTCGTCGCAGCCGCCTCTATCTTAGCTAGAGCCTCTTTTCTCGAAGGAATGGATAAATTAAGCGAAGAATTCGAGATGGAAATTCCCAAAGGAGCCTCGGCAATTGTCATCAAAACGGCAGAAAAACTCGTAGCTAAATTTGGGAAAGAAGTATTACAAAGAGTAGCCAAGACCCATTTTAAAACAATGCTCCAAATCCATGCTGATCCAACTTAAAATCCAAAATCTCATCCTCATAGAAAAGGCCGATATTGTATTTGAAAAAGGATTCAATATCATCACCGGAGAAACCGGATCTGGAAAATCGGCGATTTTATCCGCCATCCGGCTTCTGATTGGAGAAAGATCGGAAGCGCAATGGATCGGGAAAAACGGGAATTTCGCCCTCATAGAAGCTGTATTGACAGACTGTATAGTCCCCGAAGAACTTTCCTCTACACCCCCCGGAGAATTATTGCACATCCGAAGGGAAATCCACGCCTCGGGAAGGAATCGGTGCTTTGCAAATGATCAGCAAATCTCTCTTGCCATGTTGCGCCAAATCATCGGCTCTAGCATCGAGCTCATCGATGGATCGAGCACGCAGACCCTCTATTCTCCGGAGGAACAAAGGCGCCTACTCGATCTTTTTGGAAATACTTTAGCCGAGGCGACTTCCTTCGAAAAGTCATTTCTCGAAGAAAAGGAAATGCAAAAACAGCTAGATAGCCTCGTCCAATTGGAAGAAACCCGAAGCCGCAATCTTACTTGGGCCGAAGAAGACCTTCGCCTTCTCAATGAAATCAACTGGCGGCAAGGAGAAGAAGAAGAATTGACTCAAGAACATCGCTTTGCAGCCCAATTTCAAGAGATGTCAGAAAAAATCAACACTCTTTCAAATCTCTTAGAACATCCATATATAAAGCAGGCTCTTTCCCTCCTCAATAAATGCACAATCCTCGATCCAAAGCTATCCCCCTTTTTGACCCAACTGCAAAACGCAAATTGCGAAATTGAAGATGTCAAATCGGCAATCGATTCTTATTTAACTCGCCTCGAAATCCATCCGGAAAGACTCTCTTTCCTCGAAGAGAGGATTTTAAAAATCGATCAAATCAAACGAAGATTTGGAAAAACCTGGGATTTAGTCCAGGAGAAAAAAAAGAATCTTATTTACCAAATTGAAGAGTTGCAAAACCTAGATAGTAAACGACTTACATTAACATCTGCTTTACTCGAAAAACAAAAACAAAACGAGGCCGCCGCAAAAAATTTAAGCGAGGCAAGAAGAAGTGCGGCCCAAAGTCTTTCACAAAGGATCTGCAAAGAGCTCCAAGCGCTCAATTTACCTCGAGCGCAGTTTGAGATCTCTATTACAAATAAAGAGATCTCTGCCCATGGCTGTGATGCAATCTGCTATCTTTTTTCTGCCAACGCAGGACACCTTCCAATTCCTCTTGAAGAGTGCGCAAGCGGAGGAGAGCTAGCTCGCCTTCTTTTTGCAATCAAAATAACTCTCGTCAATCAAGAAAAAACAAACTGCCTTATTTTTGATGAAATCGATAGCAATGTAGGAGGCCAGAGCGCAACTATCTTGGGAGAAAAACTCAAAATGATCGCAAAAGAAAAACAGATCATTTGCATTACCCACTTTGTCCAAGTAGCTCGTCTTGCGATGACCCATTTTGCGGTGGCAAAACACGAAGAGGAGGGAAAAACTGTCACTTGCGTCTCAAAACTTTCAAACGAAGCAAAACTCCTAGAATACGAACGGATGTTAGGAAGCTGAAACAATTGCAAAAAATTTTCTCAAGGTATAATCTCCTAGCAGAGCCCATGAAAAAATCGATCCTCTTTTCTCTTCTGTTTTCTTTTGCCGCCTTCGCCGAAGAACCTTCCCGTTCTTTATGGGACTATCATCCTCTTCACATCGGGGGAAATACAATCTACATTGGCGGGGCCGAAGTCACTCCGAGAAAAACCGATGAAGACGGATCCCTCTATTTCAATAAAACAAATGCCTTCCTCTTCATGCTCCTTCCCGTCAGCGAGAAATCGTATTTTTTCCCTCGCGTAGAATGGAATACTTTTAGCGTCAATTGGGATAAAAACCCCAAATTTCAAGAGACCCGTTTTTATTATGTGCAGTTCGGACTTACTTTTTACACAATAGCCATCGAAAAATGGCGTTGGATCATGCGAGCCGATTACAACGTAGACACCAAACATTTTTCAAAGCCCGGCCTATATGGACTGACAACGGCCCTTCTTTGGGGATCTTATGAGATCCATAGAAAGTGGCATTACCACGTCGGAGCGACGGGCTATGCCGGGATGAAAGGAGCCACTTTATATCCCATCATCGGCGCCGATTATGCTCCGGATAAAAAATGGTTATTCCAAATCATTTTTCCGATTAACTACGCAATCCAATACCAAGCTCTCGATTGGTGCAGACTGAGTATCAAAGGGAGACCTTTGAGAGAGCGTTTCCGAGTGGGAAACCACCAAACTCAACCGCAATCGATTTTCAACTACTCTTCGATGGGCGCGGAATTCAATATCTTCTTAGAAAAGAAGCGCCGCCTCGAAGTGGAGCTCTATGGGGGCTACAATTTTGGCGGAGCTTTTTATATTAAAGACAAAAACGGGCACAACGGATACTACACCGATTTAGGAGGCGCTCCTTATGCCGGCGCCAACCTCGATTA
>CAYOMT010000015.1:0-18090 GCA_964405125.1 uncultured bacterium
TTGATGAAGATAATAAATTTGATAATCTGATCGAATACGCAAAAGTGGATGAGGAAGATTTATGCATGCGGATTGAAGCGATCAATCGGAGCAAGAAAAATGCTCCCTTGCATATTTTGCCGCAGCTTTGGTTCCGCAATCAATGGGCTTGGGGCGATAAAAGAGCCATTGAGCCTAGCATTTCTTTGGGAGAAGGAAAGGGAGGAACTGTTTGCCTTGTTGCGGACGATAGCCTTTTGGCATCCCCTAAATACCTTCTTTTTGACTATCACTTAAAGAAGCGATTCCTTTATGGACCGGAAAGTGGAAAGCCTCTTTTTACGAACAATGAAACAAATCGAGAGAGGATTTGGAATTTGCCAAATACAACTCCCTATGTCAAAGACGGGATTCATCGCTTTATCGTGGGAAAAGAAAAAGAGGCCGTGAATCCCGATCTTTTGGGGACTAAGTCTGCGATCCATTGCCATTTTCCTTCGATTCCTCCTGGAGAAAGCGCGATTGTCCGGCTCCGGTTTTCTCCTTGCGAATTGGACGATCCTTTGGGGAATGTCGATGCAATCATTCATAAAAGAAAACAAGAAGCGGATCGTTTTTATGAATCGATCCACCCCAAAACAGCGAGTTTAGAGGAAAAAGCGATTCAAAGACAAGCGATGGCAGGACTTATTTGGAATAAGCAAATGTATCTATTTGATGTGGGGGCGTGGATTGAGGGAGATCCGGGCCATCCCATTCCCCCGTCGCATAGAACCCTTCGCAATACACATTGGCGGCATATTGTTTCGATGCGTATTTTTTCGATGCCGGATAAGTGGGAGTATCCTTGGTTTGCTGCGTGGGATCTTACATTTCAAGCTATCGCCTATTCAATTATCGATATTGAATTTGCTAAATATCAGTTGTGGCTTCTTTTATTTGATCAGTTTCAACATCCAAATGGAGCTGTCCCCGCCTATGAATGGGAATTTAGCGATGTGAATCCCCCTGTCCAGGCTTGGGCTGTTTTAAAAATATTTGAGTATGAAAAAGAGAAGTTCAAGCGAGAGGATTTTGATTTTTTAGAAAAGTGTTTCCACAAACTCCTTTTGAATTTTGCCTGGTGGGTCAATCAAGTGGATCCGCAGGGAAATAACATATTCGAGGGCGGATTTTTGGGGATGGACAATATCGGATTTATGGATCGCTCTCAGAAGTTGCCGGAGGGGCATAGATTGGATCAAGTAGACGGCGCCGGATGGGTTTCTCTTTTGTGTTTGAATTTGACGCGCATTGCCCTGACTCTTGCAAAAAAAAATCCCATTTACGAGGGGCTTGGAATTAAGTTTTTCCATCACTTTGTTTATACGACAGCCGCGATGCGGAAGGGATATTGGCGCAAATACGATATGTGGGATTCCGAGGATGGATTTTTTTATTCCTTTTTAAAATATCCGGATCATCGCGTTGAAAAAATACGGGTGCGCTCTTTGACCGGGATCATTCCTTTCTTTGCCTGCGATGTTTGGGATGAAGAAGAACTGAAGCAGTACCGAGAATTTTATCCGGCCTACCAGTGGCTGATCCAGAAAAAATCAAATCTCACCAAAAGCTGTATCCAAGAAATTCCCCATTCTTCGGGGAAAAAACATGTATTTGGCCTTTTGAATGCGGAAGAATACCAGAAATTTCTGAAAAATATATGGGATCCGGAAGAATTCCGCTCTGAATACGGATTGAGAAGTCTATCGAAATACCACGAAAAAAATCCTGCGAAATTGCATGAATTTATCCTTTCTTATGAGCCCGGAGAAGCAAGAGAAAAAATCAAGGGAGGAAATTCGAATTGGCGAGGCCCTATTTGGTTCCCTTTGAATTTTTTAATGATCGATCGATTGCATCTTTTGCATAGCGCTTTTCAAGATACTTTGAAAATTCAAGTGGGAAATGAGCCTGCTGTTACTTTGAAAGAAATGGCTAACCTATTTGCGGAAAAACTCTTGGGATTATTCCAAGCGGATAGCGAAGGGAATCGTCCGATTCACGGCACGCAAGAGAAATACCAGAAAGACCCCCATTTTAAAGATTTTTTTCTATTCTACGAACATTTTCACGGCGATTCAGGGAGAGGTCTTGGCGCTTCTCATCAGACGGGATGGACGGCGCTGATTGCAAATCTGATTGATGATTTGAGGAAATAAAAAAACCAGGTTAGAGGTTGTCTAACCTGGTCGAAAAGATCAGCAGAGGCTCTTTTTAGAAGTCGAAGCGAGCTGTTGCTGTCAAACCGTGCATATAGAGGTTGCCGTTTGGAGATGTGCTGTTCATGATTTGAACATCGTTGTCGAAGTGACGGAACATGTTTTGATCATAGAACACTTGGAACACATAACCAGCAGAGAGATCTACGTGCCAGTTGTTGTTGTCGAAATAACTTCCCCAGCCAAGGCCAAGTTCCAACTCTAAATGCGTTCTGAGGCAGTTGAGTTTTCTTTGGTTGATGACAAAAGTAGAAGATGGAGCGCCTGTGCTTGTTGTTGTCGGCTCAGTTGTTTTCAATTTTGTGTATTGTGTGAAGAGAATATCTCCTGCGCCATTACCATAAATTCTAACCCCTTCTCCGATCATCCAATTTGAGTACAATCCTGTTCTAGGACCTACTGCCCAAGAGTGGGATGCTTTGTCCACGCTCACATTGTGGAGTGTGCTCACATCTCTCACGAGATCTTGGTCGAGATCTTGGCGGATCCATGCAGCTCTTGCAGCAAAGAAAGGACGGAAAGTCAGTTTTGTTCCGACGTAGTAGCTTCTTGCCAATTCCCAATCTAAAAGATCCATATGGAGCTTCCACTTCTGAGAACCGGATGTAAAGCCGTTGTCATCTGTGATGTTTGGAATCATCGCCATAGGCTGCAATGCAGTGTGTGGGAATGCAGCTCGGTCGAGCGATGTGCTTGTTGTTTGAGAACCGCGGAACCATGTGTATTGAACCATGGAATCCCAGTTGTCGTGATCGAAATTCATGCCGAGAGCGACTTTAAAGCCCGGCTTGTAGTTGAAATGAGGATTGACTACATCTCCAGAAGTTGTGACGCTTGGAGCTGTAGGACTTGTTGTGACAACGCCCAATTCCATATTTTCTTGGATTGCTTGCCAGTAAGTGAAGCTAGCAGACGCGTAAACATCCCAGCATCCTCTCACTTCAATTCTTGAAGGAGCGTTATACGCAGGCATTAATTGGATCTGCTTCATTTCTTCGCATGTTTTTGGCGGTGGGCAGCATTTGTCAGTTGAACACTTGTTGTTTTGACCGAAAGCGGAAGCTGCAGCCATCATTGATGCAACTACCCAAGGTCCTGTTTTTGCAAAAAGACTCATAGTTCTCTCCATTTTGGATTCTATTTCATACAAACGCCATACCGCGTCATATGAGATTATTGTTAGTCCGATTTTTCGAATTTCACTTAGCGGCGAACACACTTTGCGAATGTCGCTGAGAGTAAATTCAATTTATAAGTGGGATCTTAAATCCAAATTGAAAATTAAATCAAGCAGGAAATTCTTCACACGGATTGCTTTGAAAGATGATTTCTCTATGAAGAGAAGATGTTTTTTGCGGTTGAAAAACTGGTTTTTGGAAAGGCAAAAAAGGGAAAATCGAAAAGATGTTTCTCTCTTTTTGGCCCCTTTGTTTTGTGTGCATTTGAATTTTTTTTGGGATGAGTAGAATGATAATTTTCAGATCTTTATATCTGTTTTTTTGGGAACTTGCATCGCGAAGAAATAAATATTTTATAGCAAAAAAAAACTTTTATTGCTAATCTCACGATTACCAAAACTTTCCTTAAAGGAGAATCAAAGTGAGTAAAGTATTTTCAGTGTTATCAGTAGCTGCTTTTGTCGCTACAACGTTTTACGGGGATATGCCCTGTAAGCAACAACCGGAGAAACCTAAGCCGCCGGTTCCTTGCGAATGTTTAGAGCGTGGAATGGGTTTGCCGATGGACCAAAAGTGTTTTCCTGCGGCCTATAATGCTCCTGCGAACATTTCTTTAAAAAATTGCTGGGACGTGAGCGTATTTGCGAGCTTCCTTTACTGGCATGTTTCTCAAGAAGGAATGTATACTGCAGTGCAGTTGCCTGTATTGAATGGCAGCTTTACCCAAGTTTCATCAGGGACTCTGACTTCTCCTGATTTTGAATACAAACCCGGATTTAAAGTAGGGATTGGTTTCAACACAGGATATGATGATTGGACCGGCTGGGTAGAATATACATGGATGCACCAGCAGACAACACATACAAGCACTGCGGATACAACAGCTCCTTTCAGAACTCGCTTGTGGGCGATTGATGACCATGGACATGATCTTGTTTCCACAAACTTTGACAATGCATTGTCTGTGAATTCAAAATGGAAGATGCATTTGGATATGTTGGATGCAGCATTTAGCCGTCCATTCTACCAAAGCAAGAGAATTACAATCTCTCCTTTCGCAGGGATGAGAGCTCTTTGGGTTCGTCAGAATTTTGATGTGAATTTCAATCAAGTGAGCTTGGGTTCTACACCTCTCAACACAAGCATGAATTCACATAGTTGGGCGATCGGTCCAATGCTTGGAACAATGGGACATTGGATGTTGGGAAGCTCTTTCCGATTTGAAGGAAAAGCAGAAGGCGCTCTGTTGTATACTCGATATACAAAAGTGGGTCAAAGAGAAACGATTCCAAGAACAAGCACAACTACAATGTCTATGAATAGTAGAGAAAGAAACTTGAACGTTCTCCGTCCGATGGTAGACCTAGGCGTTGGCTTGGGCTGGGGATCTTATTTCTCTTGCCAAGAGTACTATGTAGATTTCTCTGCACGTTATGATTTCAGCCTTCTCTGGGATCAGAACGTAATGGTTCAGTTTGTGAACGCGATGAATGATCGCCAAGGCACAACAGGGAATCTCTATATGCATGGTCTTACACTCTCAGGCCGTTTTGATTTCTAAGTTCCTCCTTATTTAAGTCCGTATTTAGGGGCCGCTTCGCAGGAAGCGGCCTTTTTTTTTAAGAGTTAAACCAATGTAGATATAGCCCGGTTTGCTGGATAGCCGGATTGGTTATATTGATTTCTACGATGAATGGGACAACCTCGCTCCATTCGGATGATTCTTCATCGATTTCCCAGTTATTTTCTAAGTTTTGAAAGTTGCCAAAATAGGTCATTGGCCGACTAAAGAGAAAGTAAGGATCTTGCTGTAGCATGGAAGTCTCCTTTCATGGGTATAGAGAACCTATCCTAATAAAATTTTTCGTCTGAAAAGAACCAAAAAATCGACTGAAACTTTTTATTAGGATAGGTTCATAATTTCTACATAGATCCCCCTCCAATGATATGCAACAAATAAAATTAGGATAGGTTCATACGCATGTGATATAACCCTTAATTTTTACAAGGTCTTTATTGTATGAGATTATTTTTCGGATTGTGCGTTGTCTTTGTTTTCATGTTCGCATCGTGCGGACGCAAGGATGTCTCTTCTTCAAAACAAGCGGCTCGCCTTTCAATTGATAAGGAGGAAAAGAGAAAATTGCTAGAGGAACTCCAAGTGTCTTGATTAAAAATCACAGCCTAGGCGAATTTCTGGTACAGGAATAGGAACAGGAATAGGATTACGTTTCAATTTTATAATAAAGACCTGGATTCCAACATCCAAAATTCCTTTTGTGAATTGCCTTCCAAAGCGAATGGGAATATAGGGAGCTGCAGCAGGAACTCCTAAGAGCAGGCCTCCTGTAGCGCCGAGGCCCCCAGAAAAATACCAAGAGCAACCTCGTTCTTTAAAATAATAGTAATGATTATAATCGATCCCAATTCCGATCAGTGGTAGTGGAAATAATGTAATGAAGCGAGAATCCCAAGAATATCCGTGATGGCCCGATCTTGTTCGAAATGAAGCTCCTACTCCATAAGCTACAGATACTGTAGTATACAGAAACTTTTGTTTGTGAGCAGGCTCAATACTCTCGAATGACTCTTTTGTAGAGGGTGAGAAGGGGAATTCTTCTGCGATTCCCTGAATGCTTGTTAAAATACAAATTATAATTACAGTATAAATACATTTGTTCATAAAATACCACATTTAAAAAAACAAAGAGTAATTGTATCATTTTTGTACATTTCGTAGAAAGTAAATCCGAGAGGAGTTGTTGAAAAATAAATTTTACGCATCGTTCTTCATTTTTTTATAGGGCAATATAGACTGTATTGATATAACCCTTAATTTTTACAAGGTCTTTATTGTATGAGATTATTTTTCGGATTGTGTGTTGTCTTTGTCGCAATGTTCGCATCGTGCGGACGGAAAGATGTATCTTCTTCAAAACAAGCGGCTCGCCTTCAGATTGATTCTGAGCCTGTTTCTTTGGATCCAAGAAAAGCGCGCCATTTAGGCGATCACATCGTTTTACGGATGTTATTTGAGGGTTTAATGCGCGTTTCTAAGGAACAAACGATCGAACCTGCCATTGCAAAAGAGGTGCAAATATCCGAGGATCATCTCAAATATACATTCCATTTGAAAGAGGTAAATTGGTCGAATGGAGAGCCTTTGCAAGCTTCCGATTTTCTCTTCGCGTGGCAATCTATTTTAGATCCCCAGTTTCCAACAGATCTCGCATATCATTTATACCCAATCAAAAATGCAAGAAAAGCAAAGCTCGGGCAGATTGCTTTAAAAGAGGTTGGGATTCAGGCGCTAGACGCTCATACTTTAGAGGTCTCTCTCGAAGAACCGACTCCTTATTTTCTCGAACTCTTGACGATGACGCCTTTTTTCCCCGTTCCTCAAAGGATTGCAGAGAAGGATTCAAATTGGGCGCAAGAGGCTTCTTCTTTGGTTTCAAATGGCCCTTTTCAAATAGAAAAATGGGATCATGCGCATCAATTGATTTTGAAGAAAAATCAGCTCTATTGGGAGAAAAATGTAGTTCGTTTAGATCAAGTAGATTTCGCCATCGCCTCTCCCGACACAGCCCTTCGGATGTTTGAAGAAGATAAGCTCGATTGGGTCGGCTCCCCCCTCTCTTCCATCCCCACTTCTGCCGTTGCTTTTTTAAAAACATCGCAGCAGCTAGAAATAAGCCCCTTTTTAGCCACTGCATTTTGCAGGATCAATACGCGCCACCCTTCTTTATCAAAAGTCGAATTGAGAAGAGCTCTTGCTCTTGCTTTAGATCGCTCTTCGATTGTAGATCGCGTTCTTTGCGGCGGCCAAACTGCCGCAATGCAGCTCGTCCCCCCTCAAATGGGGCTACGAGAGGACGGCTTTTTCCCCGATAACGCTCCGGAACAAGCGCTCGCCTTATTGAATCAGGTGCGCGAAGAAATCTCCGCAGCTCCCATTGTCATTAGTTACTCTCATAACGAAAGAAATGCCTTGATAGCTCAGATTTTACAAAGACAATGGCAAGAAAAATTGGGGCTCGATGTTCGGATTGAATCGGTTGAGCCAAAGGTCTTTTTCCAGCGGATTGCTAAAAAAGACTTTCAAATCGCAATTGGCTCTTGGACCGCCGATTTTAACGACCCGATCAATTTTCTCGAGGTTTTTAAATTTGAGAATCAGGGAACCAATCATACAGGCTGGGAAAATGCCGAATATATTGCTCTTTTAAACCGTTCCGGGCTATGTAAAGATTTACAAGAGAGAAGAGAGATCTTGCGCAAGGCGGAAAAAATCTTAATGGAAGAGATGCCGATTATTCCGATTTACCAATTTGCATTGAATTATATGAAAAATCATGCCCTGACAGGGGTTTTTCTATCTCCCGAAGGGTACTTGGATCTTCGGACCGCTTCATTTGAAGAATCTGAGGTTAAAAAATAATGGTGCGATGGATTCTATTATTTATCCCTTTTATCGTCTTTGCAGGGGTCGATTCCGGGTCCATCCTTCTATATAATGACTCTCCTTTCATCTTGACTGCGACAATTCAGGCCTCCGATGGAACCTTTTTAGGAGAGTTCTCCATTCAGCCAAATCAACAAAAGAACTTCACGACGAATCTCTCCCCAACTCAGTATAATCATCCAGGAAGTCCCGACGTCTCTTTAACCCCTTATATGGTCATTTGGCAATGTCCTTCCGAAGGGTTTTATTCGATGTGCACGAAAGTTTCTCCAGGCTCCATGATTCGAGCCAATGACTGTCCCGGATTTCAATTCTGCAGTCCTAAAGAAGAGATCCCTAAAGAAAAACCCGCTTCTACTTTAAAGAAGAAGAGATAATCCATCATTCCGGATCTACAGCCTCGCCTTTAATATAAGGGACCTTGCGGAGAAACACCCCATTTTCATCATACAAAGTGGCAAGGCCGTTTCCTTGAATGACCGAAGAGATCGAATCAAGGCCGTTTTTTTTGTAGTAGATCCCTTTCATGAGTTTATCTTCTTCGTATTCCTCTACAAGCATCAAAGACCCATCTCGGTACCAGGCAATAGAGGGCCCCATTTTCTTATTGCGGCAAAAATCTTTTTGGCTTTGGAGCTGTCCGTTAATGTACCACGTTTTTACAGAACCATGAACGTTATTATCTTCCCAATTGATAGCGACTTTTGGCTGGAGAGTCCCTTTAAGGCTCTCTTCTTGTTCTGAAGGAAGATAGTAAATCGTCTCTGTTCCGTATTTTTTCCCATTTTTGATGTAGTACACTCCTTGGAGCTCTCCTTTATTTGTAAATTGCTTGACTCCGCCTTCTGCAAACCCTTGCTGCACTTGAATTAAGTAGGAAAGATGGTCCCCTTCAAAAAGGGCACGGAAACCGCTGCCGTCTTCAATTTCCGACATGAGCTCTCCTTTCGGATTATAGTAGGTCCCTTGAAGGATTAAGTTGTCTTTATACATTTCTTCCCAAGCTGTTTGCCCGTTTTGGAAATATCCGCGGCTAATCCCGTCTTTATAGCCTTGTTTATATGAAATTTTCGATCGAACTTGTCCATTTGGGTGATATTCTACGGCGATTCCTTCGAGGACGTGATTTTGGTAGGGCCATTCTTTTTCAATGGTTCCCGAGGGAAAATAATAAACGCTGATTCCGTGGAGAGATCCTTGATTATAAGGAAGCGCTGCGATTAAATGGCCTTGATCGTCCCAAACAAAACTCGTTCCATGAAATAACCAATCTTTTTGCGCTCCGGGCGAAACGTCTGCGCTCCCTCCGATGACTACAGCTTCAATGCGCTGCTGCCCATTTGCAAACCATTCTCTATAGGCGCCCTTAGCTCTTAGCTCTTCTGCTTCTAAGTACTGCCATACAGTTCCGTTGGGGTGATACGTTGTAATTTTAGAGTAGTTTTTCCCTTGATTGCGGTAAATGCGGAGGATTTTTTTGTAAGGCTGCGAGGTCAGAAAATCCATTCTTTCATAGTTTTCCAGCCGATCCGGCGTGCTGATTGTTTCGATGAGCCCATTTCGATCTTGGATTTGGATCGCAACAATGGTGTCTTTGCTTTCTTTATAACAGCTAGCCCCGAGTAGAAGAGCCAAACAATACAGTAGTTTCATGGGATAAATTCTCTTTTTATGAATTGCATATCTACCTCGAAAACATCGGTTTTCAGGGGCGTTTGTTTTTTTTCTAGATGAAAATCGGTGATGATAATTTGCGGAAGCGATTCGAGAGCCGGATAGGATTCAATGGGAATCTCTTCCAAAGAAGAGAGCAGTTTTTTTATGTCTTCTTCATTCATTTGGACCGGGTGGAGTTGTTTTTCTTCCGTTTCTTTGATCGAAGAAGAAGAGTGGATGGCTTCCTCGGTAAAGCGCAAGCAATTGGCTCCCTTGGTCAAAAAATTTAGGCGCGCTTTGAGAGCCTGTTTATCTGCGATCGCCGGATGCCGGATGAGATTTTCCAATTCTTGGATTTCTGAAAAAAGAAAGGGGGTCGATTCGAGATTTTCGAGAAAACAGGGATGGGTATTGGCATGCTTTCGGATGAAGTCCTCTTTTGTTTTCTTTTTTAAAAGAGCGATCTTTCCTTTTTTGCATGTTTGATAGAAATCCGCTTTCAGATTTTGCAATTCGGCATATTGAAAACTAAGAAAAGCCCCTCCCAAAACAAGAGGAAATAAAATGAGAATATAAAAAAGAAGGGATGTTTTTTGAGAAAAATAAAATTTCCCTATCCGTTCAAGAAGCATCGGAGAGCTCCTTTTTTAAGTAAAAAGCCGCCCGATAGAGGTTTTCCGAAGGTTCCCACTGAATGTCTTGTTCCGGGTTTACCCACCCCTCTCCTTTGTGAAGAGATTGATGGAATTTTCGGGCGTTCAAAGGACTTTTTGTCGAAAATTCAATTTCGACTTTCCCTTGATATCGATCTTGGGGCGCGCTCATTTTGGGGTATTGGAGAAGTTGGTAGCGCACCGCTTTGATTTCAATCGGAGTTTCTGTTTGCTTTGCTTCTAGAATCACCGGGTGTTGATAGATCCAGGATAGGATTTGGGAGACTTTCGGAAAGGACGCTGCATAGGCGTATTCTTTGGAGTGAACTCGGATGGCTTTACTCCATCGAGTCAAGATCTCGTCTTGGTTTCCCGTAAAAATCTTTTTGGCAAGAGGCGGATCTTGCTCGTTTAATGTTTCTTGGAGAAAAGAAACCATCTTTTCTGTTTGGAGTTTGACGATGTGATTTCCCAATGCAAGGCAGCCGCCTCCCATCAAAAAAGAGGCTGCAGTGAGGCAAAGGGCGTAAAGCCCCGCTTTTTTCCACATCTTTTTCGGAAAAAATTCATTCTTTCGAAATTGGACTGTTTTTGCATGATATCCGACGGCAAGACCGATCGGGATTGCGTACTTTTGTTCTTCTTTTGGAATTTCATAGACGATATTCGGATCGATGAGTTCATTGAGATCTGTCTTTAAGTATTCTTCGATTTGTCCAAAGGCATCTATCTCTCCGGTAAGAACAAGGGGCATGGCTCCATAAAGGTGGAAAAAGGAGTAAATGGCTCGAGAGAGCTCTTGTTTCATTGAGTCGATCGCGGAGGAAAAATGAGGGTTTAAAACTCCTTCTCTCTCTCCCAAAATAGAATGGAACTTTTTCATCTCTCCGTCTTGGATACAGACGCAAGTCCATTCTTCTAAGCCAAGATGGACGAGAAACGCGCTTTGAAGATCCGGGAATTTCCATTTTATATATTCCGTGAGCGCAAGAGGACTTGGCGTGACGCAGTCGGGATCTAGATTGATTTTTTCTAAAAAATTCAAATGGTCTTTGAGCGTTTTTTTATCTGTTGTGAAAAGCTGGACTTCCGTTTTTTCTTTGTGCTGCTTTACGATCCGGGGAACGGAGAAAAGATCCTCTTCGTTGAAATGGCTTGCGGCATCGGATTGGAAGGCGATGGCTTGCTCTAGATGTTTTGCGCTTGTCACGGGGACTTCCAAAGTGCGCATGAGGAGGTTTTTAGCGGGAAAAGCCGATGAAATTTTTCCTTTAAAAGGAGGGATGTAAAGCCGCTTTACATTTTCCAGTTCGCTTAAAGGGAACGATTTTAAATAAAATCCTTTCCTTTTTTCGATAAAGGCAATGTGAAGGAAGGGTTTATCTATGGAAAGTCCGAGAACTTGCATTCCAAGGATGCTATCATACGAGCCCATCTTGGCAAAAGTTATTTTTCAAGCCTTCAGTTTGGTTGGCTATTTTGTCTGAATCTTTGTATACTGGGCGGCATGAATGCCTATTCTCTTTACAAAGTGATTCATTTTGTTTTTCTGGGGTATACAATTCTTTTGACAGTCCGCATCTTGAGTTCGTGGGTGCCGGCTTTTCAGGGGAAAACATGGAGTCGGTTTGTCTTTTTTTACACAGAGCCTTATCTCCAGTTTTTTCGTAAGATCATCCCTCCGATTGGCGGGGTTTTGGATTTAAGTCCGATTCTCGCTTTTTTCTTTCTTCGGATTTTTGAATCGTTCCTTCTTGGGTTTTTCCGATGAAAGACGATCCATTTTTTTTTGGATCCGTTCGTTTGAGGAATCGGGTTCTTTATGCCCCTCTTGCGGGGTGCTCTGATTTTCCTTTCCGCCAAATGTCCACTCGCTACCAGCCCGGCATTACCTATTGCGAGATGGTTAAAATGGATGCGCTGATCCGCAACGATCCTCACACCTACCGTCTTCTCGATTACGATGCCTCTATGCATCCCATGGGCGCGCAGCTTTGCGGCAGCAAGCCGAAAATCGCCGCCGAATCGGCTCGAATCATCGAAGATTTAGGGTTCGATGTTCTCGATTTTAATTGCGGCTGCCCCGTCGATAAAGTCACAAAAGACGGCAGCGGCTCCGGGATGTTGAAAAATCCCGATCTCATCGGCGAGATGCTCTCTGTGATGATTCATGCTGTGAAGATCCCTGTGACAGTCAAGATTCGGGCCGGTTGGGATGAACAATCGATCAACGCGCCTCTCATTACGCAGATTGCGGAGAGAGCCGGCGCAAAAGCGATCACCATTCACGGCAGAACAAGGGCGCAGGCGTATAAGGGCCCTGCCAATTGGGACTACATCAAGGCCTGTAAAGAGGTGGCCAAAGAGATTCTCGTGATTGGGAATGGAGATGTATTTGATGCGGAATCGGCCCTTCGGATGTTTGACTACACGGGCTGCGATGCTGTTTTGGTTTCGCGCGGCACGATGGGCCGGCCCTGGATTGTAGAAGATATTCAAAGGGCTTTGCAGGGTCAAAATCCGATCCAAAGAACCCCTTTGGATATTCGGGAGGCTCTTCTCGATCATTTCCATTTGATTGTCCGTTATCGGAATGAAAGACAGTCTCTTCTCGATTTTCGAAGAGTCGGGTGTTGGTATCTAAAGCAATGCGAGGGCGTGAAAGAATTGCGCATTGCTCTCAATCGGGCGACATCTACTTTGGATGCAATCGGTTTAATCCGAGATTTTCCATGGACAGATGTTTCCTTGTCAAAGTCTGTTCTCTTTGCGGAAAGTGAAGCTTAAGTTTCTTTCTTTTCTTCGAAAATTTTTAGAAGCCGTTCGATATTTTTCGTTGTTTCTTTGCGAGGTTTTTCTTGATTTGTTCCGGGAGCTGTTTTTTCAAGCGAAAGGAGAAACTCTTGGGCCGGCTGTACGCGGGAGCCCAAGGCCCTTGCGTGTCTTTTGAGTCCTGCGTCATTTGTGACTAGAACGAATTCTTTCGGGTTTTTGGAAAGCTGTATTTTTTCGACGATGAAAGAATCGGCATTTTGATCTTTTGGCGTATAGATAATCTCGAGAGGGCTTTTATACGATCTTCCGCTTTCTTCTTCTTTTCGATGGAACCCATCAAAAATGAGAAGGCCTTTTAATTTCAGAGCTGTAAAACGTTCTTGAAGGTATTCAATGAGCTTTTCTCTTTGGACTTTAAATCCTTGAGAAGAATTATCGAGAGAAAAAAGGATGTTGTATCCGTCGAGCAGGTACTCCACCTTAGTATAGTATCGTTTCGAGAGAGTTTAAGATTTTGTCGAATGCTTTTCTTCGATGGGAGACTCTGTTTTTGACCGATTCTCCGAGTTCTGCAAAAGATTTGTGGTACCCGTGTTTAATAAAAATAGGATCGTATCCAAATCCATCTCTTCCTTTATCTTGGAGAGAGATCGATCCTTCGCAGGTTCCCTTGCTTGTTTTTTTGAGCCCTTCGGGAGAGGCAAGGGCGATCCAGCATTCGTAAAAAGCACCCCTATCTTCATCCATAAAATGGGCCATTTCAGAAAGAAGCTTTCTTCGGTTTTCCAAATCGGTCGCATCTCCCCCCGCGTATCTAGCGGAGTGGATGCCCGGCGCCCCATTCAAAGAAGGAACTGTAAGACCCGAATCATCTGCCAAAACCCATCGATTCAACTGTTTTGCCGCCTGCACTGCTTTGAGAATGGCGTTTTCTTCAAAGGAGTTCCCCGTTTCTTTGGGAGGCGTGTAGGCGGCAAAATCGGCAAGACTCAACACATCGATATTCGGAAATACTTTTAGCATAGAACGGAACTCTCGGATTTTATGCATGTTCGTACTTGCGATCACGAGTTCTATCGTAGGGCTTGGGTGTGTTGATTTTTTCGTCATATCGCGTTTACTTATACCACGAACTTATTTTTTTTGATCAAAATAATTATTGATCTCCGTAATTGTAAAATGCTCTCCCTGGAACTCAAACTTTTCCCCCACAGAGCGCCCCTTCATAGCTTGAGCAAACTTGGATTGGAAAGAGAGGATCCTATTTTCGGGATCGGCGTCCCAAGGTCCAAGAAGGGTAAATCGGAGATGTTCTCCTTTCGAATCTTGGCAGTGAACAACCGACCCAATGCCCACTTCTTCGAGAGAAATGTCTTGCGGCGTTAGGATGCGGGCTTGGTTGATTTGGTCGGAAAGGAATTTTAGCTCGGATTGGAGTCGATCCCGTCTTTCGAGAGCCGCTTTAAATTCTGCGTTTTCTCTTAGATCTCCGTGCGCTCGAGCAACTTCGATTTCTTTTGCATTATTGACCGTTTCAATGGTTGCAATTTGTTGGATTCTAAGCTGCGTTCTAAGATATCCTTCCTGTGTCGACCAAATGACTTGATCTGTAGCTGTCCCTTTTTCTTTGTCTTTGCGCAATCGGGAAAGAGAAGGATGGACCACCTCTCCCAGCGAGTGGAGAATTTTAATGTCGTGGTCTGTGAAGGTCCCGCATTTTGTCGCAAGGAGCAAATATTCTTTCACTTCTTCGATTTTTGAATGGGCGAATATTTCCCGGACAATCGCATAACGGTCGTTTGTAATCAGGAGAAGAATTTTCTTCACGAGATCTCTATATTGCGGCTTTTGCTCTAGATGATCGAGAAGAATCAGCAACCCTTCGAAAAAGCGGTTTTTCCCCGCTTCATTTGCGAAAGGCAATTTGGATTTTTTATCCATGATCTTTTGAAAGTACCAAATGAATACTTCGGGAAAGGCAATCGGATGAATGAGAAGAGAAGAGAGTTTTTGGTGGAGAGCTTCCTTCGTTTCTCCGGAGTTGAGCTCCAAAACGATGTAATCGCGGAGCGTATTCTGGTCGACGACCAAAAGAAGATCCAGCATAATTTCCCGCCCATCTTTTCTCAATTTTAAAGCAGATTGGAGGCATCTTTTTTGGAACGATGTGATCTCGATCGACCGAACGATTTCGGCCATAGGATGCATTTGAGTGATGCATTCGGCAATTTGTTTTGAGATAGAAGGAGAATGGACATCTTCGAGAAGGAAGAGGAGCTGGATTTTTTGCGCCTCGGAGATCTGCTCGTTTTCTAAAGTTTCCTTCAGCTTGCTTTCTAAAGAGGCTTTGAACTCCCCGTTTTTCAAAGTTTCAGGGAAATCGCGAAGGAACGAATAGATCATTTGAATGGTTGCATGAACGCCGGGTTTTGCTTCCAGCGCTTTATGGAACGCCATTTCGTGGGGAAGCTCTTTTTCTCTCAGGCGGAATGGATCTTTCAGATCTTTAGGCGATTCAATTTTAGTATCTTTTTTCAGTTTGGCTCTCGCTGTTTGCCACCAGCGGTTCCACTCTTCGGAAGGAATGACGAGGTCGATGAGCTCTTCTTTGATTTCAGAGGCTGTTTTAGGTCCCAGATCATGGAGCAGTTGCCGAATCACTTCCGTCGGATTTTCTTTAGATTCTTTTTCGAGCGCGTCCGGATTTCCAAACCTTCGGGCGTAAAAATGGCCGGGAGTCAAAGGAATCAATGTCTTAAATGCTTTATCAAAAGATAGGGACTGAAGACCTAGAACCTGTTCAAATTCTAAGGAGAGCTCTTCTCTCACGAGAGATACGCTGGCAATTTCTCCCGTGCCCCAGCCGGAAGTATGGAAGACAAAATTCCCTTTTTCCATATGGGTTAGAAGTTCAAAATTGCGGATCGCTCCTTGAAATTTTTCTCTCGTGCGCAGGCCGATTAGGCGAAGTTTTTCTTGCAGAAGAGGGTCGTTTTCGGCGATCGCCTTGAGATGATCGGTGGCAAGATCCGCCAATTGTTCGCTTTGCGTTGTTTGGATGTCGATAATGAGCCGAAGAACTCCATGAGCGTGATTTGCATCTGTGAGAATTCTCCAAAGAGGGATCGCTCTTTCGACCTGAAGTCCAAATGGTTTTGCAAGTTCTGAGTTTTTTACAGCATCGAGAATGGCGATCATTTCTTCGCCATCCGGCTGGTCGCCGTAGCAGTATTCTTCCCAAATCTTCAAAAAGCCCGGGTAATCATTATTTAAAATCCGTTCGCGAAAATCTTTTAAGTAGGCCATCGATTGTGATCCCAAAGCAAATATCCTTTTAAGAGTTTGTAAGGAGTATAGAAGGTATAGAGATAATCTTCAACATAGGTTCTTCTGTAAGAATTATTTTTTCTTTATACTCAGAACCTGATGAAACTTCCTCTCCTTTCTTTTTTTTTATTTTTTGGACACCAGTCCTTTGCGAATATAACGATGGATTCCCCGTCTTCGCAATTATTTGAAGACTTGGAGATGGTTGCGAGGATTGACAAGAAGCTCTCAGATCGCCTTCCTCTCATGGTCAATTACCAGTCTCAAGGGGGGTATTTTGCAATGCCTTCGGCGAGAACTTTTGATGCGGGCGATTTGGGGATTGCCTTTTCCTACGTCCCGCCGCACCCCATTTGGAGCCTTGGATTTCAGCTCTTCGATCACCTCGAGATGACCGGAAACTATTGGGTTTGCCATGGAAACGAGGAGTCTGAAAGATCTGCGAATGCGAAGGTGGTTTTGCTTCGAAAAGAGGATCAAATCCCTTTTTTCCCCGATTTAGCAGTCGGATGGAATGATTTTATCGGACGCCGTCGATTCTATTCTTTTTATGCGGCAGCCACGCAAGAATGGACGGGGGCCAATTTAGAGGCGACCCTCGGCTGGGGACATGGAAAGATCAGAGGATTTTATGGCGCTCTTGCTTGGACTCCTTTTAGAAAATCGACATACTTTTGGAAAAACCTGATTCTTTCTGCCGAATACGATGCAAATAAAGATCGGCATCGAGTGAATGCGGGCGCGCAGATTTGTTTTTGGGATTTACTCCGCTTGACTGTGAGCTCTTCTAGAGGAAATGAGGTCGCAGCCGGCGCCTCTTTCCACTATAATTTTGGTTCGTCTTCCGGGTTTTTCCCCAAAACGCTAGATCCTGCCGTGTACACCGCGCCGGTGGATACAGAGCCTTTGGGGCCCCTTCGAGAGGAAAGGGAGATCGCGCAAGAATTTGCCTACGCTTTAAAAGAACAAGGATTTGATCTTTATCATCTCTATCTCGTTCCTTCAGATCAGGGGAAAAATCATTTGTGGATGAAGATCATCAACGTTCGCTATCGGGAAGAGGAAGAAGTTCGCTTTAGAATAGAGCACGTTCTTTCTTCCCTTTGTCCGGAAAATGTAGATCTCTTGACGACGGTAATTGAGGCGGAAGGGGTTCCGACGCATGAATACCGGTTTCGAGCGGAGGATTTAAGGCGGTATCGGGAAGGGAGGATCGGAGATAATGAATTTCGTTTGATCGCGCCGATGAGGGAGGCCTCTTTCCGCCCCTCTGATTACGATGCGACGCTTCTCTATCAGCGCCATAAGCCGATTTGGATGCTGACTTTCCGCCCTTGGGCTCGCTCTTTTTTTGGGAGCAGCCACGGGAAATTTAAATACGAAGTGGGCTTTGTCGCGGGCCCTGAAGGATATCTTTTCGATCAGATTTATTACTGTTTATACGGAAGCTATACGGCAAAATCGAGCGAGCAAAAAATAGATATTGAAAATGTGGCCAACCCTTCCCGCATCATCAACGTCCGGACAGATTCTTTAAAATACAATCAATCGAGCTCTTTTCATGTCGATCAGGCATTTTTACAAAAGAGTTGGAATTGGGGCTCCGGATGGTTTTCGCGCCTTGCGCTTGGCTACTTTGAAGTCGCCTACGGAGGCCTTGCGGCCGAAACTCTTTTTTATCCGGTCCAATCTTCCTGGGCTCTCGGGTTCCAGGCGGCAGGCGTTCTCAAACGGAAATACTACGGCCTTGGATTTCAACACAAAATCCGAAAACTAACCGATACCGGAGAGATGTT
>CAYOMT010000016.1:0-17727 GCA_964405125.1 uncultured bacterium
AAGCTCCCTCCTAAAAGACCACGAACTTCCAAACATCTTTGAATCGATTCAATAAGAGCGAACCAAAATGCTACGTATCATCGCCGGAAAATTTAAAGGAAGACTCTTGCTAACGCCGAAAGTCGTAACCACCCGTCCAACGCAAGGGATGTTGAGAGAGGCTGTATTCAATATTTGCCAAGGAGAGGTAGAAAATGCATCCGTCCTCGATCTCTACGCGGGAAGCGGCGCCATCGGATTTGAGGCCTTAAGCCGAGGAGCAAGTCATGTCGTATTCATCGAAAAGAATAAGTCGGCCATCCTCTCCATTCGAAAAAACATAGAGGCTCTAGACGTTTCTTCTCAAACCACTCTTCTCGCCTTCAATGCGCAGGTAGCGCTCAAAAAGCTCAAAGAACCCTTTGATCTAATTTATGTGGATCCTCCGTACGATCTCCCCATTCATCCAATTTTAGAAGAGATCATCCAGCATGGTTTGCTTAAAAAGGGAGGCAGTCTATTTGTCGAAGAAAGGTATAATCCGAAAGAAAAGCCAAATCCATTTTCGTCGCCTCTGCTTTGTCTCAAAAGCAGCAGGAAATTCGGCACCGCTATTTTACATCAGTATATAATTTCTTAAAGAACCCCGGCCTTTCGACCGGGGTAAATAGATTACTTCTTCCCTGGCACTTGCTTTTGCTGAGGAGCTGCTGGAGCTTGCGGCTTCTTCTGCTCTGACGCTTTATTTGCAGGTGCTGGTTGTTGTTTTGATGGTTGTTTCATATTCATGGGATATTCTCCTAGTTGGAATGCGACAAAATCATCGCTCCTTTCATGCTACGCTTTTTTGAAAAAAACTAAAGTTTTTTTGTAAAAAATTTACAACATCCTCACAATCAATCATCTAACAGTCGATTTATTCGCTGTTTCACTCTGGTGCACGACAGTAATTTTGCCATTTGCATCAAATTTTTTCTTCTCTCCCTGCGGCGCGTCGTAGGCAAAAGTTTGCTCTAATAAAGGCTTCCCGTCATCGTAAAATTTATTGAATTTCCCATGGCGAAGATTCTCTTTATACTCTGCTTCGAAAACGAGAACGCCTTCTCTATTCCAACTTTCGCAAAGGCCGTCCAATAGATCATTTTTATACTGAAATACCGAGGCTATTTTTCCATTGTCGTGGTATGTGATTTCTTTTCCCTCGCGCAAATCGTTTGCAAAAGTCGTTTCGCGCCACAGCTTTCCACTTGGGAAATACTGGCAAACAGGACCATTTTTCTGATCTTCGGCAAAGGAGATTGTCGTCGTGATCTTCCCTTCCGGAGAATAAATTTTAGCAAGGCCGGATTTCTTTCCTTTCACATAAGGAGTCTCGCAAAATTTAGCTCCTTGCTGTGTAAATTCGGTCGCAATGCCATCGATCTGATCCTCGACAAAGGAAGCTTGCAAGGCCCGAATCTTTTCCCCTTTTTCATTCGGAGGATAGAAGATTTCATGGAGACCATTTTTAAAATGATCCCGATAATGGAAGACGATTTCTCCCATGTCGGAAGCGCGCTGGAAAAATCTTCCGTCCAATTTCCCCATTGCGTAATTCGCCTCTTCGACAAGAGCTCCTTTTTCATCCCAAATTCTCTTGGAGCCGTGCAATTTTCCCATTTTATACGGAATCATCGACTGAAACCGTCCATCGCTGTAATAAGTCAATTGGTCCCCATCGGGAACATCCTGGACAAATACGGCCAGGCGCTGCATTTGCCCATTTTCATAAAACCACTCTTGGCGTCCATTTTGTTTCCCTTCTTCAAAATGAAATCGGGTTTTCATTTTATCTTTATCCCACCAAGAAAGAGCCGTTCCGTGGATTTGATCCTTTTGATAATTCGCTTCGGACAAAAGAGATCCCCGTTCATTCCACTCGCGCCACCATCCATTTTTTAGGCCCGATAAAAACTCTACGCGCGCTTTCAACTGTCCATTTTCATACCATTCTGTCTGCACCCCTTCCGGGCGGTCTTTTTGAAAATATGCGTCGAGCTTCGGATTGCCATTTGCAAACCATTCGCCCATCTGGCCATCTTTCAATCCTTCCTCAAACCGAACTCTGCGGGAAAGAGTTCCATTCGGATGCCATTCTTCGTGAATTCCATCCCGTTTTTGATCTTTGAAAAAGGAAGAAGCTTTGATCTGCCCATTCGGATAGTACTCTTTTTGCACGCCATCTAAAACGCCTGCTGTATAAAAGTATTCTACTCTAGGCACTCCTTCCGGATACCACTCGAGATAAGCGCCCACAAACTGGTCATTTTCCGTACAAAACTGGCGAATCTTCTTCCCTTCGGAATTCAACTCGACAATCGGCTCTAAAAGCTGTCCTTTCGAGTCAAAATTTGCAATGTAGGCAGTTTGTCCGTTTGGATGGTTGCGGTAGTGTTTTCCTAAAGGCAAGCCTTGCTGAAAGACCCCAAACCCGGCAAGGGAGGAATCCTCATTGAACCATTGCTCTTTGCCGTCTTTCTTTCCATTTTTGAAAGCAACGCGGTAAGCCTCTTTTCCATTTTGATGATAGCGAATGTGGACTCCTACCGGTTTCCCTTCTCGGAAATCCCCAATTTCTATCACATTCCCCGCCTCGGAATACACAGTGACTGCAGCATCCTTCCCATCTCCATTGAGCAAGCCTTCAGAAAACCGTCTTTCTGATTTTTTTGCTCCGCTCGGATACCACTCCCTTGCCAGACCCTGAGGATTGCCTGCAACATAAGGAACCGAGGACATTTTTACGCCGCTTTCATAGTATTGGGATACGTCTCCCTCGAGCTTACCTTTCTCATAAAAGGCCTCTTCTTTTTTACTTCCTTCCTCGTAATAAGAAACCGCAGATCCTTCTAAAACCCCATTTTGATAGGTTGTCTCCGCGCTAACTTTCCCGTTTGGATAGAAAAACGTGCAAGCCCCTTCTAAAAGGCCTTCCCAATAGAAAGAAGTCCGGAGAACGCCTCCCTGAGGGGAAAAATCGATCCGCGTCCCGTGAGGCATAATGCCTGTCTTCCACTCCGGAGACTGAGGGGAGCCATCCCTTGCTAAAACAACATCCATTTCGGTTTGAATCTGTCCGCTTTCATAAAACACAACCTGCTTGACGGGACGCTCGGATCCGCCGACTAAGGGCTCGTAAAAAATAACCACTTGCGGCACGCCTTGGGGATACATCTGAACGACATCCACTCTCCAATTCGGCTGTCTTTGTTTCAAGCCTGCAACCTGAGGATGCGGCGCTCCGCCTTGAAGAGAAAAAGCCCCTAAACATAAAAAAAGCGCAAAAAGAATTTTTTTCATAACTTCCCGTTTTTATTGATATTCCATCGGATGGATAGGGCCCCGTGTTTTCCCCGTATAAAGGGAAAAAAAATCGGGCAGCTTCCACTCCACTTTGCCGACATCTTCATTTCGAATCTCCAAGCGTCCATGAGGAAAGATGTCTCCGCTTGCAGCAAACTCAAAAGAAATCTTACTCACCCTCTCTCCTTCCCACCTCATTTCCAAAGAATCCAATGCAAGAGGCGGAAGGTCCAAAACCTTCGGATTTTCCCTACAGCTTACTCTAAAAAAAACTTTTTTTCCATCGCATTCAATATCGGCTATCCAATCGCATTGCATATTGAATGCAATTCTATGGCAAGTCAAAAAACGGGAACGGATCCTCTCTACATTGGATGCAAACCGTTTTTTGACAATCATTCCATGCACTTTCCAGCCAATCCCCGATGCGGCAATGATCAAAAGGGCCATCCCCACCATCACCTCGATCAAAGTCATCGAACGCTTATTCTTCATCCGAGACATCTTCGGTGACAGATACAGCCTGCGCCCCCGCAATACTTGTTCTATTTCTGTAATTATTTAATTTATCTGAAGTAATTCTAAAATCACTCTTATTTCTTGTGAGAACAATCTTAAATTTATCTCCCCAACCATCTTCGATAATTTTTTCCGGGTTTTTCGCAAGTCCATACTTTCGAATCATCCCCGCGGGATCTTGAACGATTCTCTCGCCCGATTCCCCTTCTGCAAGACACATGAGAAAAAGATCTCGGAGCTGTTCAATGGCTTGCTCTGTCCGAAACACCCGCCCTTTATCAAGCGTCCCTTTCATACTATATCCAATGGAGCCAGTGATGAGGGTGATCAAGAAAATCACGATGATGATTTCCAAAAGAGTCAGCGCTTTTTTCTGTTTCATATATTTGCCTCGAAAAATTTAGATTACTATATCCTGGCTCATCCGATTTTTCAAGCGACAAAGGAACTGACATCGGTCAGAGGAAGGAGAACGGAAAGGAGGACAAACCCAATCACTCCCCCTAAGAAAAGAAGTAAAATCGGCTGGGCAAGAGTTGCAAAGCGGGTCAAGTGCTCTTCCAATTCGTCTTCGTAAATCTGAGCCATTTGCTGCATCATAAATCCAAGCTTTCCTCCTTGCTGCGCAATCGAAATCATCCTGGGAACAAGAGGGGGAATCAACGGATGATTTTGGAAAGGGACGTGCAAAGGCTCTCCCTGCGAAATTCTTTCTTCTGCTTTTGCAATCACCGATTCAAGAATAGGATGGCGCATGACAGCTCTTGCTTGAGAAAATGCGGTCATGACAGGGAGCCCCCCTTCGAGAAGGGTTGCTGAGGCTCTGCAAAATCGGACAAAAGCAATTTTTGCCAAAAGATTTTTCACAAAAGGAATCCGTCCTGCTATTTTGGATAATGTCTCCTTCCCTTTGCCTGAATAAAAAAGATACCCTCCAAAACTCAAGCAAAACGCCAAGCAAAAAAGAAGAGGCCCTTTTGTATTGCAAGCAAATGCGCTTGCCGCAAAAATAATCTTTGTGAAAGGATGCAAATCCCTTCCTTCAAAAAGCTCTTTTAAAGAAGGGACTACAAAAAACAAAAGCGAAGAAAGGATCACAAGGCAAAATACGGCCAATAAAGAAGGATATAAAAGCGCTGCAACCACCTGTTTTCTGACCTTGATTTGCCGATTTAAAAGAGTCGCAATTTCCTCTAAAGCCATCGACAATCTTCCCGTTTTCTCCGCGTTTGCCACCATAGAAATAAACAAAAGATCAAAAGATTCTCCATGCCGCTTCAACGCTTGGGAAAAAGATTGTCCGGATCTTACTTTATCGCACAAATCCAAGAGTAATTTGTGCATTTTTTGTCCCCGATATTTTTCTTCCAAGGCAGATAACGCTTCAAAAAGGGGCAGTCCTGCCTGCAAAAGGCGCGCAATTTCAGAGGTCAAAGAGAGGCGCTCGCTGGAAGATAAAACGATCCTTAAGCTCCTTTCGGAAAGCGGCTCCACTTTCAAAACAGCCACTTGCCTGCGCACTAATTTCTGCTTTGCGTCAGCCAAATTATCTGCATCGATCGAACCAAAAACTTTCTTTCCTTTCTCTAAAACAGCTTCGTATTGATATAAAGGCATACTACCCCTCTTGTCCAATCCGGGTCACTCGGAGAATTTCAGCGCTCGTCGTCTTGCCTTGCAAAGCCAGCTGAACCCCATTTTCAAAAAGAGAGATCATCCCTTGTGAAATAGCGACTCTACGGAGCTCTTCGGAGTCTTGGCTCTTCAGGACTTGTTCTTTGATTCTCGAAGACACATTCATGAGTTCGTACACGGGAAGCCTTCCCTTATATCCGGTTCCAAAGCAAGCAGCACATCCGAGTCCCTTGTAAAGAGGCAAGGGATTCAAGCATCCCATCTCTTTCATTTCTTCCCTAGATGGCATGTACTCGATCTTGCACTCCGGACAGATTTTGCGAACGAGCCTCTGCGCCACCACTCCCAAAATGGAAGAAGCGAGAAGATAAGGCTCTATCCCCATATCGGCTAGGCGGGTGAGCGCCGAAGGGGCATCATTGGTATGGAGCGTGCTAAAAACCAAATGTCCTGTTAAAGAAGCCTGGATCGCAATTTCCGCTGTTTCTTTATCTCTAATTTCCCCAATCATAATCACATCGGGGTCTTGACGCAAAATATGGCGAAGGCCCCTTGCAAAGGTCAAGTCAATCCGCGGGTTGACATTGACCTGGGAAATCCCTGCAATCTTATATTCTACGGGATCTTCCACGGTGATGATATTGCGCTCTTTGTCGTTGATTTCGGAAATGGCGCTATAGAGAGTTGTCGTCTTGCCGCTGCCGGTGGGCCCTGTCACTAAAACAATCCCTTCCGGCATCGAAATAAATTTTCTGAGCTGGATTAAATGCAATGCATTCATTCCAATCCGATCCAAGCCTAAAACGACATTGCCCCGATCTAAAATACGGATGACAATTCTCTCGCCATAGACTGTCGGCAAAGTGCTCACTCGAAAATCAATTTCCCTTCCTCCGTGATGCAGTTTAATGCGCCCATCTTGAGGGAGGCGATGCTCTGCAATATCCATCTTGGCCATCACCTTAAGACGGGTCAAAATCTGCAATTGATATTCTTTCGGAGGCGTATGTTTTTGCTGCAAAACGCCGTCGATTCGATAGCGTATGGAAAGACCTAGTTCCGTCGGCTCAAAGTGAATGTCGGAGGAATTCGATTGAATGGCCTCAAGCAAAAGAGAATTCACCATCCGAATCACCGGATTTTCATCCGATTGCTCCAAAAGATCGTAATCTTCCGAGATCTCTTCAGAACTTTTTAGCGAATCTTTTTCTAAGTCGGAAAAAAGGCGTTTTGTCTCTTCCTCTTTTTGGTGATAGCACTTTTCAATGGCAGACTCAATCATGCTGCGAGGGCAAAACACAGGGAGAATTGTTTTTTTTAAGAAAAGACGAAGCTCTGAAATGCTCTCAAAATCAAGAGGATTGGATATCGCGACAACCAAGCCTTGCGCAGATTCGTCGATCGGAAGGAATTTTTTCTGCTTTGCAAATCCATAAGGGATGACAACCACTCGATCTTTCACAAAAGGAAAATCGGAAATATCGTCATAAACAGGGATTCCAAAACGGCCGGCAATTGCTTTTTCATCCATGCGAAGAGCCCTCTAATACATATCAAAAAGCATTTTAAGACTGTTTCCAAAAAGCTTTCTTCTCTCCCGATTTTTAGCCTCGTCGAGACAAGCTAAAAATTCGGGGATATCCCCCGCCCTTTTCTGATATTCCGACTGCCGAATGCAGCGCAAATCATCGACGGGATCTTTGATGATGCGCGGAGTAATGAAAATGAACATCTCCGTTGTCACATCGACCTGTTTTGCTGCGCCAAAAAGCTTCCCAATGCCGGGAAGATCCCCCAAAAATGGGATTTTATCCCGAGTATCTTGCTCCACTTTGCTGCGAAGGCCTCCAAGCACAACGGTTTCTCCATCCGGTACGCACACTTCGTTTTCAATGTGCCGGCGCGTGACGGGAGGCCGGTTGTCGAATGAAAATTTCGTCGTATCAAACTCGATATTCGTCTGCAAAGAGACGAACCCAACTGAATCCGATTCATCCTGATCTTGCGATAAGTGAATTGTCGGAGTAATGACAATTGTAGTTCCATATTGAGCGCGCGTAAAAGAATCTTGCGTCGTGACAAGGCCCGACGGAGTTTGGACCGGAAAGGCGCCGTTATTGATCGAAATTTCGTCGACAACGGAGATCGATACGGGAACTTGGTTTGTCGTAAGAGCCGACGGATTGGAGTTAATATGAACATCTTCTTGCGCAAGAAGGAAATTATAGCGGATATCCATCGCAGGCCATTTGCCGCTATCCCGGCTGAAAATATAGGAAAGAACTCCCTTTGCAAAATTAGCTTGGGGACCAAAATCTTTTGCAAAAGTCCCGTCCCCTTTCGGAGAGTGATGGGGAGATCCGAAAGTCACGGCGTTTTCATTTCTCTGACTTGCATTGGTTCCGAATTGCAAAAGATCAAACCCGACCTCGCGCCGATCGGTCAGCCTTTTTTCGACGAGAAGAACATCGAGCTGGACCATTTTTTTAGGAACGTCCATTTTTTTAAGAAGCGATTTAATTTTCCCGAGATCTTCTCTCCGAACCACCATCAAAATCGAGTTCGTCTTTTGATCTACAATAAAATTTCCAAATGCCACTTTCTGATTCTTGTCGATCATCCCCGGCTGAACAAAAGGGGGATTTGCCGGCAATACCGGATTGTAAATCGCATTTTGCCCCGGATATAAAGGCGTTAAAGCAGGCTCCGAGGATAAAGGAGGCGGCGCTGGAGCGGCTATCGTCGTAGCAGGGCTTGTTTCCTGGGGCTTTTTCTCAAATCCCGATCCCACCAAAGAATCATACACCTTTTCTAAGACTGCTGCGATATCTTCCGGACTGCTGTGCTTGCAAGAATACCAATAGATCACTTTTTCGCCGGGATCATCGAGCTGCGCCTCTAAATCGGCAATCACCTTTTCTCCTCGGGACACGGTCTCATTCTCTCCGACTAAAACAAGTCCTTGAGGCAAGGGAAGAATCGTGAGCTCATCGGAGCCAACCGGACTAAAGTTGGGCCTTGCTTTCAAGGCAGTATCTGTAAAAAATGCCCGCAACACTTTTTCCGCTTCCTGAGGGACCATTTTCATAGGACGCAAAAGGCGGACGACTTTTCCTTGCTCCTTTTCCCAGACAGCTTTGTAAAGACCAAGCAATTTTTCTATGGTTTCTCGATTTGAAATCAAAACCACTTTCGAGCCGATGGCCTGAATCATCGTCTGCTTCTGATCGGAAAATCTCTCGAAAAATGCCTGCAGAGATTTCAGTTGCTCCGAAGGAGGGGACAATACAAAAAATAAACGGGCATGGCTTGGGAAAAGATCGAGATCTTCTTGCTTAGAAACAATCCCTTCAATCGCGCAAGGATCGAGCTTGAGAACAAAGAGCTGTTTTGCAAAAGGATTGAGCCGCTTTACGCCGACGCCATTATGAGCCAAAATCATTTCGATCATTTCGTTCCACGACTCCCGCGGCAAAGGGACGCTCGAAAAGAGGCTGATTTTCATGGCGCTCAGCTCCTGCGGAATGATATAGAGAAAATCGCTCGCGCCATACTCCATGATCAACTGGGAAAGAGTCGTCTCTCCTACATCCCAAAGGGCGTACGCTTCTTCGGAATGGGCGCTTTCTGAAACAGAACTTTTTCTCCACTTCTCTTCCAAGGAATGGATTTGCCCTTTTAAATGCTTGATCGACAAAAGCAAATCTTTATACGCGCCTTCCCCTCCATTTACGCGGGAAACCTGGAGAGCCTCTTCGTATTTTTCCTTGATCTGCAAGCGCAAATCCTGAACCATCCGATTGTAATTTTGCGCCCCCTCCAAATCGGGAGAAAATTTTGCTTCTTCCTGAGAAAAAGAGGCGAAGAGGGAAAGAAAACAAAAAAGATATAAAGCGCGCATTACCCTTTCCTCTTTGTCTGTTTTTTCATGGATTGGACGGGAATGTGAATCGGAAGCATTTGAGATCTGCCTGTGTTAAAAAGATGTCCTTGAAGAATCTTTTGTCCTCCTTTCGAATCAATCCGATCAAACACAAAGAGATCTCCCTCTATTTTCCCTTGTAAATACGCTTCTTTTTCTTCGGGTTTGCGCAGAACCTTCCAACGATTTTCTTCCTTCAAAACCAAGTCCCCGGCGCGCAAAACAAAACACTGCTTTTCCAGCATACAGCTAATCTGTTTTTCAGAACGGACGCGGATCGAAGAGATAAAATCGTCCCCCTTGGTCCTAAAAGGCGCATGTTGCAAAGAACATACAGAAAAGCGAACGTATTCATCAAGCCCCCAAGCATCAAAAGTCAAAGTCTTTTCGTCCAAAGAAACAATTCTTGCAATCGGAACCCCCGCCCCCTCTTGAATCGACTGAATTTTATTCCACTTCCCTTCTTGCCAGGCCAAAAAATCCCCTTCCTTCAAGAGAAGGAATTTTTCTTTTGCAAAAGGATCCACTTTCAATCTCTGGTAGACGCCCTCTTCCGCATATTGTTTCAAAAATAGATCGGGTCCCAAAAGGGAAGCCTCGGCAAGAGATTTGAAAGGAGATCCTAAGGCCAAATCATGGGAACTCAATAAAGGCCCCTCTTCGGCTGTCAGATGAAAGGATTTCACCTCTTCGTCATTTCCTTGAGCGCCCTGAACAAAAACCTGAACGTTGACTTGATTTGAGCCTATATCTTGAAGATCCACCCAAAAAGAGCTCTTTTTTTCCGAAAACCGAAGCCCATTTTCATAGAGAAAATCAATGCGCCCAGGCAAAGAGATCCTTTTCTTTTGCCCTGATTTTTTCAATCGAAGAGAAAAAGTAGGAAAAGAGCCAGCGGCAATATCGGGACGAGGGCGGTCAATGGACAAAGAAAAATCTCCTTCTATATTCGGCGCGGCCAAAGAAATCTTCCCTTCGGAGAGTCCAAATGGAATGGAGAGAGGTTTTTTTTCGGATAAAGCGATCTCGCGCCTTCCAAAATTGGGAAGAGGATCCAAGGACTCAAACATAAAAAATCCAACAAAAGAAAAACAAAAAAGAGCTCCTATCACAAAAAGGAGAGATCCAATCCTGCATGTTTTTTCAAGATCAAAATAAATCAAAAACAACCTCTGAAGAAAGCGAGTCTATGCCATCCAAAGAAAAAAAACAAACAATTGCAAATAAATAAACAAAATTTAAATATGAGGAATAAGACGCAGAGGGACTCGCATTCATGATTCACAAGAAATTATCTGACAAAATCAAAGAAGGGATCTCAACACAGCAAATCGAAAACTTTGCCCGGAAGCACACGCAAGAAGTTTTTTCAACTCTCGCCATATTTATCGGCGCAATCTCGAGCATCTTCGACTTCTTTACAGGATCCGGCTGGTCTATTCTTTTCGCGGCCATTGGCGCGATCACGGCCATTGCATTTCCCGTGGCGATCGAAAAAAAGCTAAAAAAACTCTACAACTTCTCTCTAAAGCAAGAAAAAACAACAGAGATGGTTTTAGGCGGAGTCAAAATCGTCGTAGCGATTTTCCTCCCCTTCCTCTATTTCGGATTCTTAGGCCTTCTCGCCGGGACTTCTTACCACTATTACATCCGCCATGCCCAAATCATGGAAGAAAATTCCTAGAGTTCCTTTTTTCTCTGGGCAATGTAGTGGCTTAAATCCAAACCTTGTTCCCTGAAATTTGCAAACACAAGATGGGAGAGGTTTTCTTTTGTGCCCAAAAATCTCTCCAATTCATCCCATGCCGCCTTTTCGCCCGGCTTATTTTTTAACTCTTTCTGCAAGCACGCAATGCGCAATAGGTTATGCGCATAGAGAAGATCTCCTACGGCAAGAGACTGCCCTTCTTGCGAGAGCATGTTTTCTTTGAGCTGAACCGATTTTTCTAAAGCATCTTGGAAAGATCCTTGTTCAATCAAAAGAGAGGAAGCTCCGTATGCCGCATGAAAGGGGGCGTCTTCCTCGATTTGCCGAATCGATTTTTGCGCTAAAACAAGAGCGTCCGCCAACTGGTTTCTTTGGAATAGTTTCTGCGCGATCATCGAGGTATATTTTTTTTCGAGAACAGGGACCTTCTTCAATGCTTTTCTCATCTCTACATAAGAAACATCATCCCCCGTTTCTTTCCATCTCGCAACAGACTCCTCCGCCGCCACGTAAGCCTCTGGACCTGGAGCTGTCTGAAAATATACAACAGTTAAGACAAGGCCCAAAAAACAAGCAATTCCCGCATTGAAAAACCGCTTATTTTGCACGATAAAAAATAAATACTTCTCTTTAAAAACAGAAATTAACTCATTCATAGGATCCCTTTACTTGAGAATAAACTTCTTCCATCTGATCTAATGTTTTTTGTAATGTAAAGCTGCTCTTAACTAGCTGATGCGCCCTTTCTCCAAAAGCCTTTCTCAAAGCCGGATCTTTTTTTAAAGCCATCACAGCGAGAGCTACTGCCTCTGGATCAAAAACGGGAACGCAAATCCCTGTTTTCCCATCGATACAAACTTCTCCAAGCCCCCCGGTTGTCGTCGCAATCAAAGGCTTTTCTAGAAAAGCTGCTTGCAAAATGGCCTGAGAGACGCCTTCATTTGCCGTGCTGAGCAAAGTAAAACAGTCCAAGGACTTGATGGCTGCAAAAGGAGAGTCCAAATGTCCTGTGAAATGAACGATCCCATCCAATTGCAATTCTTTGGCCCTTTTATGGTGAATCTCTGCATGTCCTCCCCCAATGATCACAAAGCGAAGGTTCGGGATCTCTCGAAGCAAGGAAGCAGCTTCCAATAGGACATTGATTCCCTTCCAAGATCTCATGACGCAAACGGTGCCAACTAAAAAATCTTCCGGCTTCACTCCGATTTTTGCCCGAAATTCTTGGATCTCGTCCTGCTGAAATTTCAATTTCTCGGGATCGACGCCGGTGGCAATAGAGCGGACCTTGGAAAGGGGCTTGCCCGATTGCCGAGAAATCATCGGAACAATCGATGCGCAGGTTGTCACAATAAAATCAGAGAGAAATCCATAGAGAAAACGGCTATTCCACCCCGCCTTGATCGGCGTCGAGAGATGGCGCGTTCGGACAATCAAACGGCGGGAAATGCGAGCGGCAATCCCTCCAATCCAACCATCTAGGGAAGAATGGGTATTGATTAAATCGATTCTCTTCCAGAAGATCAAAAATAGAAGCTGAATTAAAGAGAAAATCCAAAACGGTTTTTTGAAATTGAGTTCATAGACAAAAAAACCGGCATTCCTGGCTCTTGCCGCCAAAGCGCCTTTGCGCATGACAGCCAAGAACACGGCGTGGCCTCGAGACCGCATCCCTTCGGCTTCTTTTAGGATGCGCATCTCTTGCCCGCCCCACCCGGACGACGCCTCTAGATGCAAAATATTCATAAGATCGGCTTTCTAGGTTCCATTTCTCGAGCGCCTAAGTTACCATATCGATGATAATCGATGCTAAGAGAAACTTCTCTTAAGTAGTGGAGAAGCTCGAATCGCCCCGTGGCCAAAACAGGCTCATCCACAATGTGAACCGAACCTTCGGCAGAAGCTTTGAGAAGATCGTAGGACGCTTTTTCTACAAGACGGACCCTATCCATTTTCCCGAGACGGACCCTTTCTAAAAACTCTGCATCCGTTTCTTTGACAAGAGAGCCTGAAAAAGGAAAAATTTCCTCCTCGCAAGAAATCTGGAACTCCAAGCCGCAAGTCAGCATGGCAGCCAAGGAGAGAAGCGCATCAAACCGATTTGAATGCAGCCCCAAGCGCAAAACCATATTTTTTCTTCCGATATAGCGGAAGAAATTGTCCTGGCCTACAATTTGCGAAGGATCTTTCTCTTTTTGCAAATCTTGCCAAGCCGCCGCATAATTCGAAGCGCTCGCAATCCACTTTCCCAATTTTTCCGCGCTCAAATCGAGCTTTTCCAAGAAAGGAATTAAACGTCCGACAGCCTCAGAGATTTCCCCCTTTTCTTTCGGCAAACTCTTTTGCGAAATATGGAGAAATTCCCGTAAATAATTGGGGCCTCCCGCTTTAGAGCCGTTGCCAAAACTGCTCAATTTAGTTCCCCCAAAAGGCTGTCTTTGAACAATCGCTCCCGTAATCCCCCGATTCATGTAAAGATTTCCGGCGACAATTGTCTCAAGCCACTTCTTTTGCTCGCGCGCATCTAAACTAAATAGACCCGTTGTAAGGCCATACGGAACTGCATTGGCAAGTTCTATCGCGTGGGAAAGATTTTTTGCCCGCATCACGCCCAAAACAGGGCCGAAAAGCTCGGTCATATGAGTAAAGCCCCCGGGGCGCACATGCAATTTAATCCCCGGAGTCCAAAGACAGGAATTATCCGGATGCTGTCTTGGCTGCAAAAGCCACTCTTCTCCCGGCTCAAGCGTCGTAAGCCCTCTTTTTAAAACGCCTCTCGGCGCATGAATCAGAGGAGGAATTTTTGTCGTTAAATCAAACGGAGTTCCGACTTTCATGCTGGCAACGGCTTCTTTGAGCTGCTGCATAAAGTGAGGATCGTCATATACTTCCGCCTCCAAAATGAGAAGCGATGCCGCAGAACATTTTTGCCCTGCGTGGCCAAAAGCGGAATGCATCAATTCTTTGATCGCTAAATCGCGATCGGAAAGAGCGGTCACAATAATGGCATTTTTCCCGCCTGTTTCTGCCGCCAAATCTAAATCGGGGCGCATCTGCAAAAACTTTTGCGCCGTTGCCGTGCCGCCTGTTAAAATCACGCAATTAACCCTCGGATCTCGAATCAGCTCTCCACCCACCTCATCTCCGGAACAAGGAACAAATTGAAGGGCTTCCTTCGGAATTCCCGCATCCCACATGGCTTGCACAACATGCCAAGCGACTAACACCGCATCGGAGGCAGGTTTGAGAAGAACGCAATTGCCGGCAACTAAAGCAGCCAACATTCCGCCTGCCGGAATGGCGCATGGAAAATTCCAAGGAGACGCAACGAGAACCGTCCCTTTTGGCTCAAAATGGAGCTCGTGCCTTTCCAACATTTTTTGCATTTGGCGCGCGTAGTATTCCGCAAAATCAATCGCCTCGGACACCTCGGCATCGGCCTCTACAATCGTCTTTCCTCCATCGAGCATCATGCAGCCGATGAACTCGGCTCTCCTCTCTCGAAACACTTTGGCGACCATCGAAAGAAGCTGGATCCGATGGTTAAAACCTTGCGAAGACCACTGCTTTTCGAAATTTTTCGCAGATACAAGAGCTTCTTCAATGTGTTTTTTTTCTGCTTTTGCGTAATGAAAAAAGGGCCGCCCTCCTTCCGAGGGATTCTGGCCTATCCCTTCTTCATTTGCGAAAATCTCTTTTCCACCAATGACGAGAGGAACATGCCCAATTTTTTTGTTTTTCCAATTGGATGCAATCCCTGCCGCCCAAATCTGATTTTGTTCTAAAGAAAAATCGGTATCCGCCTCATTTTCAAAAGGGGCTTTCAGATCTAACTTGCTTGGCTCCAATTGCCTATTTTGATCCCTTCTTGCGCCCAAAAATGTCGATTCGACAAGATCGCAGCTTTCGGAAAATAAATTCGTCTGCATCTTCCACGAAGGAGAGCCGAGTTTGAGTCCAAAAGCGTGGCGCAAGAAATTTTCAGGCCCCGTATTTTCATCGAGCCTTCGAATCAAATAGGCAATCGCATGCTGAAACTCTTCCTTTGTCGCAATCGGACAATACAAAAGCATGTCTCCAGCTAAACTCTGCACCACTCTACGCGTTGCATCGGCCATCCCCTCGAGCATCTCAAAGCCAACATAGGAATCCACCTCATTTTCAGAGCGAAGAAGCAAAGCAAACGCAATATCGAATAAATTATGGCTCGCAATCCCAAGACGAACAGCTCTCGCATGCTCCCGGACGCAGCCATACATCACCATCCGCTTATAATTCGCATCTACCTCAATCTTAGATGGATACGGAGCCTGCGCCCAACCCTTTAAAGAAGCCTCAAACTGCTCCATCGCGAGATTGGCTCCCTTCACGATCCGAATTTTAATCGGAGCGCCCCCTTTTTGAATTCGTTTTGCGGCCCAAAGAGTCAACTCTTTTTGGAAGTGGTGGGAATCGGGCAAATAGGCTTGAAGCACAATCCCTGCGGAATAAGACTCAAATTCGGGCATATCCAAAACTTTGCAAAAAGCGGCGACAGTCAACTGAAGATCCCGATATTCTTCCATGTCTAAATTGACGAATTTGGCGCGAGAAGTCCCGTCCGGCAAAGAAACGGGATATTTCATGGCGGCGCGATACAATTCTGCGAGTCTTTCTGCAATGGAATCGATAGTTTGTTGAAACGCCAAGAGATTGATTTGGCTAAAAATGGTAGAAATTTTGACCGACATGTAGTCGATGTCCGGATTTTTCAAATCCTCCAAATAGGTAGCAAGCCTTCTTTTTGCCTCCTCTTCGCTCAGCATCGCCTCGCCCAAATGATTGAGATTGACCCGAACGCCCTCTTTCTTCCTTTCCTGCAAATGCTTCGTCAATAAAGGAGCCTCTCCCGGCAAAATGACCCTTGCGGTCTCTTTTCTCAAACTCCAGGTAGCTAAAGGGACAAAAAAACGAGCTATATTAGATCCCAGCATTTTGAAAATAGACAATTGCCAGCGCTTCATTGCATCTAGATATTTTGGAACGCCCAACTGACCGAGGAGATAAATCATCTGATCTGCAACGCGAAAGTGGGAAGAGCTTCGGAAACATTGATCGGTCATTGCGGTTGTAAAAGTTTTTCCCACCGGATCTTGCATGAGGCGAGATAGCTGCGCTTGGATTTTTCTTTCCGAAGAGCTCATCACGAGATCGGTTTCTTCAAGCATCAAAGCAGCCAGCTCAATTGCCAACCTTTTTCTCTCCGGCATAGTTTGAGGTTTTCCTCGAACTTTCTCCAAAATCGAAAGAGCTTTTTCCAAATTGACACTTGGTTGCATATGAATCCTCATGATCTATTAAACTTTCTATACACGAGAAACAAACAATGCGCAAAAGGAAAGTTCTTTTTTTACTCAGATTCTATATTTTATAAAAATGTATATTAGTTACAAAAAACATTATTTTCCAGTATAATATATAGTAATTAGGTTTTATACATGACATTACACTTAAATATTGATATTACAAATCATGAATCTTATCCGTATTCTGAGGCAGCGCAAGAATCTATTCCGGCGCAGTATGCCTGCAATCCATCCAAGACAATCATGGTTTATGGGTTTGATCATTGCCACATGTGGGATGTGCTTGAATTTTTTAAAAACAACTCCGCGACAGAAAGAGTGTACGATTACACTATAGGAGGGTGCGATATCAATGAAAAAGACCCTCGTTTCTATAGCCCTTCAGGAGCCTCTCTGCCGAAGTTAGACGAAGAACCCAAAACCGATTCCGTGACACGAGAATGCAAAACCGCCCTGAACAAAATGATTGCAGATAACTACAAAAGACGCGAAAAAAATGCAACTGCCATAATCACTCCAATTCTTTTTTGTATAGATACAAATGACAATCCTTACCCGATCACTCCCGATTCTTTTTGCTTTGGAAAGCAAATCACGTATTCAGAATTACGAAGAGCTTACAAACTCTGCACAGATCCTAGAATTAACTCTAAAATTCGAAGCATTGCTCGCGAGACATTTCAATTCTCTCATATAACTCCTATCTTGGATCCATTAAATCCTGTATATGAATCCTCTCAAGAACACCAAATCTCTCCCGTTCCCGCCCCTTGGGAAGACGAAGGGATCAAAACGGCTTGGGAACAAAAACGGCTTACAAAAAAAAGCCTCTGTCAAATAAGCAAATCTCACGATTGGCGAAAAGACCTCAACCAACTCACTGTTTAATCCCCAGATCTTTTAATGAAACTTGAATGGGATGGGATCTTTGACTGAGCTTAAACACTGCATCGAGCCGATCATTCCTCTCTTGTTTTAATTCATAGGGGCTTTTTTCTCCGAGATCCTTTCTCTTTGCTAAAGCTTCAGATTCTTGATTCGCCTCTTCTGCACACAAATCTTCAACTACCTTATCAAAAGCCTCCAGATCTTCGAGCTTTACAAGCCACGACAATCTTCCCATTTTTCCACAGAAAACGGGTCCAAAACTTTTATATTCCGTATCGATTGGGTAAACGCAATCTCTCTTGAGTTTAAAATTAAAATCCTGCAAATCAGAGAGGCCTGCCGCTTGAATCAATCTCAAAAGCTCCTTCATGGTGTCGAGCCCTATTCGG
>CAYOMT010000017.1:0-17360 GCA_964405125.1 uncultured bacterium
CGCTTTGGTGGATTAAAACGCGCGATATCAAAGAACAAGCCCCCGTCAAAGCGTAATCACCTATGTTTGGGATAAATCCCAGCGAAACAACTGAGTGCTTGGACCCGATGGATCGAATAGAAGATGAGATTCTTGCTCCGAAAAATTTACTATTTCCTTACTGAAATTTTCCCAAGACAGGTTCATTTTTCTGGCTGCATCAATATTTTCCCTCAAATGTAAACATTTCCCCTAGCAAGATGCACTCGCACATAAGCTGAATAAAAAACCGTCGGAACGTCAGGCTGTCAAATTGATGTAGCTGTTTGACTTTTTTGAAAACCCATGGCATTTTAGTGGATTAAAATTTAGGAACAGCCATGCCAAAGAAAGAAACAGAAACTTCCAAAAAAGCCAAGACGACAGTCTACATGACGGAAGAGGAAGAGACTTTTCTAACCGAGTTATTTATTAAAAGGCTCCGAGAGCGTCGAAAAACTGATAAATCTGCTCTCTTGTGTGAGGGGATTCGATTGTTATTTGAAAAGGAAATAGGGAGCATGACTAATGTTTAAGAAGCCAGAAAGCATATTGGATGAGCCAGCTATCCACGGCGATTCCTCTAGTGAATACACTTCAACTTTACAGACAATTGTCAGCAAAATAGAGGCTGCTCAAACAAGAGCGATAAAGGCTGTAAACGTCGAGTTGGTCTCAATTTATAGAGATATCGGCCAAATCATTCATGAAAAACAAGAAACCGCCGGTTGGGGGGCTTCCATCGTGGAGCGGCTTGCAGCCGATTTAAGAAATTTTTTTCCAAAGACCAAGGGATTCTCATCTCGTAACTTATGGATTATGAGGGACTTATACGTTTCTTATCGGGATTATGAGAAACTGCAGACACTGTCTGCAGAAATTAGCTGGTCTCACAATGTGGCTATCTTATCGAAATGCCAAGATCGCTTAGAACGAGAGTTTTATATACGCATGTCCAAGAAGAATGCTTGGAGTTACCGCGCCCTTTTGAATTACATAGAGAGTAAAACGTATGAAAGGACGATGGCCAGTCAAGAAAATTTTGAGGCTAATCTTCCGAAAAAAATGACTCCTGAAGCTAAGTTGGCGATGAAGGACGAATATTCGTTTGATTTTTTAGAGCTTGGAGAGGAACACACGGAACGTGAGCTGGAGCGTGCGGTGGGCAAAAACATAGAATTGTTTTTGCGAGAGGTTGGTAATGCCTACACCTTCGTAGGATCTCAATATCGGCTTGAAATAGACGGGCAAGAATTTTTCATCGACCTTCTCCTATATCACCGCAAGCTCAAATCATTGGTCGCGATTGAACTCAAGGTGGGCCCCTTCATTCCCGAACATGTTGGGAAAATGCAATTTTATCTGGCCGTGCTCAATGACACTGTCCGCCTTGCTGATGAAAACCCATCAATTGGGATTATCCTATGCAGAGAAAAAAGTAGGCTGATTGTTGAATATGCTCTTAAAGACAGCAACAAACCCATTAACATCGCTGCTTACAAAACTGTAACGACTTTGCCGAAAGAGTTTAGGAATGAGCTGCCGTCGCCGGATCAAATAGCACTTTTACTCGAACACATCAATTAACAAAAGGCTCTCGATTGTGCTTGAATCGATTACTGTAACCGCAAGAAATTCTTTTGAATATTCAAAGCCTTTGGACATTGGTTCTTTGGTCGAATGCATGTTGTTTTAGATCTCCATCAAAATTGCATCTACTTTTTAACAAAAAGAAGGGCTTAGTTAGTTTTTTTATCTACAAAAGAAAAAGGACCAAGTTTTTCATTTGTAAAGAGTCTTGTTTGTAAATCATGAGCTGGCTCGATGCCACATAAATACTGATCTATTTGGTATTGATCGGCGATACCTTTAGCAAATTCCATCAAATCCCTCCCCAAATTTTTCAGAGAAAAATCCCTTAAATCAGATAATTGAAAATTAATTTCTAAATCGGCAGTGTTTTCATACTTATAGACAGCTATCCCACAATTAGGCAGATTGACATTCCTGGCTTTTAATTTATTTAAATTAACAAATAACCCAAAACATTTATTATCAACAAAAATTCTGTTCAGTTCTTTTGTATTCCAGTTTATTTCAGGACACTCAAAGGTAATATCATAATTTATCAATCCATTTCCGTTAGAAATCAAATCTATTAATAGAGATCCTATTTTTTCTGCAGAGATTTCTTTAAAAACGATTTCGACGAGATAATCAGTCATAATTTGACCCATCTTCTATTTCAATAGGAAGTCAAGTATCCTTGATAGAAGAGGGCCCACTACAATGATTGTCGCCATCATAACTAAGCGAGGCGTTCTGTTTTCAATCCAAGAAATAAAGGCGAAAAAACTTCCATAAAACAGGAAGGCTATTTGGGGATTCATATCGGCATATCGCACTGAGATTGCCCAGAGAAAAATAAAAGCTAGAACAAATGCTGCGTATCGAATAAACCATAAACAACTATGTCCTAATATTTTCTCCCTGAGTCCTGATTGAGAAGAAAAATAAATACCAAAACTAGCAAGTAAAGAGAGGGCCAAAATCGGAAGCTGAATCATCCAGGCTGGAATATCTATAAACAAGTAAGGATGAACATAATCATATCCCCAAGCAAGAGGGAACGTAGTTCCAAAAGCAAGGCAGCTATTGAAAATTCCAACGGATAGACTTTTCTCCCTATTTGCAAATAGAGAAACACCAAGAACACCTACCAAATATACGATGCAAGCAAGCGCTAAAAGAAGATTCGAGAGTTGAAAATTGAATAACCAGCCCCCTACTCCCCCTTTCGCTTTGAAAAAGAAAGCTCCTAAGACAATCCATCCGGCAATCAAAAAGGCCCCTTTTTGAATAAAACGGTTCTTTATTTCTTCGTTAGATACTTTGGTGTCGCGCAAATATAGGCATAAAATTTCGCGAAAGTAGGCACCCATAGCTAAAAAACAGCATAATGCGAGTAAATCAGCCATTTGTCCTAATTCATGAGAAAAGGGAACTCGGATCACTGCAGTCCCGATGTAACACATCATCCCATATCGAATGGATCGATATGTTTTATCCAGTCTTTGCTTTAAAATATCAGGGGATATCTCGGCATTCTGTTGACTCTGAAAGGAATGCCGGTTCCCTTGAACAAAAGAAACGTACAAGAGAAAGGCCCCTCCGATAAGAGCGGGGAAAGGCCAATACTGTTGGGCCTCTTGGAAAGAAAAACCAAAGCAGCTCACAAGGATTGCCAACGTAAAAAAAATAAACACAGCAGGAAAGGCAAGATAGAACGCTTTATACAAAACAGGATGCGTTGGTAGAGAGATTGAGCGATTCACGGAAAATCCTTTAATTGTCTTATAGACTAGGAGAGTAATACGAAAAAAGAAAGGATAAATTTGAGATGCAACGGATTCGAGCCCGCGCCTTTTGAAAGCATCGAAAACTAATACTCATAAATTGGCATCCCCTGATATTCTTTGCATATGACTTGGGTTCCTCTAAACGTTCATTCGCAATTTTCCATTCTCGATTCAACCGCGTCCGTAACGGCTCTTGCGGAAAGAGCGAGGAAATACAACATTCCCGCTCTCGCGCTCACAGATCATGGCAATCTCTATGGAGCCATCGACTTTTACAAAGCATGCAAAGCAGAAAAGATCAAGCCCATTTTCGGCACAGAAATTTGGATGGCGCCAAGTTCAAGGCTCGAAAAAAAACGGATTTATGGCACTCCGAATGGTTTTCCGATTACACTTCTTGCCAAAAATCCTACGGGATATAAAAACCTCTGCAAGCTCAGCTCTCTTGGCTTTCTCGAAGGATTTTATTATCAGCCCCGCATCGACAAAGAGCTCCTTGAACAACACAAAGAAGGCCTCATCTGTCTTACAGGATCTATTCATGGCCCTTTAGGCTATCAGATCCTTCAAGAAGCAGAAGAGGCGTGCCGCAAGGAAATTGCCTGGTATCAATCGATCTTTGGCGAGGATCTTTATTTAGAGATCCAAAGGCATCCCCTCGATGAAGAAGAGATGCAAACCGAAGGATGGCTCTTGCAAAAGGCGCGGGGATTTGCCCTTTCCCAAAAAAAGGTCGAAGAAAAGCTCCTTTCCTTTTCCAAAGAATTCAGCATCCCAATTGTCGCCACAAACGACATCCACTATTTAGATCGGGAAGACTGGAAAGCCCATGAAATCCTGCTCAATATTCAATCCGGAGAGCCTGTCGAGACTTGGGAGCGCGATTCCATGGGGAATCCAAAAAATAGAACTCCCAATCCAAAACGAGACACAAGTCCAACTCACGAATCCTATTTCAAATCCCCTGAACAAATGCGCGATCTTTTTCAAGATCTTTTAGGCGCCATCGACGAGACAGTTCGCATCGCAGACAAATGCAAATGCGATCTCGATTTTAAAACAAAGCACTACCCCGTCTTCATCCCCCCTTCTTTAATCGGAAAGCCATATGAAAAAGACGAGCGTCTCAAAGAAGCGGAAAAATATCTCTTCGATCTTTGCACAAGTCAAATCCCCATCCGCTATAGCAAAGCGCAGCTTGCCGAGGTAGCCAAAAAATACCCGGGCAAAGATCCTTTGCAAATCGTTCAAGAAAGATTCCAGTACGAATTCGAAATCATTTCTTCCAAAGGAATGAGCGATTACATGCTCATTGTATTTGATTTCATAGATTGGGCGAAAAAACGGAAGATCCCCATGGGGCCAGGCCGCGGCTCGGCCGCCGGATCGATCATTGCCTATCTCACCGGCATCACAGACATTGAACCTCTTAGATTCCACCTCTTTTTCGAAAGATTCATCAACCCGGAAAGAATTTCGTATCCCGATATCGACGTCGACATCTGCATGAACAGAAGAGGCGAGGTCATTCAATACGTCATCGACAAATATGGAAAAGACAAAGTCGCTCAAATCATCACCTTCGGAACCATGAAAGCCAAAATGGCCATCCGCGATGTGGGCAGAGTTCTCAACGTCCCTCTCTCCAAAGTCAACGCGATTGCCGCTCTCGTCCCCGAAGACCCTTCCATGACGCTCGAAAAAGCATTTGAAATCGACCCCGAACTAAAAAAGCTCATGCACACAGACGAGGAAGCCAAAAGGGTCCTCGAGATGGCAAAAAAAACAGAAGGGTCGATCCGCAATACAAGTACGCATGCGGCAGGCCTCATTATTTCTGAAGCGGCGATCACAAACCATATCCCCGTTTGCACGGCAAAAGACTCCGAAATGCTCGTCACTCAATATGCGATGAAGCCTGTCGAAAGCGTCGGCATGCTAAAAATCGATTTCTTGGGATTAAAAACTCTCACTTCCCTCCAAATTTGCGCAGACGAAATCGAGAAAAACACCCAAAAGAAAATCGATTGGAGCAATCTCCCTCTCGACGATCAGCCGACATTCGATCTCATCAATCAGGGAAAAACTCTCGGCGTATTCCAGATCGAAACAGGAGGCATGGCCGATTTAGCCAAGCAGCTCCATATCGATTGCTTCGAAGAAATCATTGCCGTTGTCGCCCTCTTCCGCCCCGGCCCTATGGACATGATCCCTTCCTACATCAACCGAAAACACGGCAAAGAGTCCATCGAAATCGATCATCCTCTCATGAAAGACATCCTCTCCGAAACCTATGGCGTGATGGTCTATCAAGAGCAGGTCATGCAAATTGCAAGCGCTCTTGCGGGCTTTTCTTTAGGCGAAGGGGATGTTCTTCGCAGAGCCATGGGAAAAAAAGACAAAGAGGAGATGGCCAAGCAGCGGGAAAAATTCATATCCGGCTCCGAAAAAAACCATCTCGATGCAGACACCTCCGGAAGAATCTTCGATAAAATCGAAAAATTCGCTTCCTACGGATTCAACAAATCCCACGCAGCAGCTTACGCCTATCTCTCTTATGCCACAGCCTATTTCAAAGCCCATTACCCGAGAGAATGGATGGCAGCTCTCATGACATGTGACCGGGATGATACGGCAAAAGTCGCCAAACTCATTGGAGAAGCCAGATCTCTTGGAATCCACGTCCTGCCTCCCGACATCAATGAAGCCGGAAACCTTTTTTCCGCCTCGCAAAACGGGATTCGGTTTGCCATGTCCGGAATCAAAGGAGTTGGCAGCAATGTGGTGGATGCGATTCTCGAGGAGAGAAAGAAAGGCGGCTCCTTCAAATCCCTCTACGAATTCCTCGAAAGAATGGAAAAAGGAAAAGCCGGAAAAAAACAAATCGAGCTCCTCATCGAATCCGGTTGTTTTGATTTCACGCTCTGGAGCCGAGATGCGCTCCTCTTGAGCCTAGATCCCATGATGGCCCATGTGAATTTGCATCAAAAAGAGGCTTCTCTTGGCATCTTAAACCTCTTTTCTCTCATCGAAGAACCCTCTAATCCCTTTGCAAATCCACCTCCCGTCTCTCTTCCCGCATCGAAAGCCCATCTTCTGCAAAGAGAAAAAGATCTTTTGGGATTCTATCTAACGGGCCATCCGATGGACGCCTATAAAAAAATGCTTAAACAGCTCTCCTGCGTTCCTTTGAGCGATTTTGAAAAACTTGCCGACAACACCTTCGCAAGAGCCGCTTTCATCATCGATGCCATCCAAGTAAAAATCTCAAGCAAAAGCCAGAAAAAATTTGCGATCCTCAATATCGGCGATGGGATGGAAAAATTCGAACTCCCGATCTGGTCGGAAATGTATGAAGAAAAAAATAGCATCCTCCAAGAAAACCGCCTGATCTACGCCCTTTTCCAAATAGAAAGGAAAGAAAATAAAATCCATCTCTCTTGCAAATTCCTCGAAGATCTTTCCACAATGACTGAGGAAAAAATAAAGATTTGCGACGATCTCTACGACAAACTCAAAGCGCAATCAAAACATGGAGAGCCTAAATGGAAAAAAGAAAAGAAAAAGGAGAGTCCCGTGGAAAATCCTGAAAAAGAAAAAATAAAACACTTGGTTCTTCGCCTCGATGCAGACAAAACAAAATTAAGCCACATCCTCTCTTTGAAAAAATTATTCCGCGAGCATCCGGGAAAATCTACTCTTGAAATCCAATTCATCAGCCACTCCAAAAAATTAGGCTCTCTTTTCATCGACGAGACTTGGGGAGTCAATACAGAGCCTCAGTTCTTAGAAAAATTAGACTCCTTAAAAAAAGGATTTGAAATTCAATTGACATAATAAATTCTCGTTGGTAGAGCTGAGGGAAGGTCCTACAACGGTTTTTTATGCGCGCTCATAGTCATCCTCCAGCTCTTGCTTGGCTGACAGCCTCTTATTCCCTTTTTATGGCCGCCTTCGGATCTCTCGTCTCTTCCTTGGTTTTATACCAAACAAACTTCCTTCGGATGTCCTCTTCCGAAGCCTACGGGATCTTTTCCGCATCGATGGCCCTCATTTGGATTCTTCCTTTAGGAGGCGGCTATTTATCCGCAAAACTAGGATACACAAATGCAGCGCGCGCAGGACTTATTTTTTGCGCCCTCGGATTTGCCATCTTATGCTCTCCCACAAGAGAATCTCTTTTCATAGGCCTTGCTCTTTTTGTCGTAGGCAACGCGCTTGCAACGCCTGCGACCTGGTGCATGGTCGATCATTGCTATTCTAAAACAAGCATTCTCCGCGATGCAGGATTCACTCTATTTTACCTCGTTTTCAATCTCGCGGCAGTCATTGGAATTTTTCTCGGCGGATATATCGCAGAAATCTGGGGCTTCCCCTTCGAATTCGGACTCAACGCCCTTTGCCTCATCGGCTCCCTTTTTGTCCTCCATTTTGCAAAAAAGAAAATCACCCCTCACAAAGGACGCTCGATCGCCCCTCAAGTCCATTGGTCCCGCGGATCCATCTGGGGCTGCTTAATCTTTAGCTCCCTTCTCGCAGTGCCAATCACAATGCTTTTGTTTCAAAACATAACAATCAATAATATTTTAATGTTCTTATTACTCATATTTACCGTTTTTGTACTCATCAGGATTTCATTACAGCAAAAAACAAAACGCTCAAAAAACAAAATTATTGCATTCCTATCTCTCTCTTTAATTTCGATTATATTCTGGACTCTTTATTCGTTAGAGCCCTCTTTTCTTTCTGTCTATATTGCGAGCAATGTAGACACAAAATTTCTTGGACTCGACATTCCCCCCTCTTCATTTTTTGCATTCGACGGGGTATTTGTGATCCTGATTGGACTTATTTTAAGTAGAGTCTGGCTCTTTTTAAGTCAGAAGAAAAAAAACCCTCCCCTCCCTATAAAATTTGCGAGTTCTTTGATCATCATTGGACTAGGATTTTGCTTTTTAGCTACTGCCGCGCGGTATATGGGAGGCTCTCTCATGCCCTCTTCGTATATCGTGTTTGCCTATGCAATTTTTTCTCTTGCCGAACTTTTAGTCAGCCCTCTTGGGATTTCTATGGTAGGGAGCTTAGCTCCTGAAGGGCAAGAAGGATTGATGATGGGATTTTGGCAATTGTGTTCGGGAATTGGCGGGGTGATTTCTGGATACGTTGCAATTGCGCCTCACTTATCTATCCATCCCGCATCGCTTGCCGAAAGCAATATATCTTATGCAAAAGTTTTTTTGATTGTGGGCGGCGCCAGCATCATCGCAGGGGGCCTGATTCTCCCTTTTGCAAGAAAACTGAAGCGTCTCATGGCCGAGCAGGTTCTTGAAATCTAATTTAAATGATCATATCATTGACACAATCGTCAAAATTTATTACCCTTTCCCTCTATTATGAATTGTAAAAAAATATTTTTTTCTTTCTTCGCCTGCGCCCTGCCGCTGATGTCTTTAGAGCTCGAGGAGCTAACCTGGGAAAACCAAGGACCTTCGGCGCAAGAATACAATGGGTATCTCCAGCAAGCGGCAAACGATAAAGACTGGTGGGCGGTCATTGACTATGCAACCATTCTATCCTATCATTTCTCCACGAGCCCCTTTTCCCAAGACGCCGCGTTTCTGATTGGAGAAGCGTACTTGAATTTGGGCCATCCACTGATTGCAAACGACTACTTCACAGCCTATCTAAACAATCCGGTGGCTCCAAGACGTTTTGAAGATGCGATCTCCTATAAATTCGGGATTGCAGAGCGCTTTTTCCACGGAGAGAAAAAACCCCTTTTCCATTCTCATAAAGCGCCAAAAGTCCTTTCCGCGAAAGAAGATGCGATCTCGATCTACGATGAGGTCATCGCGACGCTTCCTCATAGCGAATTTGCAGCAAAATCGCTTCTTGGAAAAGCGCGCATCCAAGCAGAACTGGAAGATTACAAGCCGAGCCTGGAAACCCTTGATTTACTCATCCGGCGCTTTCCAAAACACGAACTGGCCGCAGAAGCTTATCTAGAAAAAATCCATGTTTACTATATGCAATGCCAAGGGCGGAGCCTCGATCCGGATCTGCTCGATCTTGCCGAAGTAACCATCCGAAAATTCCGTCTTGTTTTCCCTCGCGAAACAAGACTTGCCGAAGCGCAAGAATACATCCATAAAATGGAAGAAGCTTTTGCTTTAAACCTCTTAAATACCGGGGCTTTTTTTCAAAAAACAAAAAAAATCCCCGCAGCAAAAATCTACTACAATAAAGTCATTTCCCAATATCCACAGACGCCGGCAGCCTTGACAGCCCGAGAAAAATTAAAGGATCTATCCTCTCCGTGATCCAAATCGGAAGATGTTGCGCTCTTTTTTTGATTCTCTCCGGATGCGGATACCGATGGTCGCCCGATTTTCCGGAAGGACAAAAACCGACCCTCGTCATCCCTTATGCAACGGGAGACACCGACGGAACATTTACAGATGAAGTGATTCGCACTGTGACGGCCTCAGGCATTGCCAATGTCAAAACATCCGAGGGAGATTTTCTCCTCACGATGACGCTCAAAAACGAACCAAATCAAACCGTTGGATATAGAAGAGATAAGCAAAAAGTTTCCGGAGAAATTAGAAAAAATATCGTCGCTTGCGAAGGGAGAAGATCTTTGTCCGCAGAAATTACTTTGATCGAAAGATCTTCGAACAAAATTGCGAAAGGACCCTACGTTATTTCTGCCGATACAGATTACGATTACGTCGACGGAGACTCGATCCAAGATCTTGCGTTCCTCAATTCCGACGGAATCCCAACGACCGTTCTCCCTTTTTCTCTTGGCCAGCTCGAATCTTTTGAATCTGCAAACGAAGCTGCAGGCAGGCCGCTTTACGAAAAATTAGCACAAAAAATCGCCGACACCATTTTCTCTGCTTGGTAATAATTTATCCATTTTTTTCAAAGGAAATCAACGTCGCTTCAGTCTCAAGCATATCAGCTAGAAAGTGTTGCAATACCTTCAATACATACCGAGGACTATTGTACACCCCATGGGTCGTAAACACAATTTCAAGCTGCGCCTTCTCCCCTTGATTTGTCGCAATCAAAACAAAAGTGACCGGCTGCTCTTCCTCCATCTTCGGAATAATCCACACCATAAAATGCTCATTGAATAAAGTGACCTTCTCCGGACTTTCAATCACGTGAAAATATTGCGTAAGATCCTCAGAATCATCGTCATTTGCCGACATGGTCCCCAAAAGACCCTGATCGTAGAGAAACCCTAAGTTAATTGAGAGAATTCCATCATGTGCGCAAGCAGGAAGATTGCCCATAAAATCTTTATAGGCCTGCTCGATCTGCATAGGATTCAACATAAGACCTCCCTATCGACAATACACCATCTCCTTCAATTTAGTTTAAGTTAATTACTTTGTCAAGAATTTATATATTAATTAGAACAGAAGCTATTTTTAAATCTAAATCTGTTGTGATTTTTATATTTCTATCATTTCCTAAAGCGATATGAATGGGATGCCCTTTTCTCAAAACGAGCTGGCAATCATCGGAAGCGCCACAAATACCGCCAAGACGGGCTTCCTCGTGGGCCTCTAAGAGGAGGTCAAAACGGAAAGATTGCGGCGTCTGGCCGCGTAAAAAGTTCTCTCTTTTAGGGATCGATTCAATGGTTTTTCTGGAAGGCGCGAAGACAAGAGTATCTGCAGAGGGGATGCATGTATCGACAGCGCCATATAAAATCGCAAGCGAGATATTTTCTTTGAGGATCTCTTCTGAAACAAGGGGGCGCGCCGCATCGTGGACAACGACAATATCCGGCTTTTTGACAAAACCAAAAAGCCCCCTATAGACAGATCCCTGGCGGGTCGCAGCGCCGTTTACGATGGTAACACTCGCCACCTCTCGACGGACAATCTCTTGCCAATCAGGATGGCAGACGAGCACAATTTCATCAAAAAGGGCCGTCTTCAAAAACACATCCAGCGTATGAAGATAGACCCTTTTTTCTTTGAGAAAGAGAAATTGTTTAGGAGTATCGCCGCCAAAACGGCTTCCCACTCCTGCCATCAATATAACAGCGCCGACTCTACGATCTTCATACATAGGAAATGTGTATTTTTATACCACATATGATACATGAAAAGAAACAAAGAGGGTGTCTTTAAATTGAGGTTCTATCGATTTTTTAAAACCTACCCGGCTCCGCCTCTTGTTCTTTCGAGCATTCTCCTCGGCGTTTTCTTTTTCTTCAGCCCATCCAACACAATATGGGGCCATCGCATTTGGTTTGCCACTTTGATTTTAGGAGGCATTCCGATTGTCTTTAGAACCCTTCGAGGCATGTTTAAAGGGCAGTTTGCCTCCGACATCGTCGCTATGCTCGCGATCATCACAGCGATTTTTCTCAACGAAGCTTTTGCCGGGGCCATTGTCGTTCTCATGCAATCCGGAGGGGAGGCCATTGAAAAATATGGCTTTCAAAAAGCCGCTTCCTCTCTTGAAGAGCTCTTGAAAAGAGCGCCTAGAAAAGCAAGGAGAAAAATAAAAGATCAGATTGAGGAAATCGATGTCGAAAAAGTCCAAATCCACGATCGCTTAATCGTCCGCCCAGGAGAAATGGTCCCGGTTGACGGAACGATCCTTCTTGGAAAAACAGAGATCGATGAATCGGCCATTACAGGGGAGCCTCTTGCCAAAGAAAAGGGAGAAGGGAGCCAAATCTTTAGCGGAAGCGTAAATATCAGCGGCGCGATCGAAATGCGGGCGGATAAAAAATCCGAAGAAAGTCAGTATATCAAAATCGTCAAACTCGTCCAAAAAGCGCAAGAAGAAAAGGCTCCCATTCAACGACTTGCCGATCGCTACGCCATTTTTTTTACGCCGCTTACTCTTTGCATGGGGCTTCTCGGCTTTTTAATCACGCATGATTTTGTCACCGTCCTCGCCGTTCTCGTCGTCGCAACGCCATGTCCCTTAATTTTAGCAACGCCCCTTGCCGTCATTTGCGGCATCAATCAGGCGGCAAAAGAGGGAATCATCGTCAAAGGGGGCGCTCCCATCGAACAGATCGCGAAGGCCGAAGCTGTCTTATTCGACAAAACAGGCACCATCACTTTCGGCTCTCCCGTTGTGCAAGAAGTCCTCTCTTTTGGCAGCGAAACCAAGGAAGACATCCTATACCTTGCTGCCATAATCGAACAGTTTTCCACCCATTCTCTTGCCAAAGCAATTGTCGCAGAAGGGCTTAAAAAAACAAAAACCCTCCCTCTCCCAAAACACTTTCAGGAAATCCCCGGGCAGGGAGTTTCGGGAGAAATCAACGGCAAAACCTATACAATCGGGTCTTCTCTGCTCTTTCAGGGCGAACCTCTCCCTTGCGAAATCAAAAATAATGGCTCCATCCTCATCTATGTGATGCAAGACAAAACCTGTATCGGCGCTCTCATTTTAACCGACCACATCCGACCGAATGTGCCGCAAATCCTACAAGATCTCAAAGACCTCGGCGTCAAAGAAATCATGATGATTACAGGAGATAACAAACACTCTGCAGAAAGAATTGCCAAGCAAGCTGGCATTCAAAACTTTGAGGCGGAACTCTTCCCTGAAAAAAAAGTAGCTATCGTGCAAGAGTTCAAAAAGAAATACAAAACTCTCGTCATGGTCGGAGACGGAATCAACGACGCCCCCGCCCTGGCCACAGCCACGGTCGGCATCGCAATGGGAGCCCATGGCACCGCGATTTCTGCAGAAGCCGCTCACATCGTATTGCTTGTGGACGATCTTTCCAAAGTCGTCAGCACTCTTTCCATCGGAAAAAGAATGCTCTTTATCGCAAAACAAAGCATTTTTATCGGAATTGGCTGCAGTTTTTTACTCATGATCCTTGCCGCTTTTGGACAAATATCCCCTCCTTTTGGGGCTCTTTTACAAGAAATTATCGATGTAACTGTGATTTTAAATGCACTTCGTGTTTTAAAAAAATGACTTTATGTTATAGGCAAATAATTATACGGACTTTCCTAAATGATCGATCTATAGATGGTCACAGTTTAGGAATAATCTATTTTACAAATTAGGAGTTTATATCATGAAAAACATTTTAAAAATTGCATTGATCGGACTTGTTGCAGGATTTTGCATCTCTGCAAAAGACGTTTCATACAACAAAAACAAAGAAACTGCGATGTCTCGTTGCTCAAAAAACACGAGCAAGGGCAAAAAATGCAAAAAATCATGCTGCGATGGCAAAAGCTGCCAAAGCGGAGGATCTAGCTATGAAACAACAGAGCGATACGAAGACCTTCGCAATAATTATTCCACAGAGGAATATACACCTAAAGCCAATGAAATTGCCGCGAAGAGAAAAAGCGCTGCTCAAAAAGTTTTAGAAGGTTATTAATCGATTTTTATAGAGGAGGCTTTTCTTTTGGGTTGGGAGATTCAAATGTTTCCGCCACAGAACGGGGCCTCTTTTTCATAATATACGTCGCAGATCCACCCAAAATAATCAGCGCTCCGCCGATCACCGTTCTCCATCCAAGCGGCTTATCGAAAAGAAAAAAGCTAATCAACCCTGCATAAATGACCGTTGCGTATCCAAGAGGGGAAAGATAGGAAGCCGTCCCGTATCGATACGAAATGGTAAGTAAAATCTGTCCGCATGCCGTCGCCACCCCAATCAAAATCATTTTCAGCCAGTGTTCGGAAAGAGGGGGCACCCAATAAACAAGGGCAAAAGGGAAGCTCAAAATCGACCCCATCGAAAAATAATAAAAAAGAGTTCGCCTTGTCGGCTCTTTTTTCAAACTGAGCACTCTCACAGCGCAAAGAGCGACTGCCGAAAGAATCCCGGCAAAAATTCCGAGAACAAATCCGAGCTGAAAGATCTGTTTTGTCGGATTCAAAATCACCGCAACGCCGAGAAATCCAACAATGATCGACCACCACACATTGCGACCCACTTTTTCCTTCATCCAAACCCACCAAAATAAAGGGACAAAGAAAGGAGCGGTATAGTTTAAAGTCGTTGCATCGACGAGATTTAAATAACGAATCGCGACAAAGTAAAGATAATAACTCAAGACTCCCGTTAAATCTCGAATCAAATGAATCGAAAATACCTCCGTTTTAAGACCGGGGAATTTTTTCACATAAAGAAGGGGAAGGAGACAGAAAAAACTCACAATGTTCTGAATAAAAAGGATCTGAACCACGGGGAACGAGCCCCGAAAACTCCAAACAAGAGAACTCGCCGAGACGAAAAACAGATAGGCGACTAAAGAAATGGCAATCCCAAGGCCAAGCCTCGGGGGGATCGCTTCGTGTTTCAATGTAAAACCGCTTTACACAGGGTATTCCCAAAGTGTATACTTTTCTTCTATTTACCCGCTAGGAGGGCTGCAATGCAAGTTAAAATCAATAAAAAAACTCACGAACTTTCTGAAGGAGCCACCCCGAAAGAAGCGGCAGAACAACTGCATCTCACAGCGCCGGAACAAGCCGTTGCCGTCTCCATCAATGGGACGCTTCGCGATTTCGATATCCCCTTAAAAGAGGGAGATGAAGTGATCTTTTTCGGATTCGACGATCCACAAGGCAAAGAAGTATTTTGGCACACCTCGGCGCACGTTTTAGCCCAAGCCATTTTGCGCCTTTGGCCAAACGCCCAGCCGACAATCGGCCCTCCCATTGAAAATGGATTCTACTACGACTTTGGCAATCTCGCAATCTCCGATGCCGATTTTGAAAAAATTGAAACAGAAGTAGAAAAAATCCTTTCTGAAAACCACAGAACAAAAAGACAAGAGTTTGCAAATAAAGCTCAGGCCAAGACGGCGTTTTCAAAAAATCCCTATAAAGTCGAGCTCATCGAAAGTTTTTCCGAAGAACCTATTTCCGCCTACAAACAAGGCGAATTCTTCGATCTTTGCAGAGGACCCCACATGGCGGCTTTGAATAAAATCAAAGCCTTCAAGATCTTGAAAACATCGGGAGCCTACTGGCGCGGCGATGCAACGCGAGATATGCTCACTCGAATCTATGCGATCTCATTTCCGGAAAAAAAACGATTGAAAGAGTATCTCTACATTCTGGAAGAGGCGAAAAAAAGAGATCACAAAATCCTAGGCCCGATGCTCGATCTCTTTTCTTTTAAAGAAGAGGCTCCGGGAATGCCTTTTATTCATCCCCATGGACTTACGATCTGGAACCAACTCATCGCCCTTTTGAGAGAGCTGCAGCAAGAAGATTACGTCGAAATTAAAACGCCTGCCATGATGAGCAAAGAGCTTTGGGAGCGCTCAGGGCACTGGTTCCACTACAAAGAAAACATGTACACCTCGCAAATTGAAGAAAGGGAATTTGCCATCAAGCCGATGAACTGCCCGGGCTGCATGCTATTTTATAAAACCACAACGCACAGCTACCGCGAGCTCCCTTTGCGCGTTGCGGAAATCGGCCACGTCCACAGATTCGAAGCCTCGGGCGCGCTCAACGGCTTATTCCGCGTCCGGAGCTTCCACCAAGACGACGCCCATCTCTTTATGCGGCTCGATCAAATTAGAGAAGAAATCCTCAAATTGATTCAATTTGCAGACGCTCTTTACATGACTTTCGGCCTTCCTTATAGGCTCGGCCTTTCTACGCGCCCGGACAAAACAAAAACCATTGGCTCCGACGAGGAATGGGAAATTGCGACGGCAGGCTTAAAAGGGGCTCTCGATGATTGGGGCCATTCCTACCATATCAATGAAGGAGATGGCGCTTTTTACGGTCCTAAAATCGACATCCAAATCCGGGATGCTTTGGGAAGATTCTGGCAATGCGGAACCATCCAGCTCGATTTTGCCCTCCCGCAGAAATTTGAACTCGAATATGTGGAAAGCGATGGATCGCATAAAAGACCTGTGATGCTGCACCGGGCGATCTTGGGATCGATCGAGCGCTTTTTCGGGATTCTCGTAGAACACTTTGCCGGGAAATTTCCTTTCTGGATCAGTCCATATCCAGTCAGAATCCTCACCGTAGCAGATCGACATATTCCGTTTGCCAAAGAAGTGATGCAGCGCATTCAAAAAGAAGGGATCCGCTGCGATCTCGACGATGCCAACGAATCTGTTGGCAAAAAAGTGCGCAATGCGCAATTGTTAAAAGTAAATTATATGCTCACAATCGGCGATAAAGAGGTGGAAAACAAGACTGTGGCTCTTCGCACGAGAGACAATGTCGTCCATGGCGAAGTCAGTCTTGAGGATTTCCTCTCTAAAATATGCCAAGAACGAAAAACAAGAGCATTGATGTCACCTTTTTCAATGGCACCGTAAAAATCTATGGCGATGATTATTTCAGTGAGTAGCTTTAAAGGAGGGACTGCAAAGACCTCCACCACGCTCCATCTTGGATCTGCGCTTTGTAAATACCACCAAAAGAAAGTTCTTCTCATCGATTTCGATGCCCAGGCCAATCTGACAACAGGCTTGGGTTTGGATCCCGACGAGCAAGACAGCATCGCCCCCGTCCTTCAGGGGGAAAAAACGATTTCCGAAGTGATTTTGCCGACATGCATTCCGAATATGTACATCATTCCGGCTGATACGTGGCTGGAAAGGGTCGAAGTGTCGGGCTCGCTTGCCGCGGATCGATATTCTCACGAAAGACTCAAAGACATCTTAAAAAACCTCGAATACGACTTTATTTTGGTCGACACGCCTCCTTCGCTTTGCTGGCTCACCGAGTCTTCGCTGATCGCATCGAATTATTCGCTGGTTTGCGCAACGCCTGAATTTTATAGCGTGAAAGGATTGCAGCGCCTTTCCTTATTCATCAATAATATCTCTGAAAGACATGGGACAAAAGTATTGGGAGTGGCCCTTTCCTTTTGGAATCCGCGCGGCAAAAGCAACGATGCATTTTTAAATGTGACAGAACAAACATTTCCTGGAAAACTCTTGCAAACAAAAGTAAGACGCGATATCGCGGTATCTGAAGCGACCA
>CAYOMT010000018.1:0-17288 GCA_964405125.1 uncultured bacterium
AATTCATCGGCGATTTTTGTTCTTTCTAACGCAATCCGATGCATAAGACCCATTATGGACAGATCTTTCGGGGTCATCCCGTTTTGTTCGGAAGTAAAATATCTGATTACGCGGGAAGTGTGCGAAATCATAGATGCATACCAATCATCGTATTTCTTTTGCTGAAGTTCCCAGTCGATTGCTTTTCCATAACAAGAGTCTTTATGCCAATTTTTTGGATCATGGGATCCTGTCGACAAGGAAGGGGATGCGATTTGGGACGGAAGGCTCTCTTCCCATAAGGCATCGAGTAACGAGATCTGTAAAAAAGCTTGCCCAGGACTTTTGTCTTCTAGTGTTTGTAAAACCGTAATCGCTTCTTCTGTTCTTTCCAATGGAAGTTTAGATATTGTAATATTTGTTAAATTAATCATGATCTAGCGATAATTATATCATATTTTGATATTTTTGCAAAATCTGGAATGTATTGATTTTCAGTGGTTTATATAAATTTTTTAAAGGGGCGATAGGCCCTCTTTTTAGTACATCGTTGTAGAGCCGTTGGATTTGCCGACGATCACTCGGCCGGCTATGTGGAAAAAGAATCCTGTGTCTACGACACCCGGGATTTGAAGAAGCTGCATTTCCATTTTTTCAGGAGATTCAATGGGGGCTTTACAGTGGATATCGAAGAGAAAGTTGCCATTTTCTGTGACAAAAAGCTCTTGGCTTAAAGAAGAGCTGCTATTGCATCTCCATTTTCCGATAAATCCGAGAGCCTCTATTTTTTTTCGGGTAAAAGTAGAGCCGTAAGGGAGGATTTCAACGGGGATTTTTGCTTTGCCAAGCGAAGAAACAAGCTTGCTTTCGTCTACAATGACGATCATTTCAGCGCTCGATGCCGCGAGTATTTTTTCTCTGACATGGGCGCCTCCGCCCCCTTTGACCATCCGTTTTTTCGGATCGATCTCATCTGCGCCATCGACTGTGACATCGACATGTGTGATTTCATTTAAATCAAAAACGGGGATGCCCCCCCTTTTTGCCATCTCGGCAGAGGCATGAGAGCTTGCGACACATTTGATGCGCAGATCTTGCTCCAGATGTTTTTTCACGAGCGCTTCGATAAAAAAAGCGGCAGTCGAGCCCGTTCCAAGCCCGATCACCATTCCGCTTTCTATGAGTGTTGCAGCCTTTTCTCCGGCAGCTCTTTTTGCAGCTTCTAAATCCATAAGTCATGAGCATAAAAAATAAAGAGAAACTTTACTAGTGGAAAATTAAAGAGAAATCTTGTAGGGTTTCTCTGGAGGGCGAAGCCAAACGTATGGGAGAAGTCGGAGATCAGAAAAGAGAGATTGCGCTGGAGAGTTCTAAGACGCGCAAAGCGAGAGAAAAATTGCGGGAACAGTGGGCAAAACAGGATTTATTGATCACAGCCTCCGCCCTTGCTAGCACAATTGAAAAAATTCACCAATGGATTGCGTCCAATGCAATGCATAGAGTCGTGTTAAAAAATAAAGAAATTCGTTTGTTTGATCAGAACAAAAATGCGGCATCGCTCAGTCGAAAAATTCAAGAAATTGCAAATCGAATTTCTCAAGCTTAAATTCAGGGAAGTAGGGTATACTGTCCGATAAATTTGGGTCGATTGTGGAAAATGTAATTACTGTTCTTTTGGAAAGGGGTTTCATCGATCAGATGACGAGCGATGATCTCGTCTCTCATGTGTCAAAACCTATTTGCGCCTACATTGGTTTTGATCCCACGGCCGATAGTTTGCACCTCGGGAATCTCGTCGGCATTGTGGCTTTGGCCTGGTTTCAGAAATATGGGCACACTCCTGTGGCTATTTTGGGCGGCGCCACCGGTTTGATTGGAGATCCTTCCGGCAAAAGCGCCGAAAGGCCTCTTTTGGATGCCAAAACTCTCGCTTATAACGTGGGACGTTTGGAAACATTTTTCCACAAAATTCTTCCCCATTCAAAAGTTTTAAATAATGCCGATTGGCTTGGGAAGTTGTCTCTTGTCGATTTTTTGCGCGATGTCGGAAAACATTTCCGGATGGGCTCCATGCTCGCCAAGGAAAGCGTCCGCAATCGAGTCCAGTCCGAAGAGGGGATGAGCTTTACAGAATTTAGTTATCAGACGCTCCAGGGCTATGATTTTCATTATTTAAATCAGCATCATCGAGTGAGTCTTCAGATGGGGGGCAGTGATCAGTGGGGAAATATCACAGCGGGGATTGAATTCAATCGAAAGCTCGGCGGAAACCCCATTTATGGTTTGACATTCCCTTTGATCACTCGCAGCGATGGAAAGAAATTTGGGAAGACAGAGGAAGGGGCCATTTGGCTCTCTCCCGATCGTTTATCTCCCTACCATCTTTATCAGTATCTTTTTCGAGTTCCCGATGCCGATGTGATTCGTCTTTTGAAAATGGTGACGTTTTTGCCTCTTTCAGAAATTCGCGAGATCGAAAGCGATATGCTCTCCCCGAATTATGTTCCCAATACGGCGCAAAAAAGGCTTGCGGAAGAAGTTGTTCTTTTTGTGCATGGAGAAGAGGGTGTCGCTTCCGCAAAACGGGCTACGGCGGGAATCTCTCCGGGATCTCAAGCAGAGTTAAGCGGGCAGGCATTGCAAGAGCTTGCAAAAGACATGCCGAATACGGTGCTTCCTCGATCGGACGTGATTGGACATAAATTTTCTGATTTGGCGACCCGTCTTGGAATGACTCCAAGTAAGTCGGAAGCTTCCCGTTTGATCAAAAATGGGGGCGCTTATCTCAATAACGAGCGGATTGCAGATGTGTCTTTTGTGATTGCAGAGTCTCATCTTATCGACGATCAATATCTTGTCTTAAGCACAGGTAAAAAAAATAAAATGCTTCTTAGAGTGATTTCTTAACTAAATCGATGTGGAAGCTGACTCTGTCGTCATTTCTGACGTGGCTGTAGGATGCGCGGACTTTGAATGAAGAGCTAATCCACGTGGATAAGTCGATTTTGATTTCTGTATAGGGTTTTTCATTCATTCGGTAAAATCCGGTGAGGGCAGAGACTTGCGCTTCCCAAAGAGGGGTGATCCGGATAAAGAGATTCGAAAGAATCGTCGCCCTTCGATCTGTGAGAGGGGAGAGGAGCAGCTCCGTCTCGGATCTAGTGACATCGAGGATGAAATTTTCGTGATCCGCTTTTCTCCAATCGTATTTTGAGCGAAAACGTCCTTCTAGAGTGAAAGCGGCGTTTTCGCTCAGAGTCCAAAGAAGGCGGGCTTTGGAAAAATCGATTCTGTGGTGGCGGAAATTCCATGCATTGTAAAACGAGAAGTGGAGCGAGGGAAGGCGCCAATTTAAAAGAAGGTAAAGCCGCGGAATCAACTGAGGGATCGTGGGATCTTTGAAAAATGCGTTTGCATAAAGATCCGCAGAAAATGAAGCCTCTTTGCCCACTCGTTTTTTAGAAAAAAGAAGGGTTCTTACCCCGGCTTGGATCTGGTTTATTTTTTCATATCCATCTGCAATCGAAAAAATATAATGATCGTCTGGAAGGGTGGTCGGGCGCGTCAAGGAATTGTATCCAGCGTAGGGCTCGATGACGTGCTTATAGTGCGCGAATTTTCTTTCTCCTCTTGCAAAAAGATCGAATCCGTAATGGATTAGCCCTAGGTTTTTTGCTTTATGCGAGGCGCTATTGCTATAGAATATACCTTGCAATCCAACAAAAGGGGTGAAAGTCAGAGCTCCGATCGGGATGGGTCTTTGGATTTTTTCTCGTATTTCCAAGCGGGCGGATCGGAAATCGCGAAGCGATGTGACGAGATCATTGGAGTAGGCAAAATCGACATAGGCTGCTTTCATGAAAAGAAAGTTGTAAATCCCGCTCTTCCCAAAGACAAACGGATGGATATTTGTGTAAAAGGAGGGGAGATCTTGCTTGATGGACTCAAAAGGGTTGACCCTAGGACGCACTTTGAACGCGGTAAGAAATGCATTTTCTTCGTGGCGAATGAACAAAAGAGTTCTTTTCGCGGTGCTGACTTCAAAATCATCGGGTTTAAATACAGTGGGCATCCGGACGTCGTTGTATTTGTCCCATGTCAAATCGACTCTCGTTTTTTCATTTTCAGCAATGGAGTGGAAGGCTCCTTGCAGTCGGTATCTTCGCATGGCGTCCGGCGCTGTCTCCAGCCGATCTTTGCCGAGATAGCTCCGCGTGACAAAGGTTGTTCTTTTGTGTTCGGGGAAGTATTCGGTTTCTAAAGCGCCTCCCCATCCTGTTCTCCATCGATATTCAAGGCGGCCATAAAGAGCAAAATCGCGCCAGGAATAGAGCTGGTATCGGATGGCGGCTCTAGGCCCTTGTCCTTTATCCCAGTTGACTGTGTAGCGAAAAATAGGTTCTCTGAATTTTTTCAGATTGATTTTAAACGAAGGGAGCCAAAAAAGGGGAAGTTTGAACATGCGGAAACGGATTTTTTTTGCTTCAAAAAGTTCCGGTTTGAGGACGTTGATTGTCTTTGCATGAAGATCCCAAGAACTGTCTTTATTTTCGCATGTTGTAATGGAGACGTTTTTAACTTTGTAATCCCCATTTGGCTTGAGATCGATTTGATCGCCTCCAATAAATAACATGGCGGCAGAGGTTTTTCCATCGAAAATTGTCCCCGTTTTTGTGAGGAAATTATATTCTAATTCGCTTCCAACAAAAGCTTTTCCCTTATATTGCATCAGGAGATCTCCTTCTGCTTCTATTTTATGGGCATTCGGCGTTTGCGTATATTGTATGTGGCGGGCTTGGATGCGCATGTCTTCGCTTTGAATCACCCCGCCCTCTTCTGTATAGAGGATCCCGTTTTTATATGTGGGATTGCGCAGGTCGACGGTGATTTTTTCCGCAAACCCCGTTGTTATGCAAAAGAAAAAGGCAAGACAAACCTTAGAAAATAATTTCATATTCGAGCGCAGCGAAATCTGCTGACGAATCGATGATCGCAAAGTGAGTTGTATTAAGGCAATATATATACCGAAAGTACTTCAAAATTTACGGACGCACTCAGAGATGATCCGGATGGCGCGATCGATCTCTTCGCGCGTATTCAAGCGCCCCATAGAAAAGCGGAGCGAGGAGCAAGCTACTTTCCGCGGGATTCCCATTTGCGTCAGAATGCGCGAGGGCTCCATAGCCCCGGAAGCGCATGCAGAACCGTGGCTCGCTGCAAGGCCCATTCTATCCAGTTGAATCAATAGCGTTTCTCCATCGATTCCTGGAAAAGCTAAGTTCGACGTATTTGAAATCCTCGGGCCTTCCCCATTGATTTGCATATCCGGAAGCTCTCTTTGCAAACCATGCTCAAAGCGGAGCCTTAGATCAGATAGCTGTTCTGTGATTTGTGTCTGCTCTTTTGATAAAATGGCAAGAGCTTCTGCCAAACCTAAAATCCCCGCCAGGTTTTCCGTGCCCGCTCGATGCTGATATTCTTGCGCGCCCCCCGTTGCCAAAGGAATCAATTTGAGAGAAGATTTTAGAAAAAGAGCCCCGATTCCCTTCGGCGCATGGAACTTATGCCCGCTGATAGCCACCGCTGTAATCCCCGGAAACATCGTCCAAGGCTCTTTCCCTATAAAAGATACGGCATCGATTAAAAGGGGAACTCCTTGAGTTTTTGCAAGTTCTGCAATCGACTCCAGATCGATTTTTACCCCCGTTTCCGTGTTGGCGGCACTCAAAACAATCGCCCGCGTATCTGGCCTTATTGCCTTGGAAATCGCCTCGGGAAGAGGTGCTCCCCACGGGCCGACGGGGACATAGGTAACTTTAAGTCCTTGATTTTCAAGATGTTGAAGAGTTCTGTAGACACAAGAATGTTCAATTGTCGAGGTGATGATGTGTCCTTTTGTTCCGAGGCCGCGCAAAAAGAGGTTGATGCTTTCCGTTCCTCCGGAGGTAAAGATGATTTCCTGGGGGGTTGCCGAAAAGAAGGAGGCGGTCGTTTGTCGGGCTTTTTGGAGTAAATGATGGGCCTCTCTGCCGAACGAGTGGACGCTAGACGGATTGGCCGGAGGCCCTTGGAGATCGGGGAGCATTGCTTTGAATACTCTTGGATCTAGGGCGGTTGTTGCGTTATTATCGAGATATATTCTTTGCATATTGAACCATGACGATGGTCATGTTATCAGAACCCCCTTTAATTTTCGCTTTTTCAATGAGGTTTTGAGCCGCTTTTTGAAAATTGGGCTCGGTATTTAGGAGATGTTCCATTTCTGTCAAAGAAAGGACATCTGTCAGTCCATCGCTGCAAAGAAAGAATAGATCTCCCTCTTGGTGCGTGGCCACGGCAATTTCTGGATTTGCCTTCCCTTGAACTCCAATGGCTCTTGTGATGACGTGTTTGTAGGGAAATGGGGTAGAGCATTCTTCTGCCAATTTTCCTGTGGAAAGCCACTTCGCAAACAAAGAATGGTCTTGTGTGAGAAGCGATAGTTTTTTGTCTCTAAATCGATACACCCGGCTATCGCCGACATGCGCATAAATGACCGCGTTTTGGGTCCAGATAAGACAGCAAAGAGTGGTGCCCATTCCCTGGCATTCGGGGGACTGCGATCCGATTTCATAAATACGGCGATTGGCTTGTTCGATGGCGTATCTGATCTCTATGATCAGTTCCATGATATCTTGGTTTTTTAAAGATTTTATGCTTTGGCTTAAAAAATCAACTGTTTTCTGCGCTGCCACTTCTCCCGCTTTATGCCCCCCCATTCCATCTGCAAGGGCAAAAAATCCAATATCGGGAAGGGCGACCCAAACATCTTCATTATTGGTTCGGGTGCAGCCAATATCGGAAATTCCAATGGAGTGGAGCGACAATTCCCTTTTTGGGCTCGTCACAAACATCCTCCAGGGATGCCGCCGAGAAAATATAAATTCCCGACATTGACGAGGTTAAATAATGCATGGAGAGCAATCGGAGAGGATAGAGATCCCCTTTTTTCATAAATGAATCCAAGGAAGAGAGAAAAAACAAATAAAGAGGCAATGATTGTCAAATTGGACATCCCTTGTTCAGGGGAGTAATGAAAAAAAGAAAACAAAGCCGATGTAATGACAATGGCTTGTTTACTCCCGAGATGTTGCCGAATGAAAGATTGAAGAAATCCTCGGAATAACATCTCTTCTATGAAAGGAGCGAAGACGACAATTGTGAGAATGGCGAGAACAAGATAGAAGGGATGGCCGAAAGTCATTTTTAGAAACTGTACGGCGATTTGTTCCGGCATCGCTTGGAATTGGAAAATATGCGCTAAAATCCAATCGACGAGTTGATTGACAAAAATAATGAGCGGAAAAGAAATAATCCAAGCGAGAAGAGCGGAAAATAAATCTTGTTTATAGGCATGCTTTTTTTCTTCCGGGCGCATCCAGATCGGTGCATGGATGGAGCGGGGGAGGTAGAAAAAGAAAGCAAAAAGGATGACGAGAATGGTTCCCGAATTGATGAAATTCATCCAGCTCGCATAACGGAGCAATGTAATGGGCGTTGGGCTTGCAAAGAGAAAATGCTGCAAGATTTTCCCGAAAATCGGAGTGAGTAGGATCGCTACGCCAAAATAGATAGCAAATACAGCAACTACATGGAGCCATTCGATGGGAAAACGCCATGTTTTTACAGAGAAGGGGAGTGAAAAAAAGTCCCTTTTCTTCCCAATCAGGAGCATGAAAAAGGCGAAAACGCCAAAGAGGAGAATGGATCCGAATGACGGACTTTCAGGCGTCATCGACTTTTTGCCAGCAAGATATAATCGCTGACGCGCGCAGCAATTTCTCGGACGAGCCCAGAATGCGCGATTCCCATGGGAGTTTTTGAGAATTCCGAGGTTCCCCAGCCAGATACATTATAGTCTGTCGGAAGGAGTGTTTTCGGAATGAAGTATGTGTCCCGAACAATTTCCTGCAATACGATTTTAGGCGTATGGCCTCTTACATCGATGACGCGCAGGCGAACTGCCATATTTAAGTTAGAAGAGACTTCTTGCGAGGAGAGTCCTTTTTTTACTTTGGCAGCAGGAACAATTTCATGTTCCACAAGTTCTAAGAAAACGGCGAATTCCTGCGTGGGAAACTCTCTTTTCATCCAGGAAAGATCGTAGGTAAATGGGTTTTCTGAAAAGCTTTCATCTTCTTTTGGGACGATATAGATTTTGCCGCTTTGACCTACTTGCGAAACAATCATAGAAGTGAGCTCTTCGGAAATACTCCAAGGCGCTTCGAAAGAAGCTGTGTCGATCATCGCAGCCACAGCAACAACGGGTTTGGCTCTTCCATCTTCGTGATACCGAGTCATGAAATCGCTTGTTCGAGTGCATCCAACAGCAAGAATTGAGAGCATCAACATAGAAAGATGGCGCATATTTTTTCCCTTTTTGAAAAAATTCAGAATAACAAAGGGGTTGCTTTTCAGCAAAGGTTTTCTGTTTTTCATCTACGAGATACAGAGCATTGCTGTGTAGGGAGGCAATTCGATTTGCTTTTCTACTTGAGGCGCCTCATCCAACGCATTTAAATAATGCTCATCCCAATCTCGATCTGTTCGAATGATTTGACGCCATTGTTTGCCTTCGGGAAGTGCGATGCCGACAGGATGTCCAAACGCGTTGAAAGCAACATACAGCGAGGGATTTCCTTTGAGAGTGAATGCGAGAAATTGGGAGGCGCTGTCCCAGTGCGGATGGTGGGGTGTAAGACCGTGCCACTCGATATCTTCGGATGTTAAAAAACGGGATTTGCGCAAGACGGGATGTTTTTTTCGAAATGCAATGAGCGAAGAGACAAAGAGAAAGATCGATTTGTTTTTTTCCAAGACTTGCCAGAGAAACCAATTGAGATCATTGTCTTGTACGAAGGGGTTGTTATTTCCTTTTCTAGAATGGCCATATTCATCGCCCATGAGAAGCATCGGAATCCCTTGCGAAAGAAATAAAGCGAGGAAAAAATTGCGCATTTGTTTTTCGCGCAAAAGAGCGATTCCGGAATTGATCGTGGGCCCTTCTGCGCCGCAGTTCCAGCTATCGTTTTGATTGTTCCCATCGTTGTTCATTTCCCCGTTGTCGTAGTTGTGTTTCATTTGGTATGTGACAAGATCGCGCATTGTGTATCCATCATGGGCTGTGATGAAATTCAAACTACTGAGCGGTGTAGAAGAGTCGTTGTAAATCGACTGGCTTCCGGCAAGAGCGTCTGCAAAAGCGCCCGCCTGGGAAGGAGTTCCCTTGATGAATCTACGGACTGTATCTCGGTATTTTCCATTCCAATCCGACCAGTTTTTCCACTTGTTTGGAAATAAACCCACTTGATAAAGCCCTCCCGCATCCCATGCTTCGGCAATGAGTTTTACTTTTTTTTCTTTGCAAAGATCCGATATAGCTTGGACAATCGGAGGCGATTCCATCGGATGGCCTTGCGTATCTCGGGTAAAGATCGAAGCGAGGTCGAATCGAAATCCGTCGACGTGCATTTCTTCAATCCAATACGTAAGAGAATCTAAAATGTATTGCTGGACAATCGGATGATTGCAGTTGACCGTGTTCCCGCAGCCCGTATAATTTCGATAGTGGCCCGCTTCATCGACCATATAGTATACTCTATTGTCAATCCCGCGGAAATTGACGAAATAGTTTTTTTCATTTCCTTCGCCCGTATGGTTGAAGACGACATCGAGGATGATTTCAATCCCATTTTGATGGAGTTTTTTAATCAACATTTTGCATTCTTCAATCGATGCAAAAATTGAATCCGAGACAGTGAATCTTCGCATGGGAGCGAAAAAAAAGAGGGAGTTATAGCCCCAATAATTGGGGAGAGGCTCTCCGGTTTGCGGCTGCAGATCTTTGCAGTGGATTTCGTCGAATTCAAAGAGGGGCATCACTTCCACTGCATTGATCCCCAATGTTTTTAAATAGGGGATTTTTTCGATAATCCCCAAAAATGTTCCCGGGTGGTTGACTTCAGAAGAGGGGTGCTGCGTAAATCCTCTGATATGCATTTCATAAATGATGAGATCTTCTAAGGGAATGAAGGGCCTTTCTACGCCTCCCCAGTCAAAAGAGGGCGCTGCCCCCACGTAACCGAGATATTTTCTTTCCTTCTTCCCCCACTCGCGCGGCGTGTGGAGTATTTTTGCGTAAGGATCTGCCATCCAATGATTTTCATTGAATAGATCCCCCGTTTGTTTCGGATCAGATCCCTTGCATCGGAAAGCATAAAAAGTCCCCGAAGGGATATTTTCTAGCGCGATATGCCATACATTGTCTGTTTTATGCATCGGGAATTGGATCGGTTTTTCCTCTTGATTGGGAAGAAATAGACCTAAATGGACTTGGGTTGCGTGCGAGGAAAAAAGGGCGAAATTCGCCTTTTCTCCTTCAAAAGAAAGACCTAGAGGGGCGCTTTTTCCTAATGTTTTTGTGATGTGACTCATATAAATTATTTCATATTGAAATTTGTATTAAATTTAAATAAAATAGAGAGCGGTAGACTTTAGAGTGAAATCAAGTTGTGTCTTCAGAAGGCAAAGCCTGTTTTATCTTCTGTTGAATTTTTCTCTTGCAGGCTATGGATCAAAGATTTATAACGTGACCTACCTATTTTTATTTTTTGAAAGACTAGAGGAGGAATAATGTCCTACGAAAATGCTAAGGCGAATTTAAGAGACTTCGGTAAAGAATTGAATTTGGATGCTCTTGATTTTGATGAAAACCACACATGTATTCTTGGAATTGATAATGCTTTTTCTTTGCATATCACTTATGAACAGAATTCAGATCGGCTCTATCTTTATGCTCCGATTCTCGATGGATTGCCCAAGGATGACAAGATCCGTTTAAAATTATATGAAAGACTTCTCGAAGGATCTATGCTGGGCGGACAGATGGCCGGCGGCGGAATTGGCGTGGCTCCAAAAGAAGAATTGATTTTGATGCATTGCGTCATCGACATGGGATTGGGCGTGGATGCGGCTGCTTTGCGCAGATTTGCCCCGCTTTTTGTTGAAACAGTCGAGAAGTGGCGCACGATCGTCCAGAAGATTATGGCGGGAGAAGATCCAGGACCTTTCCAAATGCCGGGAATGCCTGAGCAGCCAAAATCAGCTCCGATGGGCGGAGGCGCTAAACCAGGTGAGCGCTACATTAAGATTTAAGCAATACTTTGAGATCGTTCAGTAGGGTGCTGTTTTTCTCTTCGCACCCTTTTTTGATTTGCTGCACGCTGGAAATCACTGTGGAGTGATCCCTTCCAAAGATTTCGCCGATTCTTTGAAAGGGGAGTTTGAGTGTTTCTCTGCAAAGATACATGGCAACTTGGCGCGGATAAGCGAACTCGCGTGTTTGCGCCTTTCCTAAAATGTCTTCTCTTCGAATCCCAAAATGGTTTGCTGTTTTTTCAATGATGATTTCAGGCGAGGGGGCCGCGCTTTTTTCTTGAGAGACCAAGTCTTGTAGAAACGAGGCTGCTTTTTCAGGCGTTAAAGAGCTCATGGCTTTTGTCCGGAGAAGGAGCGCTTGGAGCGCGAGAAGGGGGTTTTTGGGGAATGTATCTGCGAGATACGCCAGAAGATCGGGAGAGTATGAGGCTTTCCAAAGCAGAGATTTTTTTTCTAAAATTTTTTTTGGTTCAATCGGCTCTATTCCGATCGAAATGCCCCACTCAAAGCGGCTCATCAATCTTTGTTCGATCTCCGTGAGTTTAGATGGCGGGCAAGACGCAGAGAGAATGATTTGTTTTCCATTTGTATGCAGCGCATTGAATGTGTGGAAAAATTCTTCTTGGGTGGCATCTTTTTTTGCAAAAAATTCGACTCCATCGACAAAAAGGGCGTCGATATTTCGATAGATGTTTCGAAATTGGATCATATGGCCTAGGCGGATTGCCTGCACAACGTGGGAGGTGAACGTTTCTGCGCGGACATAAAAGACTTTTTTCCCCTGCAGCTGCAAGGCAAGCGCGCATGCTGTGAGCAAATGGGTTTTCCCTGTATTTTTAGGCCCATAAATGTAGATCGGATTGAACTCGAAGTTTGGCGCCGTCAATAATTTATAGGCGACCATATTTTCGTTTGAGGTGAGAAAGTTTTCAAAGGTGAGTTCGGGATCGAGCCTATCCGGAGAGATCGTATACGGCTCTCTTTCTTTCAAAATGGGTTTTTCTTCGTTTTTGAAATCTCGCTTGGCTTGCAGATGGACTTGAATGGGCTTTTCATTGTTATTAAAAAGCCCTTTTTTTAAGTAAGGACGAATGTGTTCTTCAAACCATGCAATTTGAGACGGGTCATCTGATTCAAGATATACATTTCTTGCATCGAATCGGACAACTTGCATCGGTTTGACCCATTTCTGGATCGTGTTTGTCCCGAGCTTTTCTTCCATTTTTAGAAGAAAGTCATCCCATGCCTTCATGATGATTGATTCATCTGTTTTACTGTCCACCATTGCTGCAGTACGCCAAGGAGCGTGGAAAACATAAAATAGAGATTCAAACCCGAGGGGAAGTTATAAAACATGAATAGGAACACAACCGACATGACGTTCCCCATCATTTTTTGTTGTTTTTGCGCTTCGGACAAATTGGTTGTATCCTTTGGGATTTGAGAAGTCATTTTTTGTTGCAAATACATGGAGCCTGCCATGAGAATAGGGAGCAGGTGGAGCTCATTTCCAATGAACCAAAGAGGAGGGCCCCAGGTAAAGAGGATGTCCGGCGCTGCGAGATCATCGATCCATCCGGGAATGAAGGGAGCGCCTCGCAGAGGAAAACTTGATTTGAGAAGATAAAACATCCCAATCAAGAAAGGCATTTGCAAAAGCATCGGGATGCAGCCGGTGAGCGGATTCACTTTCGATTCTTTATAGAGGTTCATGACCTCCATTTGCGCCTTGCGGGGATCTTTTTTGTATTTTTCTTGGATGTCTTTTACTTTCGGGGCAATTGCCTGCATTTTTGTCGAAGAGCGAATCGACCAAGCGTTCAATGGATACATCATCGCTTTGAGGGCAATGGTTAAAAGGACGATCGAAGCGGCCCAAGATCCTGTGATTGCGTGGAAAAGATTCATGAGGAAGAACAGGAATTTCGCAAAGGGTTCGGAAATAAAAGAGAACCATCCTTGGATTTTTTGCGCAGATGTGTAGTCCGGGTTGTAATGGATGGATGGATCTGCATAGAGCGCGTCGAGTTCTTTGAAGAGGTGTTCGTCAAACGGCCCTGCGAAGATGCGGAAGGAAAGGGGCGTTCCTCCTTTTAAGGGAAGATATGTTGCGTAGCCCGGATAATCGGCTGCCGGATAGAGCTGATAGCCCGGATCGACAAGAGAAAGCCTTGTTGGCAGTAAAGAGCCTCCGATTTGAGCGACTTTGTAACTCGAGGTCAAATACGCGAGAGGATCGGAAATAATTCCTAAAAAGCCATTGTTGTTGCTGATCCAGTTTAATTCTACGCCCGTTCCTTGAACAATTTCTTTTTTAGGTAGATCAATTGTGTCGACATCGGAAATTTTCCCCTTCGTGAATTGGTATCGGAGAAGAGGGCTGTAAGAGCCGCTCACGAGTTCTACATCGGGCACTCCGGAGGAGAGCCATAGGTCGCGGGCGTCTCCCTCAATTTGGATGTCCATTTGAAGGCAATAAGGTCCGTTTTTGTCTTCGGGAATAGAGAAGGTTTTCGTGATTTTTCTTTGCGATGTCTTCGCTTCAAACCGGATGAGATTCGGGCTGAATTGAGTGACTCGGTAGTTTATATTTGCAATTTCAGGATCATCTCCGACGACATTGAATGCGTAGTATTCGGCGGGGAAGGGAGTTTTTTGCACTCCGTCGCTTCCAAAAATGGGCCTGCGAAGAAGCGGATAGTAATTGCCTAAAGATCCTTCTGTATTTAGAGTTTGTCCTTTGTCGGAGACTGTGTAATAAGGACGTAAAGGGAATCTTGCATTCTGAGGCGATTTCGCGATGATTTGCCGGTCGATATCGATTTCTTTGACAATGCTTTTTTGATTTGTTTTGTTTCTTTGCGGGAGATTGATTTCAGCAAGGGCCCCTCCGCGCGTTGAAAACACCAATTGCTGATAGTCGTTTTCAAGCACATAGAACTCTTCTCCCTTGTTTACAAAGGAGGTAGAGGAGGAGGCTTGTCCGACAAGAGAGTGCAAACGCTGAAAATCTTGGAGCGCTTTGACTTTCTTCATTTCCGGATCGTAGATGCCGACAGGGAGGAATTCTTCTCCGTTTTTGATGAGAGCGATCGCGGTTTCTTCTAAATAATGGAAGGGGATCGAAAATTCACTCCCTCTTTGCTCTCCCAAGACAACGCGCATTTCTTTTCCCAAAGTGATAAGCTGCAGATCGGAAGGACAATCCGACGGAATCAAAGGGAGCTCTGCTTTTTGCGCTGTTTCTTTCCGGTAGAGGACAGGTTCTTGCGCCACTGTTTGTAAAGTCGCGAGTTTGACAGGGATAAAATGGTCTTTACTAGGAATGTAGAGCTGGGAAGGGATTTCTTGATCCCAGGCGAGAGTTAAAAAAAGATCTCCGAAGGCAATTCCTTGCGCAATTTTTTGTTTTCCATCCGAGTCTTTATAGAAGTCAATGACGGGAAGATCGTCTATTTTAGCGGTGCGGGCATTGACTTCGCTCTCAAATTCTTTTTGTTTTTGAAGGGAGGCGGCTTCTGCTTGCGCAAGAGCTACTTGTCTTGTTTCCCGATCTCTTGCATCAAACCAAGATTGAATGCCAAAAAAAGCAAGGCTTAAGGCAACCACGAATAGAAGGGATCTTTTGTCCATAAAAACTCTCTTAATTGGTATCAAGGGTATCAAAGAGGGAATTCATTGAATATAAAAAAAACGATCACTCTTCTCGCGCCTGGAGCTTGGCTTCTAATTTATTGATGAATTGAGCGAAGCTCTCTGTAGAGCGCAAGTTGTCTAGCCACTCGTCTTCCATCAGTTCTTCAACCGAAGGAAGGGTTTTGAGAGAGAGCGATTTTTCAATCAAGAGCATGGCTTCTTCTGTTCTCCCGAGAATGGAGTAAAGGCACGCTAGATGATAGTATGCGGAAGAATTGCCAAGGGTTCCGGCTTTCGTGATTTTCTGCTCTGCATCGCAATAGAGTTGGTTCATGAAATTGAGATCGAGTGTGTTGTGGGCAAGATGGATGAGGCAAATTCCCCAATCGAGCCAAATCTGATCGTTTTCTTCGTCCTGGCGCACGGCGAGTCTGAAAAAAGAAAGAGCTCTTTTATAGAATTCCGACTCATTTGTGTGATGGCCGAGAACCATGTTGCATTGCGCGATGTGGAGATGGACGCCTGTGTAATCGGGATCGATCAAGAGGACATGGGAAAAAATTTCAAGCGCGCGGACAAGAGGTCCTTCTTCCAAGCTAAATTCAGCGAGCCATTCCAAAGATTTTGCATACTCTACAAGCCACTGAGGATGGTGTAGGACCACATCTTTATGGGCTTGCAAAAGAGATTCGAAATAGTGGATTGCTTTTTGCAAGGAGGGAAGATCGTGCATCACTTCGCTAAAATGGAGAAGCGTCGTTGCCGCGTCAAAAAGGATCGATGGACACGAGGATTTAAGATCCAACGCCCTTGCGAAAAAGCGGTTCGCTCTTTCCAAAAGATCTTCGTGATCTGTGATATCTGCATAAAATTTATGGATGAGAGCCAGGGTGTGCCAGTGTTCTGCTGAAGTTCTGTCTATGGAAAGGCCGTACTGGAGTTTTTCGATGGCAAGTTCATAGTAATCGGCATCGTCGTAATACTTCCCAAAACAGGCAAGGCAAACTCCGTAGGCGTGCCAAAGATCGGGATCGTCCGGGTAGGTGTCTGTCGCTTTGATGATTTTCTGCTCTGCTTCTGTGAGCAAATCAAGACGGCACGTCGCAGCGCCGAGCCAGGACAGGGCTTCGACCCATTGAGCCATGACAAGGGGGTTTTTCGGATCGAGAATAAAAGCTCTCGCGCAATTTTCGATGCTTTGGCGAAGAAGCCGAATATCTTGATTGAGTCTTCCCGCTTCCCCGAGAATTTGGGCCCAGTTTAGCCAGGTTTCTCCATTTTGCGAGGAGAGTTTGATGGCTTGCGAATAACTTTGAGACGCTTTCTGGATGTAGCGGTCATCCATCGTATTGATGTAAAGCTGAGAGTATACTTCTCCGAGTAAGGCCCATCCATCGAAATAACTCGGCGCGGTGTGGACTGCCTGAAGAAGGTATTGGACCGCTTGGAAATACAATCTGGAATCATTGATCAAAAGCCCCATTTCGAGGTGCGCTTTTCCGCAATCGTGGAGAAATTCAGGAGAAGGTTTGATCTGATATTTTAAGGAAGTTTGAAACGCTTCGATGGCAAGCCGGATGTCCACCGCTTCTCCCGAATGAGAGGCGATTTCGGCCCAAACGGTCCCATAGTCCCAGTATAGCTCTGCAAGAATATGGTCGGGCTGGCTTTTAGAAAGCTCCAAAGCTTTTTTGTATTTTTCCTTGGCTTCCAGATGAAAGTGGTGCTCCTCATGGAACTTCCCGAGCTGGAGAAGGGTGTTGCCCCAGGCGATCCAGGCATCAAAAAAGAGGGGGTCTAGCTGGGTGGCCAATTTAAAATGTTTATTTGCAAGAAGGAGCGCCTTTTCTTTCCCTTCTTCAGATCCGTATTCGAAAAAGGCAAGGCCCTGCCGATACCAGATTTGGGGGTTTTGAGGCTCTAGTTGGGAGGCAGCCTCGAATAGGGGCAGCGCGGCCAGATTTCCTTGCAATAAAGCGAGCTCGCCTTGGGAAAGGTGGCGGAGCGCCAATTCTTTTTTTTGCTCTTCGCTTAAAAGATCCCACTCGTGCGGATCTTTTGCCTGCGCCATGTACTTGCGAGGGAAGAATCTGCTAAAAATTTTTCGGATCGGATTGGTTTGCACGGTCATCGCTTTCATCTGTTAAAACAGCAAAGGAGCGGATTATAGATAAGAGCGATTTTTTTTCCCAGAGATAGAAGAATATACCTAATTATGAATTGCTTATATCGGATTTTTTTGGGGTTTTAAAATAGAGGGGTGGTGTTTGAGAGAATGTCTAAAAAATTATTTAGAAATATATATTTAATTGTATGTTGGCTTGTTTTATAATCTTTTCATAAATTATTGTGTGGATTATGTTTTTTAAAGTATGTTCTCAGGACCCTGTCGCGTATCGGACTCTTCCTTATCTCGATCGCCCGAATCTATTGTCTCTTCGCTTGGTGAATTCTGTATTTCGGGATACGGTGGATCT
>CAYOMT010000019.1:0-17034 GCA_964405125.1 uncultured bacterium
AATTTGGTTTTTTGAGCGCGCCAAAGCGCCGAATTTCAACGATCGCAAGTGCCTTTGTATTTCTAATACTAAGGCACTTGCGATCGTTAAAATTCGGCAGCTTTCGCGCAGCTCAAAAACCAAATTTTGAAGTGCTTTGGGTATACCATTGAATAGAGGTTTTTCTCAAGACTATTTTGGACTTATGCCGGTTCATACTGTGGGTATTTAGGCTCCCACATGATTGCATCGACATTTTTTTCTACTTCTGAAAGAGGGACTTTAGAAAATCCTTCTTCAATCGCTTTTTTTGCAACTCCGATTGCAATCGCTCTACAAACCTTTCGAACATCTGAAATATCCGGGAAAAGAGAAGCGGACAAGTCTTGTAAAACAGGAGAAAACGAAGCGAGGATTTCAGAGGCCTCCAAGAACATCGTATCCGATATTTTTTCCGATCCGACAGCAACCACTCCCGTTCCAACCCCCGGGAAAACGTATACATTATTGCATTGTCCTATTGTATACACCCTCTCTCCAAAGGAAACGGGAGGAAAAGGGCTTCCTGTAGCCACAATCGCCTTTCCTTGCGTCCACTCGATAATGTCTTTCGGCGTCGCCTCTGCTTTGGATGTCGGATTGGAAAGAGGGAAAATGATGGGAATTTCCACTAAACGGGCCATTTCTTGGATCATCGCCTGGGTGAAAGATCCTCCTTGGCCGGAAACGCCTATTAAAATTGTAGGCGCTAGGTTTTTAATGACATCCATCATAGAAATCCAGTCTTGATGGAGAAGCGTCCATTGATCGACTTTCTCTTTGGATTTTATATACGGTTTTTGCGCATCGAATATTTGCTTTGTCTTGTATGTAATCAATCCTTCCTGATCGACAATAAAAATCCGATCCAGAGCCTCTTGATGGGAAACGCCTTCTCTTTCGATTGCCATCGCAAGAGCATCTGCAATCCCCGTCCCCGCGCTGCCTCCCCCTAAAATCGCAATGCGCTGATCGGCTAATTTCTTTTTCCCGGCTCTTACCGCCGCCAATAAAGCGCCGAGAGCAACCGCCGCCGTCCCTTGGATATCGTCATTAAAAGAGAGGAGCTTCGAGCGATATGCATCGAGAATCCGTCTGGCATTGCCTCTTCCGAAATCCTCCCACTGCAAAAGGGCCTTGGGAAACCATTTTTTCACAGATTCGACGAATTTTTCAATGAATTGATCGTACTTCTCTCCTTGCAATCGAGGATGCCTCCATCCAAGGTATAATTCATCATTCAATAAATCTGGATTATTCGTTCCCACATCCAATAAAATAGGCAATGTTTTTGCTGGATGGATGCCTCCAAAAAGGGTGTACAAATTGAGTTTGCCAACCGGAATTGTCATGCCTCCAATGCCTTGGTCGCCAAGACCTAAAATGCGCTCTCCGTCCGTTACCACGATCACTTGGATCTCTTTCCGAGGATAATGGGAGAAAATCTCATCCATCTTATCGATTAAGGGATAGGAAAGATAAAGACCTCTTTGCCGAAAATAGATCTGGCTATAATTGATTGCAGCATCGCCGACTGTTGGAGTATAGATAATGGGTAAAATCTCGGATGGGTATTTAGAAATAAACTGATAAAATAACAGCTCGTTGCGATTCATGACTCCCATCAGAAATACATACTTTTCAAGGGGAGAATCTTTTTTATGAAAATTTTCGTAGGTACGGAGAATCTGCTCTTCGACTGTCGCCACATGGGTCGGCAAAAAGCCATTGAGTCCAAACGCATCTCTTTCCTTTTGAGTAAACGCGGTTCCTTTATTGATTAAAGGTAAATTGAGAATTTCTTCCGGAGGCAAAGAAAGCCGAATCACATCTTGCTGCATATTTTCTTCATCTTCTAGAAAGAATTATTCGTCAAGAGCGCGTGTCACCTTTTTCCGAATTTTTGGAGCGGGAGAGCACAGGCACATCGTTTCCAAGCATAAAAAAGACAACGGCAATCCAAAGGACAAAAATGGCCACCGACACGTAGCTTGCAATTTCTAAGAGATAGATTCCGGCCATGGCTTGCAAACTCAAAATACTCAAAGACACCAAAGCCTTCGAGGATCGATAGGCAAATACATCAATCACAGCCTTGGCTCGGAATTTCTCGTCCAATCCAAAGGGAATATAAAGCATCTCCCGGCTGACTGAAAAAAGGGAAAAATCAATTGCCTTTAAAAATACGTAAGAAAAAGAAATCAAAGCAAAACTCGGAATCACCCAAGAACAAATCGCAGAGCCAAGCAAAAGAAAGGGAATGAGAAAGTGGGTTTTTCTTAAGCCAATTGTATGGATCACTAAAAAACTGCCCACTGCCTGCAAAAGCATGCTCAAAATATTCGTCAAGCCAAAGAGCTGTCCGCAATACACAGTGCGCAGATCCTGATTCAAAATATGCGATTCCAAATACACATTGAACCGATACTCCATAAATCCGGAGGAAACCTGCATCGCCACCACGAGCAATAAAATCGCCGCCAAAAACCGATTGCGGGAAATCAAAGAAACCCCTTCCGATGCGCTCGGATTCAAGATCACCTCTTTTTTCCAAAAATCTTTGGGCAATAAACTCTGTACAAGCGCTTTCCGATACAAAAACAAGATCAAAAGATAAAGAGGCAAAGTAAAGAAAAATAAACTCTCCGATCCAATTTCAACAGCCAAAAAACCGGGAATACAGCTCCCGAGACAAGATCCTACAGTCCCGCATCCAAAAATCGCCCCATATAAATACTTGGCCCTTTTAGAAGAAATCGTACAGTGAATCATCGACCATAACTGCTTAAACATCAAAAGAATGTAAATATCTTTCCAAAGACACTGAAAAAAAATGTACTGCGGGAAGTGATTCAAGATAAGCGCTGCAAAAAGATTCACCGCCAAGACGGAAGTGGCCACAGCTGTCCACATTTTAAGAGGCCCAAAAATGGGCAAGAACCGATTGTATAGATAAATGGCTGCAAAGTTAATCGGGACTGTAGCAAGCCAAAGCCAGGGAATTGCGTTCGATGAAAAAACAGTCAAAAAAATGGCATGGCTTGCAGGTCTTGTAATCCCATACTCGCCCGCGATGCAAAAACTCAGGAGCATCGCGAAAAAAACAAACCATTTTTCCTGTAAAGAAAACGTCATACAGCCCACTTCTCGAGAAAATGGACGAGGACTAAATCATATTCCGGAGATATGTAGACCCAATTTGATTTTTTAGAAAAAGCCTTGAGCAATAGATCCGAACAATCTTTTGCTTTTTTGATCACCACATGCCGCTTGGACACTGGAAAAGACAACCTATCGGGAGGCGTTTCCACAGTGTGGAATTCCCAATCGATATCGGCATCGGTGAGCTGATTTTTCGCTTTGAACTCTTGGATGTGCTTGAGCTCTAAAGAGTCCGGCAAGGCAATGGCCCGAAAGCGATGCTGGCGAAAAATCACGCATTCCGCATCCTTATGGCCGGGAAGCGAGGGGTCTTTAGCGGCTTTATTTAAAGCAGAAATCACATCCGTATCGCTGATGGATAAAAAATCGTCGACGCTCTCGAGCATTTTTTTAAAATAAACAGCTTTCATATATCTTCGCAGGTGGAAGTTATACGCTTTCACGGACGAATATTGATAAATCCTCCGATGCATGAAATGGCGCGCTAAAAGAAGGGCCTCGCAAGACTCCAATCCGTTTTCGTCAATCCCCAAAAGAAGTTCATCCCCTCCTCTATCCGGACTTGGCAAAACCCTCAAAGTTTCAATGAGTTGGTGATAATCAAAAAGTCCATACGCCACGCCCGTGCTCTTGGCATCGCGAAGCAAATAGTCGATCCGATCCGCTCCAAAGAAATCCCCCGTAATGAGTTCGGAGACAATCCTTTCCCAAGGAGAAAAGGAGGTGCCCACAATTTCTTTCCACTTGGTCTCGCCAATTGCGATTTTCTTAATATCCTCGATAATATTTCGCTCTACGAGATCTTCTAAGTAAGAAGGCGAAGCTTTGAGTTTGTCCCAAACAGGCTTTAAATAAGCGCTATCGATAATTTTAAGAGTCCACTTTTCGTGGCCTGTATTGCCCAAAAGATCTTTTTCAGCCACATGAGAAAAAGGCAAATGGCCTAAATCATGGCAAAGACAAGCCATCCGAATCACCCGTTTCCAATATAAATAATCGGAGGAGCCTTTTCTCGGGACAAAATGGAAAACATCCGGGCGGACAGATTTACAGATCTTATCAAACATGAGAGTTGCTAAATGCATGACTCCAAGAGAGTGCTCAAATCGGGTATGCGTCGCCCCCGGGTAGACTAAATAGGCAATTCCCAACTGATGGATGTAATGGAGCCTTTGAAAAGCGAGAGTATCAATTAATTCCTTTTCAAATTCATCAAAGGGGATAAATCCATGGACGGAATCGTAAATTTTTTTATCAGAGTATAGAAAATCTTTGACCATAAAACCCACCTCGGGGGTCTATCACAAACAACAAACTTCATTATTCCCGATCTACCCATTCGGGAGCAAGAACGATAGATACTCCCTTGTATAGATCAATCCTTTTTTTTATACTCCATCCGATGATCACCGTTTGCATCCTGACAAAAAACGCCGAAAGGACAATCCAATCCACCCTCGAGTCCGTAAAGTCTTTTCCGGAGGTGATCCTTCTCGATACAGGCTCTACAGACGCCACCCTCGAAATGGCAAAAAAATACCCGAATGTCGAAGTCCGAAAGGCCCCATTTTGCGGATTTGGGCCCCTTCGCAATGAGATCGCGGCTTATGCCAAAAACGATTGGATTTTAGCCCTCGATAGCGATGAGATCCTCTCCCCTTCCTTAATTCAAGAAATCCATACCCTTTCTCCCACATCTCAAATCGCCTATACAATAGAGCGGCATAATTTCTTCAATGGGAAAAGAATTCAAGGCTGCGGCTGGAGCCCCGATAGAGTCGCGAGGCTCTATCATCGCAAATACACCCAATTTTCCCCTTCCTTCGTTCACGAAGCGCTAGAAACCCCCAATTTGCGCTCCCTCCAATCCCCTCTTCTCCATACGCCCTATCAATCAACCGGAGACTTCCTTGCAAAAATGCAACACTATTCCACCCTTTTTGCCGAGCAAAATAGAGGGAAAAAAACTTCCTCTTTTAAAAAAGCCTTAGGCCATGCAGCCTTTGCTTTTTTTCGAAGCTATTTCCTAAAAAGGGGATTCTTAGACGGGGCGGAAGGGTTTATTATTTCTCTTTATAACGGCAATACAGCCTTCTATAAATACTTAAAACTAAAGGAACTCAATCATCTTACGGCCCGATGATTTCTCCACGGCCGGATGAATCTGCAAAGACTTCCCGGCTCTTTCGCCAAGATTTGCAGACGCCTCGCAATAGCGAAAGTGGCTTTTCGATGAAAAAAGGCGGGGATACACCATATTTTTTGCATCGAAAAGTTTTTTTTCCATGAGCACGAGCGCCTTCTCCGTATCTGCAGGGTATTCTTTTTTAAGGGCTTCGATTTTATTGCAATACCCTTTTGCCACGCCCAAGAAAAAAGAATTTTTAGCAATCAAACCCTTTAAAGAGGTATTTCTTTGCGCTTTTTCCCATAAAGAATCGAGCTCTTTCTCTAAATAGATGGCTACATATTCCCCGATTTCTACATTGACAAGATCTCCTAAAATTTCAAGACAGGTAAAATCTTTCCCCTTTCGAAAAATGACGTGAATAAAAAACGTGGATAAGATTTTTGCAATCGAGCGCATTTTCGCATCTTCTCTTTTTTGCTTTAAAACCCGCTTTAAAACGATCTTCTCCTCGGCCTGAACCTCTTGCAATTCTATATTGTGCTTTAAAAGAAGCTGTCTTGATTTGATCATCGCTTGCTCCGACTCATTTGGGCTCGAACTCTCCGCTAAAGCCATGAGTTTTTGCACCTTCCTTAAAATACTTTTTTCAAGAAAACAAGAAAGATCCTCCCCTCCATCCAAACAAGAAGTCGCTCGATACACTTCCTCGCCCCATCCTGCTTTTTTACAAAACTCTTTAAATGTATGGCCGTGAGGAGAATCTCTCTCCCCATTTTCAATGAATACAATATAATGAGCTATTTCATGCCGAATGACATTCTTGAGCTGAGATAGGCTCGATTGCATAAGACATTCATGGAACCCCAGTTCGTAAAAATTGGGATCAAAATATCCCAACATGGCTCTATGATTGTAAATCACAATTCGAATCGGATAGGAAAATCTGTTTTCTTGGGCGTAGAAACGATCCTTTCCGACTCTAAAATGCAATTCTTCAGACAATACATCTGCAACCATTTTTTTAATCTCGCGAAGGAATCGAAGAATTTTCATCGAATAAACAATCATCGCAAAAGACTCGTAGATTGAATGACTTCATCGATTAAAGACGCATCGATCCCAAGATGCAAACCCAATAAAAGAGCCTCTTTTTCCAGCTCCTTTTCTAATGAAGGAATCATAAAATAACTCAGCAAAAGAAAAGATTTTATCTCTTTTTCACTCGAAAAAGAAGAAATTTTTAAAGCAAGATCATAAACTTTTCTTCTCATCTCGAGAAGTAAATCCCGTCTTTCAAAAAAAAGGGCAGCTTGCTTTTTTTCGGATGCCAATTTCTTTTCTTTTTCTAAAAGCTCTTTTTGAAGACCCTCGATGAGAGAATCCTTTGAGCCAAAAGAAGGGTCTTTAAAATAGATCCCCTGTTTTTCTAAACGAAGCATTTCAAGCCGTTTACGCAACTGCCTCACCTCTATCTCGAGATTTGTTTTTTGATCCTTTGAAGCCCTCTGTATGCACTTTGATAGAATGCGGAGGGCAAACTTAGGCATCACCGCCTGATCCCCAAATTTCTCCCTGATTTTTTTCAATAATAAGCGCAGCGTATCTTCATCCACAAAAATTTCCGGAGAGATTTTGAGGATTGTATAGCGCAAAATATGGAGCGTCTCATCATTATTCATGGGCTGAATGGGGATACAATGGAACCTTTCGGAAAAACCTGCTTGCGTTTTCTCTAATTCCCGAAACCCGCTTTCGGTCGCAATCCCAATCACGTGGGGAAAAGATTCTTTGGAGCGGTCGAACATTCCGTGAAGCTGCTCGGGAAGATACGCGCTATTTTCGTTTGAAGCGATGATTTGCATCTGATCGATCACAAAAATAATTTGGTTTCTATATCTTCCGAATGCATCGCTAAAAAACGAAAGAATGGATTGCGTTTTAGGGACCCAATCGGTGCAGCTCATTAAATCGGCTGCATTGATATAAAACACCTGATACCCCTTGAATTCCGGGTAGTCTCCATTGGCAATGGCTTGGACAAGAGTCTTCACAAGTTCTGTTTTCCCAACGCCCGGTTTTCCAACCAGCATCACCTGGGAATGGTCGTATTGAGAAGATTTGAGACTCTCGACGATTTGGTCCAATAATTGCTTTCTGATATCTCCGGATTCCAAAATTCCCATGCCATATTTTTCCGTCCAGTTTTCAATTTTCGGCAAATAATTTGGCAAAGGCTTCCATAGAGGATATAAAAAACTCAAAGCGATAAGCAGAGAAAAAAAACCGCCCACAGCCAATCCCCCCGGAATAGGACCCATTAAAGGAATCGCTGTTGTCGCCAAAGTGGAAAACAAAGTAGACAAAAGGATCATTTTCTGGCTCTTTGTCTCCTCATCGTAGACCCCGACAACCGGCTTGAAAAGGTCGATGAGCCCGAGTGACTTAAGAAAACTTTCCAAAGCCACAAAAAACGAATGAAAAGAGCATCTAAACGAGGATCGTTTCTTTAAAATTGGGTGAGAAAATCTCTCGGAAAAATGTTTCATAGCTGCCTGAATTCCCGGATAATCCGGCACATTCAAGGAAATTGCCTCTTCAATCGATTTTCTAGGAAAGGCCTTTGTCAAAAAATCGAGAGCTAAAGAGATCTCTTTGGCGTGGGAAATAGAGGAAACGACACCCCCTACCATCTTTTGGATTTCCTCCGGCAAAAGAGCTTTTCCTTTCATAGCTCCCGGATAGGATTTCCAAAGATTTTTTACGAGAGATCCTCTCTCATATCGGGGAAAATGAAAAATTCCAATCGCTTGCGTCATAAAATTTTGAGTAATTATATAGAAGGATTGCAATAAATACTATATCTTGATTAGATCCCGAATATGAAGGAAAGCAATATTCCCCGGCTCATCTTGTTATCCGGCGCCATGCTTTGCGCGCTGAATCTGACAGCGTATTTTATCGAAGCGAAAAAACCTTCAGAGCAAGCTTTATTTACGCAAAATACATACCTTGGACCCACGGCGCCTGTTCCCGGAAATCCCGATCTTGTGCGGGTAGAACTTTTAATTAAAGACAGTCCCGATCTTGCCGGCATAGAAATCCAAAGCGTGACCTTTGATGGGCAAGCAATTCCCTTGAAACCGAGGGATATTTTTGGGAAAAGAGGCGCTGCCAGCTTTCAATTGCGTCCGGGAAAATACACCCTCCGATGGACAGTCAACCGCGATAAAGTGATCTGGCCAAGAACGATTTCCCATGAAGAAGAAGTCAATATCGATCGAAGAGATCTCTGGATTCAAATCATCATCGAAGGAAACCACGCCTCAATCCGCTAACCAATTGATAATTCTCTTGGATACGCGGGGAGAATATAAAAGAGAGACGTGGCCAATATCGTTTAAAAGGTACTGGCGATCTAAAACTGCGCCCACAAGTTCCGAGGTGTAGGGAATGACGATCTGGTCCGTTTTTGTCGCAATATGATAAAACCGGATCTTCGGATGAGACAAAATCTCTTCCGGCAATTTTTTTAAAAGCTCTGAATTGCGCCGCATTTCCTTCCCATCGGCGCCGAGCGCAATCCGAGCCAGATGCGTTCCTCCAAGAGGAGATCCAATCGCAATCACGCGAGTCACCGTATCCGGAGAGGCCGCGCGAAGAGCATACAAAGCGCTCACAATCCCTCCCATCGAATGGCCTATTAAAATAAGATCCTTGCGTCCGGTCTCTTTCTTAATTTGAGAAACCTTCGCCTCTACTTTTTTTACATAGTCGCGAATAGACAAGAACGGATAGCCCAAATTGAGCATGTAAATGGGACCGAATCCATGGGATCTTAACTGCCACCTGTGGTAAATCCATGCCGAACTATCGTGAAGATAGCCGTGAATGAGCAAAATAGGCTGTCCATCCCCTCCCCTAGATTCCAATTTCCATATGTAACCTAAGGGGCGAAGGAGCCCAGCTAGTAAAATGCCAAATAACTCAAAAACAATCGCATGCGCCCAATGGATGAAAAAAGATATCGAAGCGGGGAAAAAATCGGAGAGCCGATTGAGTATTTTTAACCCAGCAAAGCCTAAAAATATCCACCCGTACACGAGAAAAGAGGAGAGCCAAATCGAGCAAAAGAAAAATAAAAACGCCAAAATGAGGAAGCCGCAAACAACAGGGGGAAAATATTTTCTTATCATAAAATATGAATATAAATGATTTACAAAGAAATCGTCAAAGCCTGAAAATACTCCCCTTTTCGAACAAAGGGATCTTCTATGTCCATCTCTAAGTCCGTTTCTTTATTTATTCAGAACTCTGCTTGGTTTAAGGAAGTCAGCCAAAATCAATGCTACACACAAGTCGATATCACTTCAGCCGATCTTAATGAAAATCGCTACCTGGGTCGGTTGCAAACAACGACGAGTGTTGATGCAATTGACCAAATCAGGATTGTAGAAGCAAGAAAAAAGACGTTGGCACGAGATTTGGAGACGGTCATACAAAGAGTAGGAAGACCTCCTTTGGCCATGAAAGCTACCAAAAAGTATCCGGATGCTTACGCCTCGCTATCGCAATGTATTTCATGGAGCGTCTATCCAACTTCGATGCTCATCAGCATCACCTCTTTGAAAATGAAAATCATCCACAAAAATCAATTGGAAGAGACTTTTTCCTTAGTCGATGTAAATCGCATCAAAACACTAGAAGATCTCCAGTCTACTTTGGCGCTCAATCAAGACTATAGAAAAATATCTCTATATGTCTCCGGCGAACTCATTGGTAAGGAGCAACTCATTAGCAGTGAATTACTTCCAAAGAAAACAGCATCTATGACTCAAGAGGAAATAAACAATCTTCGAGCTGAAAGGACAACGATTATACAAAATCACTTCCTCACATTTTTTAAAAAGAGAAGGAAGAAGAATAAGGAAATCGTCGTTCGGTTCGTAGCTCACAAAAAAACGGACGCTCTCTATGGACAATGCACGATTCGGCCCGCTTTAGACGGGGCGCCTCAGTTAGAGAAAATGCGATGTTTTTCATTGTCCTATGTGAAAAAATTCGACGAACCCTCAGCCTGAAGACACCTTCTTGAGACGGAAGAGGTAAAAAACAGGACCTATCATAATGAGATTGCCGCAGGCAATCATCAAAGCATACTTCAAAGGAGATGCAATCGGAATTCCGGGGGGAGGGAAAAACCCGACAAAAATGGTGATCATCGACCCGATGAGTCCAAGGCCGCAAATGGTAAAAAGACCGAATCTCCCCCAGGGAATGTGAAACGCCTTTTCCGGAAGCTTCGGTCTTAGGCGAAGGGCCGAAAAAAACATCAGAACATACATCACCATGTAAAGAGAGCTGCTGATCGCCATCAAAAACCAATAAAAAGCATTTACGCTCGGAAGAAATAAAAAAAGGACGCATAAAAGGCTCACAATCACAGCCTGCGCAATTAAAATCCGAGAAGCAACCCCTCTCTTGTTTACATGCGTAAAAAATATCGGAAGATAGCCATACTCAGAAGCATGCAATAGCCCTTTTGCAGGAGATGAAATCCAGTTGATTAAATTCCCAAGACTCCCGGTGACAATCATTAAAGACATGACAAAAACCCACGCGCCAAGATGGAACTTATGAAAAAAGGCGGCAAAAACCTGCATCAATCCTCCCGCAAGATGAATGTAATGGGAAGGAAGAACCAAAGCGATAGACAAAGCGCCAAATAACATGCTGATCAAAATAATAAAACTACTTAATATGAGCGCCTTAGGAAATGATTTTCGAGGATTTTCGATAGAAGAAATATGAACGCCTGCCAGTTCCATTCCGGCAAAAGAAGTCATGACAGCCACTAAGGCGGTCCAAGGACCTAAATCGGAAAAAGAAGGGATGATCGACGAAAGGGAAACGGAGATGGCTAAAGGCTCTTCTCTCATGACCCAAATACAGCCTAAGATGATGAGGACAATCGTGGGGATGATCGTTCCGACAGTGCAAAAAATCTCATTGAGCTTGGAAGAGATGCGGATGCCGAGCAAATTCACAATGGTTAAAGTCCAAAAAATCGAAGAAATCGAAATGACCATATAGGTTTTGCTATACATCAGTTCAGGCCGAATGAGATAGGCGCCGGTTCCTGCAAGAAAAGTCAAAATCGTCGGAAACCAAGCAATGGCCTGAACCCATTGAAGCCAAATGGCAAGAACTCCAGCCTTTTCTCCGAAAGCGAGGCGGACCCAGTGATAAATGCCCCCTTTTTTTGCAGATATGGCGCCGAGTTCAGCTGCCACCAAACTGACAGGGAAAAGAAAAAAAATCGCCGAGAACAGGAAGAAAAAAATCAAAGGGCTTCCAAAAATTGCGGCAGAAGGAAGATTTCTATTGCTATCTACCGCGGAAACAATGAGCAGGACAACTGCATAAAAGGGAAGTTTCGACTTTGACACCATAAGCTCTAGTTAACTCAACACAAAAATAATCGCAAGGCGAAATTTTCATGGAGAATAAAAATTTTTTTACAGTTTCTTAAACATTTCTTTTTGATTAATTGTTTCGATGTTGTAGAATCCTGTTTTCAAAAAGCGGCACCAACTTTAAATGAAGGCAAGGCCATGATTGAACTCAAGTTAGAACCCTATTCTTTTGAAGACAAGTTCAACAAATCAATCGCTGTGCCTTTTCATTCTTCCTTTCATCCGACGTATAAGAACCTAAAACGATGGCTGAACCGGTTTAGTCAATTTATCGACGAATCTCTGACAAGCGACCTGGTTCTTTTTTATTCTCTGGCGAAGAAAAAATATCTCGATCATCGCAGTCCTATGCATCTTTCCCGCCTGGTACTGTCGATTTACCGCATACGAAAAAAACTTCTAAGCGCGTCTTCCCTGTTTTCGCCGACGCGCCATCTTGCGATCCGATGGCTCCCGACAAATTTGTTCTTCCCCTTCTCTTCAAAACAGGTTCTTGGCTGCCTCATCGGATTCAACATCATGGATCGATGCGAGTTATTTGATGAAGAAAACATTCTTGTCTTACTGCAAAAGCATTTTCCAGATCTTCAGTTTGTGAAGGAAAGCTATTACAACCACACTTCTCAAAATGAGACAATCCGAATCTGCTATTTTGAAATCGAAAAAAAAGACGGCATTCCCCTCTCTCTTACAGAGCGGAACGTTGTTATGAAATCCTTCAAAGAAAAAATAAAGAACAGCATTCAGAAGCTCGTTCCATCTATGTTCATTAAATTGAATCAAGAAGAAATCTACAAAAACATCTTGATCTTAAGCCAAGAAATTACAAAGACCAAAGATCTTCCTCAAGTGTGCATTACACTCGATCAGCATACAGGAAAAGAAATCATTTTTCATATTACACTCGTTCAGATCTCTCCTCTTCATCCGTTTTCTTTGGAAAAACGAATTTCTGAATCTCTTTTTGTCTTGGAAAGAACCATTCCTGTCCGGCATATCGAAAAACATCAAATTGAAGCCCTTCTTCTCAAACTAATCCTCCCTTGCGAGGCATCTCTTTTACGCTCCGATGGATCCTTAGACTTTTATACCGCAAGACAGAAAGTAACCCACCTTCTAACCTCTACCCTCGGTGAGTTTCGCGATTACAACGGCGGCCTTTTGCTAAAACAACAAGAACTCCTCTTCTCTTTCAAACAAAATCTACTCCATTATGCAGATCAAGATTCCGAGTTAATGGAAACCTTTTTTCATGCTCTTGTTCCTCTTGAAAAACAAGCTTTATTAGATCCTGCCATTTTATCTATGCTGTTTACCCACTTCATGAACCATCGCCAAGAGAAAATGACAGAAAAATTATCTTTTAAAATCCACCACGATCTAAATAAGATTTTTATCTTGGTTCGCAGTAATGATCCTTCTATCATCAACACAATAAACAACGTAATCTACTCAACTTCATCCGTTACAAAAAATTGGGCGTATAACATTTTGGAAACGCCAGGAGAATTTTCTTTTAACTGCATTCTTCTAGATACGCATTCCCATCAAACAGAATCGTTTATTTTATCCCTACAAGAAGTTTTACATGACTGGAATCATAAACAGCAAAACCAGCAAGTATTACGCATTGCTCTCGGCCATTCCATGTTCTCTCTTGATCCAAGAATTGGGGGAGAAAGCGTTTCCGGTGAAGTCTTAAGACTTCTTTTTGAGGGACTCACTCGTTTTAATGAGGAAGGGGTTGTAGAAAATGCACTCGCCGAATCGATCAAAATCTCTCCAGATTTAAAACAATATACATTTAAACTCCGCGCATCTTTTTGGAATGATGGATCTCCCGTATCAGCGCACGATTTTGCCTATTCCTGGAAAAGAATCCTTGCACCCGGATTTAAAACCAATTTTGCTACCTACTTTTATCCGATTAAACAAGCCAAGAAAGCCAAAGAAGGAATCGTCTCTCCCGATCAAATCGGAGTCCATGTAATCGATGATCGGACATTCCAAGTAGACCTAGAACATCCAACCCCCTATTTTCTCGAACTCACAACGCTCTCTATTTTCGCTCCTATCCACCGTTTGGTAGATCAAGAAAGACCGCAATGGCCCTACCAAGCAGGCGCCTATTATCCTTGCAACGGGCCTTTCCAATTGAAGATCAATCAACTTAACCAAGCCTATCAACTGGTTAAGAACCCTCTATACTGGAATTCCGGGCAGATAGAGCTAGACCAGATCACTCTTACGCTCATGGATACATTTCAGGCGATCCAAGCATTTGTCAAGAATGAAGTCGACTGGATCGGAAATCCTTTCGGAGATTGGCACTCCACTCCAAACTCCAACGAGGGCCGCACGGTCTACTCTTTAAATAGCTGTTGTTGCTATCTTGTATTCAATACATCATCACCCCCGTTTCATCATCAAAAAATTAGACAAGCTATTTCCTTATCGATTCATCGGGCAGCTCTAATCCAAGAAGTCAATCGCCCCTGGGTTCCTGCATCTTCAATTTTATTTCCCAACCAGTGCGAAAAAGAGCACCAGACGTTCCCTGATTACAACAAGGAAGAAGCTCGGCAATTGTTAAAAGAGGGTTTAGACGAATTAGGACTCACGCATAAGGATCTACAACTTCAACTCATATTTCCGCAAAAAAGTATTCTAGAAACTGCAGCTCCTGTGCTGAAAAAACAGTTGAAAGAACATCTCGATATAGATTGCCAACTCCAATCTTTTCCATGGAATTTATTTTTTCAAAATATGTCAGAAGGGCAATTCCAAATGAGCTTACTGAATTGGATGACCCCCATTAAAGATCCGATTGGAACCCTAAATATATTTAAATTTTCCAAAGAAGGGATTAATTTTCCTCGTTGGGAAGCGTCTGAATTTCAACAATTGCTCGATCTAAGCGAAAAAGAGATTAATCCATTGCAACGATCTTCTTATCTTTATCAAGCAGAGAAAGTCCTTGCAAAAGAGGTCCCTGCAATCCCTCTTTTTTATCAACCAGATCAAGCAATTATCCGCAAAAATTTTCAAATCAATTATAACCAAGGATTTTCCGGGTATTTCAACCAGGTAAATTCATTTTACAAAATGAGGCAATAATGTCCGCTATTTTAAAACAAAAAGAAGATCTTACAATATTTGATGCAATGCAACTTCATCCTACCTGGCTTGGGCAAATCCCAGGTATCGATGCAGATATGATGCTTCGCGGGAAGACTCCATATACATACATCCTTCGGGATGGAGAGCCCTCCCTTCATAAAAATGAACGGCATTTTTATGTCACGTATGTAGGCATTGATTCTTACATTCGACATCAGCCGGTCGTCGTAGAACTAGGAAAAGAGGGATGGCACTACAGAAATTGGAGTCCAGGAGGTCCTTTTAATTTTACTTCCATTGATCCTGTCTTGCATTTGATTATGCACTGCGAAGAAGGCCAATGTATTCCTTATGTAAGAAAATAACCGCATGAAGGAACCTATTTCCTCAAGGGGAGAATTTCGGAGCCTCTGGCTCTTTTTTCTCCCTTTGTTAGGCATATCATTCTCAAATTATCTCTTCTATTTATTAGAACAACTCTTTCTTACAAGAGTTTCCCAAGAGGCAATGGAAGCGGCTCTTAGTGCAAGCTACCCTTGTCAAATCTTTCAAGAAGCGACAATTGCTCTTGCCATGATGGCATCCATCTGTGTTGGCCAGTGGCACGGGGCTCAAGAATCGAAAACAATCGGTCCGGGTATCTGGCAATTTATCTGGTTTTCATTTTTTTCAATGATCTTGACTGTTCCCGGGAGTTTACTTTATGGACAATGGTATTTTCAAGGGACTGAAATTGAAACAATCGCGCTCCCCTATTTTTATCTATTTACCGGATTTAATTTTTTATATCCGCTAGGGGCTGCACTCTCTTGTTTTTTCATAGGCCAAGGAAGAACTCATCTTGTACTTTGGATCAATCTCATCGATCAGATCGTAAAAATCATTCTTGCCTATCTCTTTATCTTCGGAGTGGATTCTTGGATTTCGCCAATGGGAGTACTCGGAGGAGCAATCAGTAATCTTCTCGCGCAATTTTTCTTATGTGTGTCACTTGGGATCATTTTTTTATCCAAACAGCACAGAATCTTATTCAACACGCATAAATGGCATTGGCAACCCGCTTTTTTTTGGACTTGTATCCAGCCTGGTTTATTTCGCGCCTTGAATCGAATGTTAAATATGGGAAGCGCAGCTTCAATTGTCCATCTCATGGCCGCAAAAGGAGGAAACCATCTTCTCATCTTATCCATTGGAGGATCTTTAACTCTATTTCTTCCTTTTATTTTTGAAGCAGCCTACCAAGCGCAAACCATCCTGGTCTCCCACATGATAGGGTCTAAAAACTTTTCCCCTCTTTTGCGCGCTGCTAGATCCGGTCTTTTCCTCGTCTCCCTCCCTATCATCCTAATAGGAATCCCTTTTCTTGGATTCCCATCCTTTACATTCCATCACCTTTTTCCCGGTATTTCTTTAGATACCCAATCGATTCAAACCACGTTTCTCGGTGTATGGACATGGTTTGCTTATTTCACAATTGCAGCGATCCCTCTCAGCTATATCTTAGCCTTTAAAGATACAAAATTTTATTTTTATGTAGGCATTGCATTTTGGATCACTGACTATACCTTAATGTACCTCTTCATAGAAAAAATAAATATTGCGGCAAATATGTTCTGGTTGATCCTTGCACTTGTTCAAATGACAAGAACAATCCCAATCTATTTTTGGCGCATGACCATTCTTTGCAATAGAACCCAAAAATCGATAGAACCTCATTTCAATAACAGTCTCTAAATTTTTACTCTTGCATATTTCTCATTAGATCACCTAAACTCGTCCCTCCGTTTTGGAGATTATCTTCAAATTGAAAATCTATTGATTTTTCAATTTTATTTTGCGGATAACCTTCTAACGCATTTTATTAATATTCCAGGAGTTCTTTATGCCTATTTCCATATCCCCACACATATCACCAAAATCTTCTCCACAAACAAGCCCAGAAACAACGCCGCCGCCAGAAGGTGTAGATTCTTGTACTTGTAATAAAATTAAGCTTGTAGTACACCGTCACCTCTTTACTCCGGAAGAAAGAGGTTTCGATATGACTCCAGACAGATAGCTTGATCGACAAGCTCATCAAACTGAAGAGTTAACTCAGGATGTGTTTCCGCTATCCACTTGCGCAGCGAG
>CAYOMT010000020.1:0-16753 GCA_964405125.1 uncultured bacterium
CTGTTTCCGGTTGAATCTGCTTTGAAAATGAGGTAATGAATTTATATCCGGCAAACATTTCCCAAGCGTCTATTTTGTTTTCAGCAAACTGTGTTGAAATATTTAAATCAGATACTGATAACTCCGGAGCATCTTCTTTACATGCCGATGACTCAATGAATTGATTTAACTCTCTTCTTTTTGCACAAGAACAGAACAGCACACAAAACAAAATGAACGATCTAATAAATTTCATATTTATTAATTATTTCCATTTTTACAATTTCTCCAACTGTCTTTTGGTATTCAGGTTGTAAAAAATAATGACCACCGACAACCCCATCTGTTTCCGATTGCAAAATCATTTCTATTTTTGCAAAGTCCATTGTTCTTTCTATTTTTCCCATCCCCCCATTGCATAGAATCGAAGGCCAATCCTTACTGCCAATCACATTATAAACTTTACAAGCCAAATGTTCATCTATAATCGCCGTCGTACCGGCAGTGATCACAATCACAGTTTGCTGATGTTCCGGAGAGAGTCGTTTTAAAGCCTCCTTAAATACATGGCCTCCGTTGCTGAATGCAACGTGGACCTGTTTCAATTTGGAGTTCTTTTTTTCAATGATGTTTTCAGCAATTTTTGTAAGCATAGAAACTTCATAGTCGATCGAACGCTGGACAAAAGAGTTTTGGAGAATTTCGCGGGGAAGCAATGCAAGTTCGACATCCGGATTGATCGCTCTCATCGGACGAAGCGATTCGTGAGTAATCTGAGGATGATCCAATTTCTCCAAGTGAACCATCGTCAGCCCTTGTATCAGACTATTGGAATGGATCAGGTGGGGATGGACTGCAAAGTTCTGATCGAGCGTTTCCCACAATCTAGATCCCCCTTCCATGATGGTCCCTTCATTATTATTAATTCCGCAATGAAAATGGACTGTACTCTGATGTCCGCTTCCAATCAAAGGAATTTCCTGGAAAGGAGATTCTATGGCAGCTCTATTCATCGCACTGCCCGAGAGAACCGATGAGGCATAATTATCCGAAATTCTACTTACACTAGGTTCAGGAGTACTCGATGGAGCGGCATGATTTCCAAAAATATGGGCCTCTTGGTTCAACCTAGGCACAAAAGTCTCCGGTTCTCGAATGAGAAACGAGTCATAGGCCTTCCAAAAAGGAATCTCGCCATGGGATTGTATTGCCGGTGTAATTGTTTGCCAGTTTAGGGCGCTATCAAAAGAAAAATGCTCTCCATTGAGAAGAACGCCATCTTTATCTAGACTAAGATTCGTTTGCATCCAGGGAGGAACTTCCTGAGGATTCTCTTCTTTCCGAATAGGAGGTGCTATAGGCATTGGGGGATCTTTTTTTTCTTTTGCACCATCTGCTGCGAGAGTCCCGGCTGCAGCGGCGGCTGTAGCTGTACAAAGAACCCCGACAGCGACAGCTGTGACAACCGCTATAACCGCGATCCCAACGAGAATTTCTACTTTATGCTTTTTCCAAAACTTTTTGACCGACTTACATAAACCGGCAGGGATTGCAACTCCATTTTGAAGAGATTGCAAAGCGGCAAGTTCTTCTTCGCACTCTTCTCGATCCCCTTCCCAAGAACCAATATAGGCAAAAGTCGCTGCCATTTTTTGAAATTCAAGACTTTCCGGATCTTGTGAAAAAAGCTGTTCTGCAATCTTTGCAACAAGTCCATCTTTAAACTCATTCAACCCTTCGGGACTGATTGACCGCCCATTCCAAAGACCCGTGTCGAGCGCCCAAGCCGCATAATCCGCTGCTTGATCAAAATCCGTAAGTAATTCGATCGTCATCTATTCCCCTCAACGATTTGGGCAATGACAATATTTTTTTTGAGAATTTATTCGCAAGAATAATTGACGACATGCCTAATCTTCCGGCACCCCCCACCAACCGGAAATAATATCTTTTCGCACATACAGATAATCTCCAAATATCCGGTTCATCTTGCCAATATACATTCTAAATCCCTTGGATTCTAAAAATGCATCCACCGAATCTTTTAAAACTTCTCCTTCGTAAATCGTTTTATGTTCCAATTCAGTGATGATATATTTGACTCCTGCAAGATCATTTCCCAATCCCTGCAGTATATTCATCGTAGCCCCTTGTGCATCTATGCATAAAAGATCTACTTGAGAAATCCCCTGAGATCGAAACCAATCATCGAGCCGGGTGCTTTCTACTGTGATTTTTTCCTGAACATATGTCTTATGATGTCCCGATCGAGAAACGGGAAAACAACTCGAAGCCCCCGGGTTATACTCGATTCCCGGTGTTTCTACCATCGGATAAAAATCAATCAATCCAGTCTTATCCCATACCGCGCAAGGAACGAGTGTGACATTTTTGTTTTGCTCAATATTATTTCGGCAAAGTTCTAAAGTATGTGGATTGCACTCAAACGCATATACATGGCATTTGTAATATTCGCTCAATCTCAAAGCGTCTTTAGCGTCCCGGCTTCCGATTTCCAGCACCGATTTTACATCTGCGTTTCTTCTTATAATTGAGGTGAAAAACTCATCTAAATATCCACCGCCGCTTTCCATATTTAGGATTCTACTTTCTTCCAGAAGATCCGGTCTTAAATACGAAGGATAATCTCCAAATAAAACAGCGGAAATAAGTAAAGGAATCCATAGATTTTTCAAAATACTTCTCCGATTTTTAAATTTTTCGAAGTGTATAAAAACTCTACAATTCTGCCAATCAAAAATTCTTAGAAATATTTTATAGCTCCAAAAATCTGATTTTGATAAAAACTTGTGATTCGCAGGGAGATTTTCAATGCAAATTTTAATGGTGGGAACAGGTTATGTCGGCTTAGTTACAGGCGCTTGCTTTGCCGAAATGGGCCATATGGTCACTTGCCTAGATATCGATCAAAACAAAATCGCAATGCTGCAAAGAGGCGAAGTTCCAATTTACGAACCCGGCCTCGATGAGCTCGTCAAAAGAAACCTCCATCATAAAAGGCTCAAATTCACAACCGATTATGCAAAATCTGTTGCAGAGGCCAAAGTCTGTTTCATTGCCGTGCCAACCCCGTCCAAAGAAGATGGATCTTGCGATATCAGTTATGTCGAAGCTGCCGCAAAAGAGATTGCAAAGCACATCAATGGCTACAAAATCATTGTCAATAAATCCACTGTGCCTGTTGGAACTGCTGCTCGCGTAGAGGCTGTGATTCGAGAAGAAAGAGGAGATGGCGTCTCCTTTGACGTCGTATCCAATCCCGAATTTTTAAAAGAAGGCGCCGCAGTTCAAGATTGCTTAAAACCAGATCGAATCATTATCGGCGCAAGCCACGCAAAACCAATTGAAGTGCTCAAAGAAATCTACTCCTCTTTCACTTTAAGCCACGACAGAATCCTCGTCATGGATATTTTATCTGCCGAGATGACCAAATATGCCGCCAATGCGATGCTTGCTCTGCGCATCTCTTTCATGAATGAAATTGCAGATATTTGCAAAAAAATGGGAGCAAATGTCAACGAGGTGCGCAAGGGAATCGGCTCAGATTCCCGGATCGGCTATAGCTTTCTCTATCCCGGCGTAGGCTATGGAGGTTCTTGCTTCCCCAAAGACGTGCGGGCTCTCATTGCCGTTGCCAAAAACGCAGGGTGCGATCCCCTCCTTTTAGAAGCCACCGACACAGTCAATGAACGGCAAAAAAAGATCCTCGGTCAAAAAATGATCCAGTATTTCTCCTCTCGCGGCGGGGTGAAAAATAAAACCATCGGGATCTGGGGTCTTTCTTTCAAGCCCGATACCGATGACATGCGGGAAGCCCCTTCTCTTACATTCATCGAAGAACTTCTAAAAGAAGGCGCGAAAGTCCGTTTATTCGATCCGGTTTCCATTCCGAATGCAAAAAAAATCCTAGGAGCCTCTTCTCAAATCACTTGGTGCGAAAGTGAGTTTGAGGCCGCTTCCGGCGCCGATGCCGTTGCCCTTCTCACCGAATGGAAACAGTTTCGCCTCGTCGATTTTCAATCGGTCCAACACCAAATGAAGGGAATCGCCTTTTTTGATGGAAGAAATCAATACAAGCCCCTCGACATGAAAGAAAAGGGTTTTGACTATATCGCAATCGGAATCCCCGACCAACTGCAAAAAATATGAAAACTATTCTCGTCACCGGAGGCGCCGGATACATTGGGAGCCACACATGCAAGGCTCTTGCAAAGATCGGAATCCTCCCCGTTACTTATGACAACTTATCCACAGGCCATGAAAGCGCCGTCAAGTGGGGCCCTCTTGTCATCGGAGATTTACAAGATCGCAAGCGGTTAGATTGGGCCTTCAAAGAGTATAAGCCCGAAGGAGTTCTCCATTTTGCAGCAAGCGCCCTTGTCATAGAATCTTTGCAAGATCCCGGAAAATACTACGACAACAACGTCAATGGATCGATTTCTCTTCTAAGAACGATGGTAGAAAACAAGGTCCCCTATCTCGTTTTTTCAAGCACTTGCGCAACGTATGGGCATCCCCAATTTTCCCCGATCACAGAAGAGCATCCTCAAAATCCAATCAGCCCCTATGGAAGATCCAAGCTCATGGTGGAGCAAATCATCCGCGATTTTGAAACCATTCACAACGTAAAAGCAGCCTGTCTTCGCTACTTCAATGCCGCCGGCGCGGACCGGAGCCTCGAAATCGGAGAAAATCACACCCCGGAAACACACCTCATCCCCTCTTTAATTGAAGCGGCTTTAGGAAAAAGAAAAGAACTCGTCATCTACGGAAACGATTTTCCCTCAATCGATGGAAGCGCGATTCGCGATTATATTCACGTCGAAGATCTAGCAATAGCTCATGTCAAAGCGATCCAATGGCTCTTTACAAATCAAAAAAGCATCACTTTAAATCTCGGAACCGGCACCGGATCTTCCGTTCTCCAAATCCTTGAGGCCGTCCAATCCCTTTCCCAGAATCCCATCCCGATCCGCTTTGAAAAAAAACGGCCCGGAGAGCCCTCGCACCTCATCGCAGATAATAAAAAAGCAAAAGAGCTTCTCTCGTGGGAGGCGGAGGTTTCTTCCCTTTCGCAAATTGTAGAAACCGCCTGGAACTGGCATAGCCGATGTTAGGGATCGCTTTTTTCTTGACAACGGCAGCTTTATTCATCCAAAGCGTTCTCTTTCCTCATTTTACAATCCTCGCCTACGCTCCGTGGATTGCCCTCGTAGTTCTTACCTGCGACACGCCCAAATGCCTTTATCTTTCCTGTCTTGCAGGGGCTTTGCTCGATCTCATCACAGACGATCCGATGGGAATCCACGCGCTGAATTATACTCTGATTGCCTGGTTTTTATTTCGGTATCGCAAATACTTTCTCTTCCATTCCCCGGTCCACTTAAGCGTATTCACGCTCCTTGTTTCTCTTGGATCGACACTCCTCCAACTCTTTCTTCTTTTTCTCTTTGACAGAAGAGTTCCTTTTACAGGACAATGGGTTTTGGGGGACCTCCTAATTATGCCGATTGCGGATGCGGCTTACGCTTTTTTTTGGGTTGGCTGCCCTCTTCGACTTTTGAATCCGGTGAGCGGGTATCTCTTTCGATTCAAAAATTGGGTTAAAAGTTCTTTCTCAAGCTGAAAAGGTGCATTGTGGCTCAATATAAAAAAGAAGCATTTTCCCATCTAACGCTGATTGCGATTGAAGCCGCTCTCCAGGCCGGAGACATTTTAAGGCAAGGATTCGGCACTCCCTTCGCAATCACTCAAAAAGAAGGGAAGCACAATCTCGTGACGGAATACGACTTCCTTGCAGAAAAAAGCATCCTCTCATTTTTAAAACACCACGTCCCCAATTCCGACTTCCTGGCCGAGGAAAGCGGCGCTTCGGGAAGCACCTCTGAAATCCTCTGGATTATCGATCCCCTCGATGGAACCGTCAATTTCGCCCATCAAATCCCAATTTTTTCCGTGAGCATTGCTTTAGAAAAAAAGGGAGATCTTTTTTGCGGCGTTGTCTATCAACCGATCACTCACGAACTCTTTGTCGCAGAAAAAGGAAAAGGGGCGTTTTTAAACGGGAAAACACTCAAAGTCTCTTCCACATCCATCCTTTCAGACTCCATTTTAGCCACCGGATTTCCTTACAATATCCACGAAAACCCATTCCACTGCATTGATCACTTTGTAGATATTCTCCGTCTTGGAATCCCGATTCGAAGAATGGGATCTGCCGCAATCGATCTGGCTTACACGGCAGCCGGAAGATTCGAAGGCTTTTTCGAAGTCGGATTATCTCCTTGGGACTGCGCTGCCGGCATTCTTCTTCTCGAAGAAGCGGGAGGAAAAGTGTCGGGATGGAATCAAAAACCTCTCCATCATCGATCCAAAGATCCGATTCTTGGCTCCAATGGGAAAATTCACAGCGCTCTTGCCGATGTCTTGCAAAGGACTGTTTCATGAATCTCTTGAACGGGAAAAAAATCGCGCAGGAAATCCAAGCAGAAATTGCCACTACGCTCCTTCATGCGCATAAGAGAAAACCAGGCCTTGCATTCATCCTCGTAGGAGATAATCCCGCCTCGCAAACATATGTGCGCGCGAAGAAAAAAGCCTGCGCTCAAATCGGCATCATCTCCACTCTTCTCGAACTGCCCAATACAACCACCCAAGAAGAGCTTCTAGAGCATATCCGCATTCTCAATTTAGATCCTTTGATCGACGGCATCCTCGTGCAACTGCCCCTCCCCCTCCATATTCACGACCGAGCCGTGATGCTCGCCATCGATCCCAATAAAGATGTCGACGGGTTCCATCCCATCAATATCGGAAAACTACTCCTCGGAGACGACTCGGGGCTTCTTCCCTGCACTCCAAATGGGATCAAAGAACTTCTCAAGCGGCACGCCATCTCTCCCGAAGGCAAACACGTCGTCATCGTAGGGAGAAGCAATATCGTAGGAAAACCTCTTGCCGCCATTCTCATGCAAAAAAAACCAGACTGCAATGCAACCGTCACAATCGCGCACAGCCAATCTAAACACATCAAAGAAATCACAAAATCTGCCGACATCTTGATTGCCGCCATCGGAAAACCCCGCTTCATCGGCAAAGAAATGGTTCAAAAAGGGGCGGTTGTCATCGACGTCGGCATCAATCGCCTCGGCAACAATACCCTCGTGGGAGATGTCGATTTTCACGAAGTCAAACAAATCGCCTCATGGATCACCCCCGTCCCCGGAGGCGTTGGTCCCATGACAATTGCCATGCTCATGAAAAATACCCTCCTCAGCTTCCAAAGATCATAATTATAATCTTTATTTTTATAATTCAATCAAAATAACAAATCTGTTATAATTTAATCATAAATTAATAAAAACGGTAATATTATGAATATACAAAGACTTCTTGGAAATACAATCGTTGATAAAGCATCCGACGCCCTCGTCCTTGCCCTCACTCCAAAAAAAGATTTGAATCCCGAAAAACTGCAAGACAAAATCTCCCTCATTCAAGCGAGAAATAGGGTTTTAAATGCGCTCAATGACGCTTCTCAAAAAATCCCTGACGCAGCACAAAAAAATTTACTACAAGAAAAGATCCGACTTGTAAAAGAGTTTTTTTACGAAATAGGAGGAGATATTGAAAATACGACAGCCAAGCTCTCCCTTCTCAGCCCTACGAAATTGATAGAAGGCTCGATTCCGAGCTCTATTATTGCCTCTACAAAACCAAATCAGCAGTGTTCCCGAGAAGAGATGGCAAAGAAAAAAGAAGACGAGGAACTAAGAGACAAAATCATCCAAGCCGCGTTTCAGAAAGCTGTAAATAAAACAACCGCCGATAATATCAATTTATTTTTACAGATTTTCAACAGTTGTACTCGCGCAGAGTCATGATAGTGTGTTCTAGGGCCGCGTAATTTTCTAAAGTAGATTCTTTGATATAGGCCTTATACGCCCTTTCTACCTGTACGGCTTCTTTAGAAATCCCCGATCTTTTAATCTCCGGCACTTCAGATAGGATCAACTGAAGATGCTGATCCATGACGGAAATGAGCCTTTCCCGCTCTTTTAAAGGCTCCTCGGCATACTTGCTTAGGGCCGTTAAAAACCGCAGGCAATGCTGTTCGAGCTGCTTGTGGTATGTTTTATCTGTAGGTTCTTTGCCCGGGGTATGCCCCTCTCCAACTTTATTCATATTTTCACGCCATCTTTTTGATCAAACTTTGTTCTCTTCGGGTCCGATAGAGAATATAAAGATTGCTCCCCACGATAATCACAGCGCCAAGGACTGTGTAAAGATCGGGAGATTTTTCCCACCAGAGAAAATCCAAGGCAACGACCCAAAAAAAGCTAGAATAATCGATCGGAGCCAATGTCGAGCCTTGAGCAAACCGAAGGGCCTGCGCAATACAATACTGTCCTGCCGCTGTCAAAACACCCACAATCGAAAAGTAGACCCAATCGTGCAAAGGCATCGACTGCCAAGTAAATAAAAGAAAAGGAAAGGTCGCTAAAATCATCACGACATTCGGGTAGATCGCAATGGCCAAACTATGCTCTGTCTCAGCGAGCCTGCGCATTAAAATTTTATTGAGAGCGCCTAAAAACGTCGCGAATAAAACGATGAGCGCCGCCATTTCAAATACCCCGCTTCCAGGGCGTATTGCAATCATGACCCCCACTAAACCAACTGCAACAGCCAGCCACTTTTCTTTGCCTACATTCTCTTTAAGCAGGATTGCGCTCAAGAGAATCATAAAAAAAGGAGAGGTATAGCTCAGCGTATAAATCGTTGTTAAAGAAGCTGCCGTAAAAGCAAACATAAAAGAATATGTATAAGCCAAATTGACGCTCAAACGAACCGCATGCAGTCCGTAAGATTTGGTTCCTAAAATCTTTTTAAAGCCCCCTTGCATCAAGACGGCAATTGCCAAAGGGAAAAGCCGGGTCAAAGCCCTTAAAAAACTCGTTTGATGGACCGAATACGTTCCCATCAAATGTTTCACAAATGCATCGGATACGGGATATAAAGCAAGACCTAAGAGCATCAAAAAAACGCCCAAGAGTGCGCGGTTCTGTATACTGCGGCTTTTAGAAATTGGAACTGTCATAGAATAAGATATATCATGTTCAACTCTTTTTTCTCTTGCAATATTTTCCCATTCTGGACAAAAAGAAAATTTAAAATAGGATATGCCCATGGGGAAAGAAATCATCATCGTCACAGGAAGCTGCGGCAGAATCGGGACGCAAGTCGTCCGTAAATTGGGTGAAAAAAACGCCATTGTCGGCTTTGAACTCCTCAAAGCCATTTATGCATCGGAAAGCGAAGAGCTCATCCCCGTCGATTTATCCTCCGACGAAAGCGTACATCAGGCCTTCACCCACATCCGCCATTTTTACGGCAATAAAATCAGATCCGTAATTCATCTCGCCGCCTATTATAGTTTTTCAGAAAAGCATTCCGATAAATACGAACAAATTACTGTCCAAGGGACAAAGCGCCTATTGAACGCGCTCAAAGAATTTGAAGTGGAACAATTTATTTTTACGAGCACCATGCTCGTCCACGCGCCTTGTAAACCATGCTGTCCGATCACAGAAGATTCCCCTGTTGTGCCGAGCTGGGATTACCCTCTTTCCAAAGTGCATACAGAAAAACTCATTCGCGATCTTCGGGGCAATATTCCGACGGTCATTCTCCGAGTGGCCGGAGTCTATGACGACGATTGCCATTCAATCCCGATTAGCCATCAGATCCAGCGCATCTACGAGAAACAGCTTGAATCGAGGCTTTTTTCGGGAGACATCACCCATGGATCTTCCTTTGTGCACATGAAGGATCTCGTCGAAGCGATCTGCCTTGCCGTAGAAAAAAGAAAACAGCTCCCGCCGGAACTTGTCCTTCTCATTGGCGAAGAAAAAACCTTGAGTTACGATACAATGCAAAGGGCGATTTCATGCCTTTTGACGGGGAAAGATTTCGATACCTATTGCGTGCCCAAATGGTTTGCAAAACTAGGCGCATGGATCCAATGCCTCATCGCGATCAAACATAAACCCTTCATCCGTCCTTGGATGATCGATTTTGCAGACGATCACTACGAACTCGACATCGATCGGGCAAAAAAGGTCTTGGGATGGATCCCAAAACACAGTTTGGAAGAAACCCTTCCTATCATGATCGAAGATCTTCTCAAAGACCCCATTCAATGGTATAAAAAAAACCAGCTCGCCATGTCCCATAAGATCAAGAAAAGGATAGAAAATGGATCTAAATAAACCTCCTATGTGGAGCTTTTTTGCCATCTCTTTTTTAGGTCTTTGGCTCATCACGGCGCCGGCGACATTTGCCTTTGAAAGCCTCCCTCTTGTGATCAGCGATGTATTCTCGGGGTTTTTGCTCATCTTCCTCAGTCTTTGCAATCGGAAAGACCCAAAAGCCTTTCTTTTGTGGATCGTTGCCTTGATTGGCATTTGGCTAGAATTTGCCCCCCTTGTTTTTTGGGCGCCGACTGCCGGAGCTTATATCAACAATACGCTCGTCGGCACGCTCGTCATTCTCCTTTCCGTCGTTCTTTTCCCGATACCCGGCCAAATTCCCGATACCGAACCCACAATTCCTCCTGGATGGTCCTATAATCCTTCTTCCTGGCCCCAAAGAATTCCGATCGCTTTTTTTGCTTTTCTTTGCTGGATGATTTCCCGCTATCTTTCGGCCTATCAACTCGGATATACCGAGACGGTTTGGGATCCGTTTTTTAATCCGGGCACCAAGGGAGTTTTGGAATCTAGCGTATCGAAGCTATTTCCCGTTTCCGATGCAGGGCTCGGCGCTTTTGCCTACACGCTGGAATTTCTTTCGACCTGCCAAGGAGGCAAAGCCCGCTGGCGAACCTCTCCCTGGGGGGTTCTTCTCTTCGGCATCCTCGTCATTCCGGTGAGCTTAGTGAGCGTCATCTTGATTATTCTCCAGCCGCTTGCGGTCGGAACTTGGTGCACGCTTTGCCTTGTGACAGCGATCTGCATGCTCTTGCCCATTCCCCTTGCCGTAGACGAAGTCATTGCAACGCTTCAATATTTAAAACAAACAAAAAAGCAATCGCGCCTCTCTCTTCTTTTTCGAGGAGGAGAATGTGCGGGGGCGAAAATCGACAAAAAAACCCCTTCCATGGAAGATTCTCTCTTTAAAATCTGCAAAGCCTCTCTTTGGGGCGTATCGATTCCTTGGAATCTTGGCGCTGCGGCGCTTCTCGGCGTTTGTCTCATGACCTATCCGTCCCTATTGCAAGAAGAGGGAATTCTATTTGATTTGGATCCCATTCTTGGCGCTTTCACAATTGTCGCCACTGTCATTTCCTTCTCTGAACTTTTACGAAAAGCAAGATACTTCAATTTTCTCTTCTCATTGATTCTCATCATTGGATCTCTTTTTTCTTCGGAAGCGATTGCAATCCATATCGCGACAGCAATTGCAATTGCTATTTTCTCTCTACGCAAAGGAGAAGCGTCCCATGATGCAAATCATTCTCTGTAGACACGGAGAAACAGCCTGGTCTCTTTCTGGAAAACACACGAGTTTTACCGATATTCCCCTGACAAAAAAAGGGGAAGCGCAAGCAAGCGAGCTTGGAAAAAAATTAGAAAATTTCTCTTTCGATGCAATTTATACAAGCCCTTTGATTCGCGCGCAGAATACGTGTTTACTGGCGCATCTTCCGATGCCCCCTATTTTAGAACCGAATGCAGTCGAATGGAATTATGGAATCTACGAAGGATTGACAACACCTGAAATCCATCAAAAAAATCCCGGATGGAATTTATTTTTTGAGGGAGCTCCGGAAGGAGAAACTTCCGATCAAGTAAAATCGCGCGCCGATCTGCTCATCCAAAAATGGGAGGCGCAAGGGAAAAATGTCCTCCTCTTTTCGCATGGACATTTTCTCCGCGTCTTAGGAGCCCGTTGGATCGGCCTTCCCACGAAAGACGCTAGACTGCTCGGACTTTCCGTAGGATCAATCAGCGTCCTTTCATGGGAAAGAAACCAAAAAATCATTCAGTCCTGGAATTGTACCAACCATCAAAAATAATCCCAAAACTACCTTCGAGGACGAGAAGAGAGCCATGGCTCCATTTCCGCTCGAGCTTGCGCCAGTTGTTCATTATTAGGAGTTCTTGATCCAGTTTCTACTAAACGGCGATGGCGCGTACCTTCTACATGTAAGGTGTAGTTTTTTTCGTTAGAGAGTATGGCTGAACAAAGCATGCAGTAAGACGGCTGATGGGGGAGCTTTCTTTCTTTATCAGTTATAAGCTCTATTTTTTTAGCCAACTTATCCCAATCCTGAAGATGATGTTGATTTAAAAAATCATGATCCGCCAGAATCGAACTCACGATGTTTCTCGCATGCTTTGGAGCTTCTCCCGGAACCTCAGGAGGAAACTCTTCATCCTTGATAAATATCATGGCAAAGTTTCCGCCTGGTATATCAAAGTGTGGGAAAATTTTTTTCAAAAAAACCCAACTCTTGGCTCTACCTGCTTCAAATGAAGAAGGAAGAATGGCGGGGGCAGGGGCCGGGGCGGGGGGCTGTGCTGCAATTGGCACTCTAGTATACTCCCTAAATAGTCCGAAAGGGAGGGCTAGAGGCATTTCGTTTGCTGGCCATAATTGTCGTACTTGCGGCACTTGTTGTTGAATAGGTAGTGCTACAGTTGCTACAGAGACAGGCTCTCTTGAAGCCTCATCTGTTTGAGGCATGCGTGTTCCCTGGTTAAGGAGGGCCCTTAGCGAGAGCATCTCCGCGGGCGTGAACTGTAGTTGTGCTTCATCTCTTGTTTGTTCCCTCGGAGATGGAATATCCGTTTGTACTTCTATAGATGTTATAAGAGATGCTCCCACTTGAGTTTCTGCATCCTGTGCCGTTGCTCTCCCGGTTCTCATTGCGTTAAGAAACAACCTGACTGCATCAGCCTCTGGGGCGGTCATCTCCACTTCCACTATTCGCCTTGTTGAATAAAGACTTGAAATACTTCCGACTGACATATAGATCCTGTATTTTAGTAGTAATCAATTATTATAATAAATAATGAATTTTTACACAATCTTTATATCTAGCATTAATAAAAATAAATTTAATTTTATTTTTCCTCTCTTGTTGTGAGAGAGTGCCTAAACTATCTTCCGTGGCCACCGCCATGTCCGCCTCCGCCGCCCCCATGATGGCCGCCGTCGCTTCCCCCGCCGCCTCTATGATGATCTTCTCCATGATGATGCTCTCCTCCATGATGCCCATCGCCATGGCGGCCATCATGGCCATATCCGTGATTGTGCTGCCAGTTGTTATATTCCCATTCTGAACCAAACCAAACTCCGTTATAAAAGCCCGGGCCATACCACACAGGGACAATCCAAACTTCTTCCTCGGAATAAACGGTTTGATCGGAATCCCCATTCTCCGTTTGCGTGGAGGAGCTTCTCACCATCGCAGAAAGACTTGCCATCGAATAACCAAAGAGAAAAAACCAATATCGATTCATAAGGACCTCATAACCTGGGTTTTGGGTTTGCTTTCCTGGGAGTTATCGCAGATTGCGAGGGAATTTTCGAACTTTATGGTCCAGCCCATAGCCAAAGGCTCCTATGGCTGGGTCATAAAGTTCGAAAATTCCTCGCAAGATGAGATAAATCCCAGCGAAACAAACTCAAAATTCAGGTTCCTAAATCGCATATTGTGAAAACAGGCTATTTTACGCAACTCCAACAATAAGAAAAAAAACCCCTTCTCTCCCAAGCTTTCATAAAATCTTTCAATGGATACGCAACAAGAGTCTCTTCATCTGTCGGGAACGCAGGGTCCATACATAACACACTCTCATTCATAGCATCATATCCAATCACAACTAAAAGATGTCCTTTCGCATAAGGAAGAGCGCTCCCAAGAAGAGGGCCTCGCACGCTCACAACAACAGGAATCTTCTGAGAGAGAAATTCATAAATATCCTCAAAGCCGCAAAGCCGCGCTACCCAGCAATCCCACTCATCTCCCAATATAGATGACGATTCTGCAACGTTCAACACCCAATTGCCAAAAATATCAAAGCCATAATCCCAAGATCTCTCGGCAAATGCCACAGGATCAGGAACTTCTTGATTCAATAGATACCGGATGACGGCTGTTGTAGAAGTGGGAGAACAAAGATCCTGCGCTCTGGGGTGGGACAGTCTCATCTGAGACAAGCCTTTGACATCCAAACAAATAGATTGCATAGGAGTCTGTTTGGACAAGGTTTGACCCAAGCTATTTGTAAATGCATGCAAAGAGCGCAAAGATTCTATCGAAGTCCCATTTTCAAAAACAACCTTGACCCGAAATCCCGTTGCTTTCTTGGCTTTTTTCACACTCACGACATCTTGATGCACCTGAACAGAACACCCCTGCTTATTATGGACAAAAGACGACTGCCCTTTATGCCCCCATAAACCATACAATAAATAGGGAGACCACTCCTCGGTTTTTAAACTCACATAAATCAAATAATTTCCATCTGATGGACGCGCTCCATTCCAGGTCAAAATCAGTTCATCAAAAGGCTCTACGCTTTCTTCCGTCCATTCTTCTGGAACATTATAATAGTGAAACATTTTTGCCTCTAACGTAAGCAAACAAAAAATAAATATAATGAAACTCTTGATTCTGTATTCAAAATGCCACATACTGGAACCATGATCTTGGAGGTTTTTTTATGCCGTTTACAGTCACTATGCCAAAACTTTCTCCCACAATGCAAGAAGGAACGATCGCAAAATGGCATAAAAAAGTGGGAGATAAAGTAGAAGCGGGAGATCTTTTGCTGGAAGTCGCGACCGATAAGGCAACTGTAGAATATACCGCGCTCGACGAGGGTTTTTTGCGTAAAATTCTCATTTTAGATCAAGGCCATGCCATCGTGAATCAACCGATTGCTATTTTCACAAAACAGCCGAATGAAAGCATCGAAGGATATATTCCCGAAGGGACAACTCCTAAGGTAGAAAAAAAGGCAGAAGGGCTTCCCCGCGAAAAAGAAAGGGAGATGCCGATTCAAACCGCGATATCAGCCCCTGGAGCTGTATTTCATCCGGAGCCCCCTTTAAAAAACTACGAATTTGAATTCCCGACCACATCGATTCCGAAGAGAATTCCGGCCTCGCCGCTTGCGAAAAAACTGGCCAAAGAAAAAGGGCTCGATTTGACAACCGTGAAAGGAACAGGTCCCGGAGGCAGAGTTATAAGCCACGACCTCAACTTAGCGCAAAGCGATCAAACCGTCACTTTTGGAAGAAGAGAAAAACCCTCGATTGCCCCCGGCACTTTTGAAGAAATTCCCCTTTCTCCGATGAGAAAAGTGATTTCTCAAAGATTGCAGCAAGCCAAAAACTCGATCCCTCATATTTATGTCCACCAAGAAATCGATGCGGCTCTTTTGCACGAAACAAGAGAACAGCTTAAAAATGGGAATTTAAAAGTTTCCATCAATGACTTCATCATTCGAGCGGCGGCTCTCGCTTTGAGAGAACACCCAAACTGCAACAGTGGATTCAATGCGGCCACGCAGTCCATACTCCTCTTTAAAACAATCGATATTTCTGTCGCAGTCAGCGTAGAAGGAGGATTGATTACACCCATCATCCGCCATGCCGATTATAAAAACATTGGAGAAATCTCTTTAGAAATAAAAGAACTTGCCGCGAAAGCGAGAAATGGAAAGTTGCAAGAGACCGAATACAAAGGGGGTTCTTTCACGATCTCCAATATGGGCATGTATGGAATTACCGATTTTTGCGCCATCATCAATCCTCCGCAGGCAGCCATCCTTGCTGTCGGAGGGATTGAAGACTGCGCCCGCGTAAAAAATGGACAGGTTGTTCCGGGAAAGAAAATGCATCTCGTTATGTCTGCAGATCATCGAGTGATCGACGGATCGGATGCCGCAAAATGGCTTAAAACTATCCAGAAGTATTTAGAGAACCCAGCCTTGCTCCTTCTGTAAAGGATTGAATCCGCCAAAAATCTTGTAAGAACTTATCTATCTTACCATTTTTAATATAGATAGATTTATCCGCGAGCTCGATCATTCCATATCTAGATGCGTCAGGAACTAAAGGGCTTTTTAAATATTTCCGCGCTTCCGGACCTATGATTTTAGAATATCCAGGTATAGTTGTATCAGTTTCAGAAATATTAAGATATCTCGAAGCCACTATTGGCGTGCGATAGAGCGTCACATTCGGAGAACCTGAAGGAGAACTCTGTGTTCCTGAGCGAGAAAAGCGAAGCGGGGTTGCGTTTGAAAGAAAAGTCCGTGGAGATCTCGCGCTCTGGGATCTTCGAGGCGTTCTAAAATCAGAGCCGACAGCTGGAACGGACCCTGAGGACTGAGCCCTATGAAGCGGAATTGGGGTAGCAGGCCCAAAACTCACCGCTCTGGATAAAAAAGGATCTGTCTGCGCTAGGCAGTGAAACTGAGGCGGCCGTGTTCTAACCTCATCAGGCAGCATCCGTTGTGCATTTCTAAACCACTCTGCTTCTGCTACGCCGTTAAACTGAGGCGGCAGGGCATTCTCAAGCCAATCCGTCTGCGCTGCGCTGTGATTAAACTGAGCCGGCTGAATTCTAGGTGGCTCCGTCTGCACTGCGCTGTCATTAGACTGAGCCGGCTGCGCATTTGTAAGTGGCGCCGTCTGGACTACACCGTGACTGGCCTGAGTCGGCTGAATTCCA
>CAYOMT010000021.1:0-16286 GCA_964405125.1 uncultured bacterium
CCAACAGCGCCGGAGAGAAGAACTGTTCCGGCCGTTCCTCCCCTTAAAGTCAACGTACGGGCGCCGCTTCCATTGACCGTGCTAGAACAAGTAATATTGGCACCGGCAGGAGTGGCTCCTGCATTCGTCGTATCGAGAGTGACGTTGGCCCCCACGACGACAACTCCCGTCAAAGCAATGGCGCCCCCTCGGGTGGTCAAACTGCTGTTCAGATTGATCGTTCCGGCATTTGCCGATCCGGCAGTCAAACTCAAAGAGACGCCCGCGTTTGACATCGTGACGGAATTGGTGACTGTAATGGAACTCCCGGCCACGTTCTGCGAGCAAAGAGCCACGTTTGAGGCAGACGCGGCAATGGTCGCCGGAGCAATTGTTATGACGTCGGTCGTGGCGCAATTGGGAGCCGATCCTTGCGCAATGGAAAACCCGCCGCCGGTTGCAATCGTGATACTTGTGGGATCCAATAGCCAGTTCCCGAATTTTCCTTGAGGCGCCGAAGTATCGACAAAACCTTCCTGTATTCCAAGGTTGATTTTGCCGGAGGTTTCCACAAAACCTCCATCGCCCTTAAACGTTCCGCCGCGGGCAAAAATCTTCCCGTCAAAAAAAGTGGTTTCATCCGCCCAGAGGATGACTTTCCCTCCATCTCCTTCCGCATACGCATCGGCAAAAATCTTCGATGTGGGAGTCGCGATCGCAATCATTGCATTGCGGACATCTCCCTTGCCTTGGTAATCGCCGCCGATTAAGGCAGTGCCTCCCCCTTTTTCTCCCGATACATCGATCTCCCCGGAAATAATTACGCGATCTCCGAGAAGATGGACCGTGCCGCCTTTGTCCTCCCTGTTGGATGCATCGATGATCCCTTCCGATCTGACAATGGGAGCTTCGATGGATACATTCTTGGCCGTAACAGAACTCGAGTAGACAAGGCGGATGATTCCATCTACCTCTTCCACGTGATTTGCGGGAGTGATTCCATCTGTATTCACAACCATTCTGATTGCATCTTGAGCAAGGCGGAGCGAAAGCTCGACAGATCCATTCGCAGCCTCGATGCTCCCATAGTTTTCAATGAGAGCCTGTTTTAAATCGCCCTCGATTGAAAATTGAATCAGCCCATCTCCGGAAAAATCGAGAGCCACTTTCTCTGCTGCGGCCAGTACAATTTTCCCCGCGCGCGCGATAATAGATCCCCGATTTTCGATGAAAGGGGCGAAAAGTCCGATAAACCCTTCCGGACTTGCGGCAATCATCCCCTCGTTGATGATGCGTGCCGTCTCAAAGCCGGACTCTTGGAAAAAGTGATGTTTGTCATTTAAAAAATCTTCATCGCGAATATTGAGTGTGGAGGCAATGAAAGAACCGGTATTGACTACGGCATTCGGGCCAAAATAGATCCCGCTTGGGTTGACGAAAAAAACGCGCCCATTCGAGCTTAGATTCCCTAAAATTTTGCTTGGATTTTTTCCATTGACCCGATTGAGAACCGTCGCATTTGCCGAAGGCTGAATGAATTGAACATGCTCTTGATTCCCAATGTTAAATTTTTCATAGTTCACAATGGCTTTATCAGAGGCTGTAATTTTCAAAGACTTCCGATCGACAGCATGGAAATCCACCTGTCCGGCAACCACCTCTCCCTTTTCAGGCATTGCGAAGAGAGAAGAAGCTGTTATAAGAAAAAAGATCCTTTTTAAAAAGCCTGGCATGTTAATTTAATATAAGTAAAAACCACTTTATTCTCGTTTCTATGATTTAGAGGAAATCCCACATCGACACTTAAAGCAAAACTATAAGGACCATTGACTCTCACCCCTAACCCACTCCCCCAAAGAAAAGTATTTTTCTCCGATTGGAGAAATACTCCGCCATGGTCGAGGAAGGCATCCAACTGAAGGATATCCTTCCATTTTTTGTGTAACTTAAAAAATCTTTTATTGGCAAGGAAAGGCGGGGGCACTCGGAATTCAAAGTTTAGATAATAGCCACTATCGCCAAGGGCGACGGCCAAAGGAAAGCCCCGCACTGTGTCGGCGCCTCCGATATAAATCTGTTCAGGCAGCGTTAACTTGCTGGGGCTTAACTGCCCTGAAGCGTGAAAGTAAAAAAAGCAGTCTCTTGGCAGATGCTGTATCCGGTCGTAGTCGATGTTGAACATAAAAAACCTGCCGCCGCCGCCCTTGCGGGAGCTTTCGCTATCCACCGCTTTGAGTCCGCCAAGAAAAGAAGGGATGCCTGCGGCAAACCGCAGAGTGATATAATCTCTGCCTTGAGACGGGGTAAAATGGTCGAGGAGAGTTCCAATCGTTAAAACGCGCAATTTATCGAAAGAGTCGGTTTTGCCTCTAGACAAATTCTGGATTTGCTTGTAGTCGAAATAGGAAAAAAAATCGGCGCTTAAAGATCTGCGTCGAATCCAAGCTTGATTGACCTTCAATGTGGCAATATTGGATCTGCCTCTTAAGCCAAGACTTGTGAGCTCTTCGATCTTGAATTTTGAAAAAAGATAAGCTGCCTCGACGAAAGTTCCTTTTCTATTGACGGGGACAGTGTATTTGACGTCTGTAAAATAGAGAGCATTCACAGGGAATCCGATGACTTCAGCAAGGGAAAATGTATCCCCTTGCGTAATCAAGTTTCCAAAGTCAAGCCGTCCGCCGACGCGTACATTGGTTGTGAGATTTTTCCCATAGTTATTCCCATTGAATAATAGATGAACCGGGCGAGCGTCATTGACGCGCAAAATCACATCGGCGTAGCCAAATTCTTTCCCTTTTTCAAAAAGAGCCCCCACGGAAAGATCGGTATTGTCGTTCAGGAGCATGAGCGCGCGCAAAAACTCTTCATAGCGAAGGGGTTTATTCTGGAGCGAAGTGAAGTAACTCAAAATAAATGATTCGCTATAATGCTTGTTGCCAATCACTTGTATATTTCCGAGCTTTCCTTCGATGATTTCAATGCAAAGAGAATTTTTCCCGATTTCTTGAGGAGGCGGATACGCGCGCGTAAGGAAATAACCTTTTTTGGCGTAGTGTTGATCGATGACTTGGCAGAGTTCGTAAATTTCGCGAAGGGATAATTTTTTATCTATGTATTTTTGAAGCCATTTGAGAATTTCCTGTGTTGAAATGGATTGATTTCCTTTGATTTCGACCCCGCGAACACACACTTTTTTCCCCTCGGGAATCTGGAGAGTTTCTTTAGGAATATCGATTTGAATAGCCGGAACTTCTTTATCCGGCTCGAGAGGTTTTCCCTCGTATTCTTTTTCCAATTCCCGCTCGACCACCCCCGCAGAAGGAACAGGAGGGGGAATGGCTTCCAGTTGCATAAAAACAAGGAAAAAAATGCAAACACAGATTACAGATTTTATGCCCATCGCATAAAGTTAACAAAAAGTATTTTCAAAAACAATTTATATGTAAAAAACTATTCTAAGATTTCAACCTTACCATCGGGAAGCGTGTAATATCCTCCGATCACATCGATTTTTTTATCTTTGATGAATTGCTGAATCATCGGAGTTTCTTTGAGATTTTTGACAACCCAGCGGACGTTGGCTTTAATGGAGTTTTCAAGCGTTTTTCTCCGCACAGATTTAAGCGCCGGGCGAATGAGATCGGCAACCTCTTCGATATCTGCCGTATTCCCTTTCAAAACGGCCTCTACAGCTCCGCAAAATTGATGTCCAAGGACTAAGATCAAAGAAGAGCCGAGATATTTCACTGAATATTCGATGCTATCTAATTCGATGGGTCCCACAACTTGCCCCGCGACGCGAACGACAAATAAATCTCCAAGGCCCTGATCAAAAATAATCTCAGGGGGAACTCTCGAATCCGAGCAACCCACGATCGTCGCAAAAGGTTTCTGCTTTTGATGGATTTCAAGGCGCCGCAAAGAGGTCCGATCCGGGCTTTCTAAGCGATCTGCCATATACCGATGATTGCCTTCTATCAATCTTTCGAAAGCTTCTTTTGGCGTCGGAGGCGCTCGAAGAACTTCGGAGGCTGCCATAGGGAAAAAACCGAAGGGATCGGGGCTTGCAAACGCCGCCCTAGAAAATAACAAAGCAAGAAAATATACAAAAATCCTCATCATCTTCCATATAGCACCCAAAGGACATCCCTCCAAACGAATTTTTTAACCTACTTACAATCAGAATCTTAAGTTAAAAAAATAAATGTGTCGATTTTTTGCCGATTTTTCGACATATTTTAAGGATATGTCGATTCCGTAAACATATATACTAAAGCACTTGGCGTAGTTGAAATTCGGCAGCTTTCGCGCGGGTGTGTTGCATAACCCCTGATCTATGAAAATTACAGAATCAAACACAAATTATCTAGAAAGATTAGCCGATCCATTAACAAAGTCCCTGGATTATCTTACCGACAGGGAAAAAAGGGTTTTCAGCGCCACCAATAAATTCTTCAAAGGGGTCTTACTAACCCATTTTTTCGATCGATATTTCACGAAAGATCTTTGCGAAGAAACCATATCCTCTCTCCGCCTTGCTTTCGTTCATAAAAAAATTGCCCACTCTCTCTATGCAAAACAGCCAATCAGTTCCAAAACTCTGAAGGATCTTTCCTCAGAAGAATCACTATCGATCCAAGAGGGGAAACTCTTCATTTGGAACAATCGCAAAAAAACCATTGAGATCCGAGACTTATGGTCTGATGCATGCATTGGCTCTATCGCATATACAGATCGTATCGAACGCTTTTATTTGAGAGAAAAAATCTTCATTTTCCTTCCCTCCACAAGGACTCTTGTCCAAAATATTCCGGTCTGGAATATAGAATCAAAAAAACAGACTTGTATTTTCTTAGAGGAAGGACAATACGTCCAGCACGCCCAAATAACTCCGAATGGGAAGCTTCTCATTACGAGTCTATCGAACCACAAAATTCAGATATGGGATTTAGCCTCCAACACATGCATTTACACCCTCCCAGGGTCTATGAATGTCAACGAAAGCAAAATCACATCGGATGGAAAAATCCTTGTCTTGTTTTCATATGATGAAAGGGAGAATCTCTGTCAGATCTGGAATCTCGAGTCTCTCACTTGCATTTCCATCGCCCTCGAACATCCTTCAATGCAAAACACCTTGACCTCCGATGGGAAAAAATTAATCTCGCGATTCCCTCCTTCTCGGAACGAAACAGCCAAGGTCTGGGACTTGAAATCTGGCGCTTGCATCTACACTCTAACAGGAAAACTTATTTGCATCACTCCGGATGCAAAGCACTCTATCTCAGTAATAGAGAACGCAGTAGAGATCCGGAATATAGAATCTGGCTCCCTCATAAACATTCTAAAAAAACATGCAGCTACAATCAAAGCCATCAAAATCACTCCGGATGGAAAGAATCTGTTCTCAATATTATCAGACAACACAATCGAGATCTGGAATATAGAATCCGGTCTATGCATTCATACTTTAAAAGGAACTAAAAACAAAACTAATTTTATCCAAATTTCCCCCGATGGGAAGAGCTTTGTCTTATCATTATATCATAACTTCAACTTAGTCTTTCAGATTTGGGACATCGAGTCTGGCGTCTGCACCCACTCTTGTATAAAGGCCGGAAAAGAACAGTACGACATCGCGTTCTCTTCGGATGGAAAGCATCTCATTGAGAGATTCTTTCAGGGAAAACCTAGAATCTGGAATATCTATCCGCTCATCGAAGAAATGACATCATTTCCTATAACATCTCTCCTGCTCGATATCGTTCAATATCTAGAAATGATTGCTCACAAAAAAGAAAATATAAACCCCGAATTTATTTTATCCGCCATCCCATTTACCATCGATCGGATCAAAACCCTTCCCGAGTGCATCCAAAAAGAAATCTACGCTCAAGCCCAAAATAGGATTCCGGATGCTCAAGAGTGTCCCTTCGAGAAATTCTTTTCGCGCATCAATCAACTCCCTGAATGGATCCAGGATCCCTTCTACGAAGAATTGATTGAAGCTGCGAAAATCTTTTAGAAAAACTTGGAAAAAAGACGGGCTACATCCTGGTATGTAATATAAATAAAAAGGCCGATCAAAAGACCAATAAAGGGGACGATCATCTTCTCCATTGTTTTAGAGCTCAGCTTCTTTTTCGTCACAATCTCAAAAAGAGAAAACATAATATGGCCTCCATCGAGGACAGGAATCGGCAGAAGGTTGATGATGCCGAGATTCAAACTAATGATCGCCATCCAAAAAAGAGCCTCGTGCGCGCCGATCATCCAACTTTGATGCACGACATGCACAATCCCCACAGGTCCGCTTACGTATTTCGGATTTAAAGATCCGCTAAATAACCCGCTTAAAGTTCTCCATGTATCTTCCAATACGCTCATAAACTGCTGAAGGGGAGAAGGATTATATCGAACTTCCCGATCTTTTAGAGAAATGCCAAGAACCAGTTTTTTTTGGCTCTTTTCTAGCTCGTTAATGAGTTCATTTCTTTTTTGAGGATCTTGTACTTTTTCAATTTCTTTTTTTGAATCTGCAAATTCCTTCGCAATCTGCGCTTTTTGCATTGCCGTCAAAGGCATGTCGACCAAAGCTTGAGGCACGACAGGATTTAAAAGATGCAATTCTCCCAACGAACGAATGGGCTTATCTGTTCCAATCGAAGAAATGACTTTGGACAAATCTTTTGCATTGAATCCTTCGAACTCAGCGTCTGCTTGCGTCCATAGCACAGATTTCGAATCCGCCGGATTGCGATCGACAATCATGAGCACTCTGCGCGTTTGCAAAAGATCCAAAAGTTCATAGGAAGTTTTCACCGCAATTCCATCTACGGCAAGGATCTGATCCCCTTCTTGCAAAGGAGAAAAGTAAGAGCATCTCTCGCAGTTCTCAAATGCCTTTTTCTGATCGCTTTCATCAATGAATGAAAGCCGCCCCTCTACGCCCCCTGTCGGAGACAAATTATAGGGAATGAAGAAAAGATCTTGGAATTTTGTTTTTAGGCCCGATTCATACTGCCAATCGCCAATTTCCGCCTTTTCTATCGGAGTCATTTTCAAATCATCGAGACGAACTCTCGGAACTTTTGTCTGAATGATCTGATCGCCGCGCCGAATCGTGAAAAAAGCCGTGGAATCATTGAGAAGAGAGCTCAATTGCCTTAGCGAAAAAACCATCTCTCCATCGACCCAAACAACGCGGTCTTTCGGCTGAAATCCTGCATTCGCGCCAAAGACAGAAGATTCTTTCTGATCGTAAATCAAATATTGCGCAGGAGTCAAAACTCCAATGGTACTCACTTTATCTTTCTGACTTCGCGGATCCTCATATGTAGAGAGCGTATAATCAAAAGGTTTTTTATCTCCCGTCGCATAATCGATCTTGTACCCTTCGATGCGCGCTGTCTTATCCTTCATAATGGAAGCAATGAGAAGATCCTTCACCCCGCTAAACTCTCGATCCCCATACTTTTGAATGACATCGCCAGGGCGGACGCCATATTCATAAAGCGCTGATTTTGGATCTACCCATCCAATGTGATGCGTAAATTCTGCAAAAGATTTATCGCGGCCGCCAAAAATCCAAAGACCGAAAAAAACAACCAAGGCAAATACAATATTCACCAAAGGCCCGGCTAAAGCCACCTGAATTCGCTGCCAAGGGCTTTTTCCATAGAAGCCATCCGCTATTTCCGAAGGCTCTATCCCTCTTTCTTTTTGCATCCCTGCAATTCTGACATAACCGCCAAAAGGGAGCATGCAAAGATGCCATTTCACACCCTTATGGACCCATGTGTAAATCGGCTTGCCAAAACCAATTGCAAAAGCTTCCACGCGCATTCCTTGCCGTATTGCCACAAAATAGTGGCCCAATTCGTGAATGAAAACGAGGAAACCAAGTCCGAGAATCGCCAAAGCTGCGTATAAAATACTTTCAATCATAAATAGTCTTAAGATTTTTCTCTGAGGATAACAGATTTAAAACCGAGAGGAAAGAGATATCTTAAAAAGACCCCAAGAAAATAAAAAAGGCCGATGCAGCAAACGACAATTCCTCCGGTAGAAAGGGCGATATCGTAAACACTTAAAATATGGCGCGCTATAGCCACTCCGCAAAAACTCGCCAAAACGCCAATCAAACAGCTATAAAATAGAAGCGATTTCAGACGATGGCAAAAGAGCCTTGCCGTGAGATATGGCCCTACTAAAAAAGCCAAAACAAGCAAAACTCCGACGGCGCGAAAAGCCCCAATGCAGGTTGCCGCCACAAGAAAAAGGAGGAGAAAATGGAAAAGAGTCCCCGGAAGACCGAGCATTTTCGCAAGATGGCTATCGAAACTCGATAAATAAAATGGACGGTAAAATAAAAAAATAGCAGAGCCGTTCATCAAAACCAAGAGGAAAGAAAGGCGCAAATCTTCAGGGCGCAAAGCATCGGCATTGCCAATCACAGACTCAATCCCTAAATGGACATCTCGAACAAATAGAGTCACCAAAACAATTCCTAAAGCAAAAAGGAAGGTGAAAACAAGCCCCACGCTGGCATCTTCTGTTAGATGAAACCACTTCACGAGGCCTTCTGTCAAAATAGCCGTTAAAATGGAAGCAATCAGAGCCCCCAAAAGCAAATGGGTGAAATCGAAAAGAATAGAGCCTCCTAAAATCAGAAAAGCCCCGACCACGCCCAAAAGAATCGTATGAGATAAAGAATTCGCGAACATCGCCATCTTTTTCAAAACCAAAAAAGGGCCGACAAGTCCGCAGCAAACGGCAATGCAACTCAAAACGCCAATCTGCACTTCGTCCGTTGCTATAGAGATGAGATCCCCAGTGCATAATCGAGTGAAGAAAACCTGAAAAAATTGAAAAAAATCGGCTCCCCAATATGGACTCATACGCCTCCTTTATCGGGAATGGGCTGCTGATGCGGATCTTTTGTCGGATTCAAAAGAAGTTTTGTCAAGCGCTCTTCGATATCTGGAGTAATAATATGCTCCATTTCCTCTGCTGTCTTATGCACTTTCCCTGAGTGGAGCTTCAAAGTGTCTGCAAGATATAGCTCCCAGAGACGATGGAGCCGCACAATCGAGGCCGCCTTCCGATGTCCATCCACTGTCAACTGATAGAGGCCCTTTTCTTTAATAATCCAACCGTGGTTTAAAAGACGCCTTAAAACAATCGACAATGTAAATAGAGAAATCCCAAAAAGAGAAAGAAGCGATGGCCTTGAAAGAGGCCCTTTTTTCCAAATCCCCTTCAAAATATTTTCTTCTAAACAGCGCAAGTAAAATGTCCCGACTCTCATCTTCCGAAATACCCACCCTCTTTCCGGAGCAAATAACAAAGAAAAAAAAGCAAATAATCCGCCGACTAAAACAATCATGGGGCCTGTTGGCAAAGTCAGATTTTTCGCCTCGGTCGACAAGGCAATGGTTCCGAGAACAGACAAGATATTTCCCAAAATTCCGCTGCAAGCGCCAAAAAAAGCAGCCAAGAGGAGCATCTTATGCAAGTGGTTTGTAAATTGTCTTGCCGCAATTGCCGGAGCAATCACCATCCCCGACATAAGAACAACGCCGACGCTGCGTATTCCTAAAATCAAAGAAAAAAGAAGAAGGCCAAATAAAACCCTTTCCAATCCTTTCACTTTAAGGCCAATACTTTCAGAAAATTCCCGATCAAAACTCAAGGCTTGCAAAGGACGGAATGCAAGAAAAAAAACAAAACTCACTAAAAATGCCAAAAAACCATAAAGGAAAATATGCATATCGGTCATCGTGGCAGACTGGCCAAAGAGAAGCGTCTGAATTTGGACGAGCGAAGAGGGCAAAACCGCCTGCATGAAACTCGTTGCAACAATGCCGGCGCCAAAGAACAGTGCAAGAACAAAGCTCAAAGAAGAATCGGCGCTCATTTTCTGTTTTTCCTGCAAAAAATCGATCATTTTTAAAGCGAGAAAAGAAGAGACAAGAGCGCCTATGAGAATAAAAAGAAAAGACCCCTCTTCATAAGAGGGAAAGAACAATCCCAGTAAAGTCGACCCAATCACAACGCCCGGATATGTCGCATGGGAAAGCGATTCAGAAAGGAGCGTCTTTTTTTTTAAAAAAAGGAGAACCCCCATCAAGGAAGAAGCTACGCACATAAACAAAGTGCCCCACGTCGGAGAGCGCAAAACAGGATCGGTAAAAAAATCGATTCCGCTCATAAAATACCGCTCAAACTTTTCGCAGAAAGGCGAGCTGCCTCATCAAACAACGTCTGATTTTTTCCAAAAGCTAGGCTAAGATTCTGTTTTGTAAACGCCTCTGCAATCGGGCCAAAAGCAACAAGGCGGGTATTCAAAATAACAACCCAATCGAAATACTCTTCGACAGTTGGCAAATCGTGGTGGACAACCAAAATGGTCTTCCCCGCTTCTTTTTGTTTTTTCAAAAGTTCGATCATCGCTTTTTCGGTCGCAAGATCAACTCCTGCAAACGGTTCATCGAGAACAAAAAGATCTGCATTCTGAACCAGCGCGCGCGCGATAAATAGCCTCTGCTGCTGGCCTCCGGATAATTGGCCGATTTGACGGGACGCTAAATCGAGCATGCCGACTTGCTCCAAAGCCTGATAGGCAGCATCCTTATCCGCTTTCCTAGGCCCTTGAAAAAGACCTAAACGCCCATATCTTCCCATCAATACAACTTCAAAAGCTGTGATTGGAAAATCCCAATCGACCGATCCTCTCTGAGGCACATAGGCAACTTTTTGCCGCACCTTGGAAAATACAGAATGGCCCAAAAGACCCATTCTCCCGGAAACGGCAGGAATCAAACGAAGAATTGCTTTGAGAAGAGTGCTTTTCCCCGCCCCGTTCGGGCCAATGATTCCGACGAGAACGCCCTTTGGAATCTGAAAAGAAACATCCCAAAGAACGGGTGTTTTCCCATAATTTACATTCAGTCCTTCGACATCGACAGCAAGAGGAAAGGGTTCACTCATTTAAATACCTCGCTACGACATCCCCGTTTTTTTGCATCATCTCTAAATAGGAAAGGCCGCTCATCGAATCTCCATATAAAGATTCATTGCAAACCCGAATTTCAAGTCCAAGCTCCTGCCCTGCAGAGGCTATTTTCTTAATGGAATCCCGGCTGACATTCGACTCGGGGAAAAGAACGGTAATCCGATACGTTTTTAAAAAATGAATCATCCTTTGAATGTCGACAGGACTTAGCTGCCCATCGGGAGCAAGGCCCTCCGGAGCCGCAAATCGGCTCTCCCAGTTTCTTTCTCCCTCGACAGACAAATACCCGCGCGTAAAATATCGGAAGGCATCATGGCTTGTCATGAGATACCTCTTATGCGGGGGAATCCGATGCAATTTTTCTTGAATTTCCCGATGCACTCCGGCCATCTTCCCACTCAAAACATCAGCCCGCGCGCGATAATAGGAGGCCCCTTCGGGATCTATCGAGCAAAGCTTCTCTAAAATCGGGGCAATCGACAATTGCCAAACGGAAACATCCATCCAAAGATGCGGATCGACGACATTCCCTCTTTTTAAAATTTTTTCTGGAAACATCAGAGCAATTTGGTCTCCCACCGCTACGGCTTTGGGATTTGTTCGCAAAAGCGTAGACAAACTCGCTCCATGCTCGAGATTGAGCCCGTTATAAAAAACAATGGCTGCCGATAAAATTTTTTCATCGTCGCCCTTGACAAGCTCGTAACTATGGGGATCCAAATCTCCCTGGATCAAAACCCAAGTCTTCACCCTCTCGCCCCCAATTTCCGAAACAAGATCTCCAATCTGAGCCGTCGTACAAAGAATTTTTACTTCTCCGGACTCCTGCATCCAGCGGCCAAGCTTCGCACCACGTCCTTTTGCATGAGAACACCCCGTCAAATAACTGACGAGGACCAGCACCAAAAAGACGACTAAAAAGGATCTTAAAAAAGATTTTTTGAAAAATTCCATATCGCTTTTATTCTAGTAGAAATCGTGATTAGAGAGTAACAAAAATGAATAAAGAAAAAAACAGTCTTCTTGCTAAAAAATAGATACCCCATTTACAATCCCCAATTAAATCTCTTCATGAGAGAAGAATTTCAAAAGGGAATTCTTCATAAAGAATATTTAGGATGGTAATTCATGAGCGTTGCACAAAAAGAACACCCGACAGAACTAAAAAACAAAACTTCAAAAGACATTGAAGATGTAATTGCCAAAGCGATCAAAAAAGTTGGCGCCCGCAAAGAAAACGAACTTTGCAAATACCTTCCCATGAAATCGGGCGGATATATGCACCACTTTACTTTAAGAAAAATGAAAATTAAACAGCCTCAAGATTTAGCTGCAATCATTGAAAAGTATGTGGTTCACGCAGACAAGCCCCTCGTCAATGCTCCAAAACAAAGAGCTCCTCGAGGATCCCGCAAGCGCAAAGACCATATGAACTTCACTCGCAATCAGTTAGAAAGAATGCTGAGTATTGCTCGATTGGCTGGCGACAAAGAAATAATTACTATTTTAAGTCCAAAAAGATCTCTTGCGGCATGCAAAAGAGAGCTCATCCAAGCCATACGGCATAATAAGGTAGAGCAAGATCTTTGGACAAATTATGTAGAAGCTGCCAATACATATCTTCAATTGCTTGCAACAGATCCATTGGCTGCATCGCAACATTAAAAAATTTCCTCTTTTTTTCTACGACCTCGGGATCTCTATAATTCCGGGGTTTTTCTTTTTATACACCCAGTCGCTTCTCAGTGCTTGCCTTTTAAGAATTTTGGCTTATAATATCGGGGTGAATGCGCAAGAGATATTCCAACATCTCTCTTGCAAAGAAAAGATTACAATGAGGATTCAACAATATGGCAGTAAAGACAGACCCTCCTAGCGAGTCGGTTTTTAAAGGACTCCGCGGGATTTTTTGGCCGATTCATGGCTTCGAACTTAAAAAATTCTTGCCTATGGGCCTGATGATGATGTGTATCTTATTCAACTACACAATTTTACGAGATACAAAAGATACCTTGATGGTCAATGCCCCCGGCGGCGGCGCAGAGTGCCTCTCCTTTTTAAAACTCTACGGAGTAACTCCTGCGGCGATTCTCTTCATGATCGTCTTTATTAAGCTAGCAAACGTTTTCTCTAAAGAGCGCTTATTCTATGCAGTTGTGACCCCCTTCCTCGTTTTCTTTGCTGCATTTGCCTTCATTATCTATCCGAATAAAGAAGCTCTTCACATGTCTTTACCGACGCTGCAAGCAGCACAAGCTTCTTTGCCGAACCTCCACTGGTTGATCCCTGTGATCGGAAACTGGAGCTTTAGCATTTTCTACATCCTCTCCGAACTCTGGGGAAGCGTTGTCCTCTCGATGTTATTCTGGCAGTTTGCGAACGAAATCACAAAAGTCGGCGAAGCGAAGCGATTCTACGGTCTCTTTGGTATGGTCGGAAATATCGGTCTTCTCTTATCTGGACCAATCATTATTTTAACAGCGAAGTATGCGAAATCCCTTCCTCAAGGCATCGATTCTTTCGGAGTCAACTTAAAATTATTGATGACTTGCGTCGTGGTTTCTGGAGCCGTTGCAATGCTCACCTACCGCTGGATGCATAAAAATGTTTTAACAGACCCGAACCTCTACCAGCCTGGCCAAGGGAAAAAGAAAGAAAAAGCGAAACTTTCCGTTCTCGAAAGCTTCCGCTATATTCTAAAAAATCCTTACCTCGGCCTCATTGCGGTTCTCGTTGTTTCCTACGGCGTGACAATCAACCTCGTCGAAGGAGTCTGGAAAGGGCAAATTAAAATCGCCTTCCCCGACATGAACGACTACAACATGTTCATGGGTCAATTCTCGACTTGGACAGGAGCGATTACAATCCTCCTCATGATCATCGGGAACAACATCTTGAGAAAGCTGAGCTGGACAAAAGCGGCGGTTCTCACCCCAATCATGATTTTGGCCACCTCTTCTATCTTCTTCTTTGTCGTATGGAATGGAACGAAGAGCACCCCAATGGCGCCTCTCATGGGAACAACTACAGTTCTCGTCGCAGTGATGGTGGGAATGATCCAAAACGTACTCTCCAAGGGAACCAAATACTCCCTCTTCGATTCCACCAAGCAGATGGCTTACATCCCGCTTGACCAGGAAGCGAAAGTCAAAGGACAGGGCGCTGTGGAAGTCATTGGCGGCAGAGCTGGTAAATCTGGCGGAGCCTTCATCCAATCGACACTTCTCGCAGTCATCGGCGGAAGCGTTTCTTTAGCAAGCTTGACCTTTATCCTAGGACCTCTAGTGATTCTGATCTGCGCAATCTGGGCCCTTTCCGTGTTTGGTCTTGGAAAGAGATTCTCAGCTCTTGTGACAGCGAAAGAAGAGGAAAAAGCGCAAGAGGAAAAAGCTGTGGCCGAACAGCCAACAGCCGCTGTTGAAGAGCCTGCGCTTGCAAAAGCTACGGCGCAAACAACAAGATAGTCTTCGTTTCTAAGACTTCGAAAAGGCTCCGTTTAGAACACATGTTCTAACGGAGCCTTTTTCATTTTACACCCAAATTTTGAAGTGATATACTCTTTTGTTATGTTTGAATACGACCGAAAGAAAATCAGAAACTTTAGCATCATCGCCCACATCGACCATGGGAAATCCACCTTAGCCGACCGCCTTCTCGAACTCACGCACACAGTCGAAGCGCGCAATATGCAAGAGCAATTTCTCGACAACATGGACCTAGAAAGAGAAAGGGGCATTACGATTAAAGCCCGCCCGGTCACGATGCTATACAAAGCAAACGACGGGCAAATCTATCAAATCAATCTCATCGACACTCCGGGCCACGTCGATTTTTCCTACGAAGTCTCGCGATCTCTTTCTGCTTGCGAAGGGGCTCTTCTCGTCGTAGATGCGGTGCAGGGAGTGCAAGCGCAAACCCTCGCCAATGTGTACTTAGCCATCGAGCGCAATCTCGAAATTCTTCCTGTGATCAATAAAGTAGATCTCCCTTCCGCAGATCCCGAATCGGCTAAAAAACAGATCGAAGATGTGATCGGGCTCGACGCTTCCAATGCCCTCCAAATCTCTGCAAAAACAGGGCTCAATATAGACAAAGTCCTAGAGAGGATTTTAACCGATATCCCTCATCCCAAAGAACCCATCGACGATTCTTTACGCGCTCTTGTCTTCGACTCGCATTACGATCCTTATCGCGGCGTCATGGTTTATATTCGCGTCATGAGCGGAGAAATCTCGAAAAAATCGCAAATTCGATTTATGGCGACAGGAAAGCACTTTGAAGTGGGAGAAGTGGGTATTTTCGCCCCCACCGAGAAGCCGACAGACATATTGCGTCCCGGCGAAGTTGGCTATTTTGTCGCAAACATCAAAAATACAGCCGATGTAAAAATTGGAGATACGATCACGCTCCATAAATTCCCGGCTTCCTCCCCTCTCCCTGGGTTTAAAATCATCTCCCCTGTCGTATTTGCAGGCCTTTATCCAGTCGACTCCTCTGATTTTGAACAGGTGCGCGATGCGCTTGCCAAACTGCAGCTCAACGATTCAGCTCTCCACGTGGAACAAGAAAGCAGCCTTGCCTTGGGATTTGGTTTCCGCTGCGGATTTTTAGGTCTTTTACACCTGGAAATCGTCTTTGAGCGATTGAGCCGCGAATTCAACCTCGACATCATCACCACAGCGCCGAGCGTAATCTATCGATTCATCTTGAATGACGGAGAGGTGCTGACAATCGACAATCCCGCCCGTTATCCCGACCCTTCCCACATCGATTCCGTGGAAGAGCCTTGGGTCAAAGTCCACATTATTTCTCCTTCGGAATTTCTGGGAGGAATTATGAACCTTTGCACGGAAAAACGGGGATCTCTCACGAAAACCGAATCGATGAGCGCGTCGCGCCTTTTACTGACCTACCAACTTCCGATGAACGAAATCATCACCGACTTCAACGACAAACTCAAGTCGATTACGCGCGGCTACGGATCTTTCGATTATGAAAATGATGTCTACCGAAAAAGCGATATCATCAAACTCGAAATACGAGTCAACGAAGAGCCCGTCGATGCATTTTCCTGCCTTGTCCATAGAACAAAAGCAGAAGCCAAAGGCAGAGCCATCTGCGCAAAACTGAAGGAAGTTATCCCGCAGCAGCTATTCAAAGTGCCGATCCAAGCTGCCATCGGAGGAAAAATCGTGGCAAGAGAAACCATTAGCGCCCTCACTAAAAACGTCACAGCGAAATGCTACGGCGGAGACATCACCCGCAAACGCAAACTCTGGGAAAAACA
>CAYOMT010000022.1:0-15900 GCA_964405125.1 uncultured bacterium
CGGGCAATGGGCGTTTCGATATCGGCGCTAGAGACCATCATCAAGTCGGCAAATTCGTCGACAATGGCAACGATGAAGGGCATGTGTTCGGGAATCGGGATGCCAATCGAGTTTTCTAAATCCTTATTGATCTTGCGGCTATTGAATGCCGAAATATTGCGCAGTCCGAGCTGTTTTAAAATCTCATAGCGAACCTGCATCTCTTTGACAAGCCACTGGAGCGCAGCATATGCGCCGTGAGGCTCGGTAATGACAGGGGCGATCATGTGGGGCAGTTTCGAGTATTGCGTCAATTCCACTTTTTTCGGATCGATCATGAGGAATTTAATCTCTTCGGGGCGGGCATTCATGAGAATCGACATGACAATGGTGTTCACGCAGACCGATTTGCCCGAGCCGGTTGCTCCCGCAATTAAGAGATGCGGCATTTTCGCAAGATCGGAAAAAACCCAGTCGCCATTGATGGCTTTGCCAAGTAAGATAGGGATATGCATTTTCTTGGATTTTTGCGTGTAGTGAACGAGCATCTCCTTGAAAGATACAGACTGCGGATGGATCGCAGGCACTTCGACCCCGACGGCGGCTTTCCCCGGAATGGGAGCTACGATGCGGATTGATTTGGCCTGCATGTTGAGGGCGATATCGTTTTCTAATGCCTTGATTTTCTGGACCTTGACTCCGATAGAGGGATGCACTTCAAACGAGGTAATGGTCGGGCCGCTATGGATTTCTCCGACTTTTGCTTCGATCCCGAAGCTTTTGAGCGTTTCTTCGAGAATCGCCGCTTGATGCATGAGATCTTTTTTCAATGTCGGCTGATCTAATGTTTGTTCTCCTTGCGAAAGGAGATTTGCCGAGGGGGATTTATAAGAGCCGCTTGCCGAAGAAGTCAAATTGCGGAGGGGACTTATGGGTTTTGGAAGGGAGATTGTCTCTTTTTTTATCGGCTCAATGATTTTTGGTTTTATTTTTTCTGAAGTGATGATTTCGGAGAGTTTTTTTTCAGGGAAATTGATTTTTATATTTTTCTGAGGAAGATTTGCAAATGTCTTGGGGGGAATGATTGCGGAGGGGAATTTAGGAAGGACTCTTTTTTTTGTCGCTTGGCTTAAAATAAAGCGACATGCGTAGCGGGAAGTTTTTCCGATTTTGAGAAGGATTGTCCAAAGAGGAACGCGCGTTAAAAAAAGAAAAGAGACAAGGCATAACGCAGAAAAAATAAGCGAGCAGCCCGTTGGATTCAAGACTTTTTGCAATTGAAAAATGGGCATATCCGCATAGAGGAAATAGAAGGGGATTCCGCCGAGGTTATACCGAGTTACGGTCTGCATATAAGGAAGATAAAAGGTGGCGGACTCGGAAATAATCGAACCGTCCCATTTTCTGGCTGTTTCGGGATAGCTATCGGCAAAGACTGTGAGAAGAAAAGACGCCGAGCTGAGCAAAATAAAAAAATGGAGATGGTCGTACTTTGAGTAAAGGGCTTTTTTTTGAGTGAGAAGCTGCGCGCCGAGCCAAAAGAGATAGCAAGGGAGGAGATAGGCGGCAAGGCCGAAGAGATAGACGCTTCCCAAAGCTCCGACATAGCCGATCAGCCCGAGCCAGTTTTCAGAAGCATGTAAAAATGAAAAACTATAAAGAGAACAAAAACTAAGGAGCGAAGAGACGAGATAAAAGATGGCTTTTGTCTCCGGATGAATCGGTTTTTTTTTCTCTTTTGTTTTTTTAGCCATGAAATAAAGCCAATGTTATGAGTCCAATTCCCAAACAATACCACGCAAAGGGGCGGATTATATTCCGCTCGTAAATCCAGAATACCGCGCGCACAGAGAAAAGTCCAATCCCGAAAGAAGTCCCGAATCCAATGGCATAGCTCGAAAAGGAGACCGCTCCCACAGCTTCCGAAGAGCCCCGCATGAGCTTGATTGTCTCGAGAAACTCTCCCCCCAAAATCGTTGGAATCGCAAGAAGGAAGGAGAATTTAGCCCCCTCACTCAAAGTCCACCCGCAAAAACGGGCGGCTGCAATCGTTGCGCCGCTTCTCGAAATTCCCGGAATCAAAGCAAATGTCTGCGCTAGTCCTATCCATACCACATTTGTCCATTTTTGGCCTTTTCGATTTGTAAAAAAGGAAAGGGAGGCAAGAAAAAGAAGCGCGGAAGTTCCGAGAAGAAAAAATCCGAGATACTGCGGCTCTGAAAGCATCACGCGGATCGGTTTCAGTAGAAAATAGGCGGGAAATAAAGGGCATAGCGCGATGAAAAAAGGGAGAGTTTTTCGCATGTCCTTGATTATAAGTAGGATGTCTTTTCTTAAATAGAGGATAAGGGCGAGAAGGGTTCCTGCGTGGCAGAGGAGATCGAAATAGAGGAGGTGTTCGCCATCGGGAATGGAGAGAAGTTTTTTAGCAAGGCGCAGGTGGGCCGATGAGCTGACGGGGAAGAACTCAGTAATTCCTTGAATAATCCCTAAGATGAGAGCCTGTAAATGGGTCATGCGATTAGAATTATTAGGGGTGGGTATCAAAAATCAAAAGTGGGCGATCGACGGGATTCGAACCCGCGACATTTGGAACCACAATCCAACGCTCTAACCAACTGAGCTACGATCGCCGCAAAAAAAGAAGTGACTGGCATTTTATAAGAAAGATCGCCTATTCGTCAATAGGAAAGAGGTCTATTGGAAAGACGCCAGAAGCCCAATAGAAATAAATAGATTACGACGAATGTTCCGGATAGAGCTTGGGTGCGCAGGGAAAAATCGAGGGAAAGAAGCGGGTTTGCGATGAGATTGAGTAGAAAAGAGGTGAAGGCGTCCGCGATTGCGTAAAGGCATGCTGCAATGGGCGGGAAAAGAAGATGAAAGATGAGCGCCGAAAGAAGAAGCCCCATTGCGATGCTGATAAAAAACGGGAAAAAGAGATTGTAGATGAGGCTGAGAAGGGGGAATTGATGGAAGTGAAAAAGAAGAAGAGGGAGAAGAGCGAGGTTGATTGCAAGATTCAGGCTAATTGCTTTTCTAAAAAACGAAGAAAATAGATATCCATGTTGAGAAAAAAGGGTCAGCGATTGGATTTCTGCCCAGCTTCTTTTCGGAAGAAATGTTTGTATGCCGTTTTCAAAGAGTGGGAAAAAAAGTAAAATGGCGGCGCAGCTTAAGAAACTCAATTGAAATCCCATGTTTCCAGAGGCAAAGGGATTGCTTAAAAGTTCGATGCCCATCGCGCATCCCAAAAGATTGAGGCCCGAAGTGGATCTTCCCGTCCATTTTCCCAAGAGATAGAATAGAGCTGTTAAATAACTTCTCTCTACAGAGGGAGAAGATCCGATGAAAATATAATAGAGGCTTAAGAAAAGAAAGAGGAGTCCTATTTTTTGGGTCGAGGAGAGGAAGAAATTTAGAAAAAAGGTGAGAAACGCGATGAGAATCCCAAAATGGAATCCCGAGATGGCCAAAATATGTTGGAGTCCGACTCTGCCGAATTCATAGCGAAGCAGCCGGTCTTCTACATCTCCTGTTGTAAGAGAGCTCAAAAATGTGGCGGTTTTGGGAGAAGGAAGATGCTTTGCAAGGAGGTTTTTGAATTTTTCTTTTGTTTGATAGCGCAATTCAGCAAGAGACCACGAAAGGGGAAGCGGTTTCCACTCTTTCGGTTTGAATACAAAATCATAAGCGCCCCTTTGTTGGAGGTTTCCTCGGATAATGTAGTTTTGATTTGCAAGAGGCCGGCTATTGGATTTGCCGCGTAGATAAATAGCGCAGGGAAAAGAGGCTGCGTCATATTGCAAAGTGCCTTTGTACAAGAGCCCTTTTTCAAAAGGAGAGTGGTGGTTTTGTAGAAAAGAAGGGGAGAAAATAGCCGTGATTTCTTCCTCTGGGATATGGGATGGGATTTGATGGAAAAAGCCATAGGCAAAAGATGCGAAAAGGAAAACGATTTGGAGGAAAAACCGGCAACAAAGAAGATAGCAAATCCAAAGAAGGATCCATAAATAATGATCGAAGAAAAGAGCTGTGCTTGTTCCAATGAGCAGGGTCAGCGCGTAGAGGAGAGCGGGATGTCTTTGCCAAAAAAAAATATGCTTATTTATTCGCCAGCTCTTCATCGAGAGACCGGTTGATCAATCGAGCGCCTCTTTGAGGGGAGAAATAACAAAATAGCCATTGGGTCAATACAATCAACCGATTGCGGAATCCGATCAAGAAAAAAATGTGGACAAAACACCAGGCAAGCCATGCAATAAATCCGCTGAATTGCACTTTTCCAAACATCCCAATTGCTTTTGTCTTTCCAACTGTAGCCATTGTCCCTTTATCTACATAGCGGAAAGGGGGTCTACTTTCTTTGGGAATTCTTCTTCGCAAGATCATGGCGACATATCTTCCTTGCTGGACAGCGACAGGAGCTAAGCCCGGAAGGGGATTTCCTTTTTTGTCTTTCGCATTGGCGGCATCGCCGAGAACAAAAATTTCAGGGTGTCCCGGAATGGTTAAGTCGCTTTCGACAATCACTCTTCCCTGTTTATCGAGAGGCACATCCAATGATTTTAAAATGGGAGACGCCTGGTTTCCCGCCGCCCAAAGGATGTTTTTAGCGGGAATGAATGTGTTTTCTACTTCTACCCCTTCGTTTGTTATCGAGGTGACCCTCTTTCCTGTGATCACGTGAACGCCATATCTTTCTAAGTATTTTGTCGCTTTTGTTGTTAGAGTTTCGGGATAAACAGGAAGAATATGAGAGGAGCCTTCGATGAGGTAAATTTTCGTTTTTGTGGTGTCGATTCTGCGGAAATTTTTGAGCATTGTTTCGTGCGCGATTTCGGCAATCGCCCCAGCCATTTCCACGCCCGTTGGCCCCCCTCCGATGATCACGAAATTGAGGTATTTTTCCGCCTCTGAAATCCGATCGCACCTTTCGGCAATTTCATAGGACATTAAAATCCGCTCCCGGATTTTTAGCGCATCTGTGAGAGTTTTGAGCCCCGGAGCATACTTTTCCCACTCGTCGCGTCCGTAATAGGAATGGCGCGCGCCAAGAGCGATGATGAGGTATTCGTAATGGATTTCGTCTCCATTGCGTAAAAAAACGACTTTTTTGGCTTTGTCGATTCCCGTGACTTCCCCCATCAAGACTGTGATATTGTCGTAAGGACTTAAGATTTCTCGAATGGGAATGGCGATGTCAGCCGGAGAAAGCGCCGCAGTGGCTACTTGATAAAGAAGAGGTTGGAAAAGATGGTGGTTGGTTTTGTCTATGACCCAAACATCGAATTTAGAATGTCCGAAAGTCTTTGCTGCATTGATCCCTGCAAATCCGCCGCCTAAGATGACGATTTTAGTTACGCTCATTTAATCTCCATCGATCCCTTGAATTGCGGTATATCAGAAATAAATCTTCTAAGCAAAGAGAATTATTGATTGAAATCTCTGTGAATTCTTTGTATATTTGTGCTGTATAGATTTGGTTTTTGTGAATTCGCTCGCAAAGAAATATTATGAGGTTGGGGGAGAGTCTGACGTTCAAGAAGTTGTTTTCTTGAGTGCACAAAATACCTTCGACTGGAAAGAGATCTCTCAAAAAGTTTCCGATATGCCGCGCGCTTGGTTTGAATTGAGCCGCATTTCCAAAGAAGATCGGATTGAGTTTGTTTCTACATTATGGGAAACGCAGCTTCCATTTCATCCGATGATCCATGCGAGGATTCGCCGTTTTTTTTCCAGACTCGATGATATCGCTATTTTAATTGTCCGAAGAGATTTTACATACTTCGCTGAAATGGTTTATAGTATTGGCGACAATAGTTCTTTTTTTCGAGGGTTTCCGCCTCTTGGAGAAGAAGATATCTCAATTTTGACAAATGAATTGGGAGTCCGTTTGCCTTCCGATTACCTTTCTTTCCTTTGTTTGCATAATGGATTTGGGAAATTGGCAGAGCCAGGGATCTTTCGGATAGAAGAGATGGAGCGCGCTAGGCAGGATGTGAGGAAAATTCTCACGCATCGAGATAAAGTCATTCGATGCAAGGGACATATAATAGATCCCGAGGCATTGATTCCATTTTATGAAGATTATGGATTCAATTCGTTTCAATGTTTTTTTTCAGATTGGTATCCTAATAGTGAAATGGGTAATGTATATTTATCGGGAATCAATTATACAATGTCAGATATAGCCGATCAAAGTATTTGGGCCGACCAGCTTGCATTCACGAGTTTTGTCGAGTGGTTGACCGTGTATTTGGAGGGGATGAATGTCTCTGATTGAATGTACTTAGTGCAAAATTTTTATGAGCAGCATCGAAAAAATCTCGGATTGAATCTGATTGCTGGAAAAGAGGGGTTGGATCGCCGCATCAATAAGCCGGAGGTGCATCGCCCTGGCTTAAGTTTAACCGGATACTTAAAGGGGTTTGTTTTTGCTCGTATTTTGGTTGTTGGCAAGCAAGAGATGGAGTATGTGAAAGAGCTGGATATGAAAACGCGCGAGCAGAGATTGAGCGCGATTTTAACGCCCTCAACTCCGGCTGTTGTGATTGCGCGCGGCCTTAGAGTGCCAAAAGAGCTAAGCGCCCTTTGCGAAAAGCAAAAAATCCCCCTTTTTCAAGCAAATTGTTCTGCGACGAACTTACTGAGTAAAATTGCATTTCTTCTCTTGGAGGAGTTTTGCACGAGCGTGACAATGCATGGCACTTTGGTCGAAGTGTTTGGGGTGGGTTTATTGATTCAAGGGGAGTCTTCTGTCGGGAAAAGCGAAGCGGCTTTGGGTTTGATTGAACGGGGCCATCGGTTGATTTCAGACGATGTTGTGCGGGTGAAAAAAAAGGAAGGATCTTATTTAGTGGGTTCAGGTCCTGAGCTGACGCGCCATTTGATGGAGATCCGAGGGATTGGAATTATCAATGTCGCCCATCTTTACGGGGCGGTGTGCGTGCGTCCGGATAAAGGGATTGAGATCATTGTGAAATTAGAGCCATGGGATGATCAGCATTTTTATGATCGAGTGGGCTTGGATGAGAAGTTTATCGATGTATTGGGGATTAGCGTTCCGTACCATATTCTGCCTGTCAAGCCGGGGCGCGATGTGGTTCTTCTTTTGGAGACAATTGCGTTAAACCACAGACTTAAAGATATGGGATATAATTCGGCCAAAGAGTTCAACATCAAATTGCTTGAGGCAATTGCGCGCAGACAGAAAAAAAAGGTAGTTCGTGAAACTTACGCGTAAAGTAAAGGTAAAAAATTCTCTCGGTCTTCACACGCGGCCTGCTGCGGCGATTGTGAAAATTTTGCAGCCGCGGAAATCCTCTGTTTTTTTTATTTATAAAAATGAAACGATCAATGCCCGAAGTATTATGAGCATATTGATGCTCGCTGCGCAGAAAAATACTCAGATTGAAATTGTGGTTGAGGGGATTGATGCAGAGCTGACAATGTCCCAGTTAGTCGCTGCTTTTGAGCAGGAGTTCGGGGAGAAATAATGGGAGAAAACGAAGAGATTATTCTGAGAGGATCCCCGATTAGCAAAGGAATCGGAATCGGATACCCCGTTTTCTTTTCAGGCGGAGAGGAAGAGATTTCTCCCCATTTAATCTCCTATAAAGAAATCGAAGAGGAAATCGATCGATACCGTAAAGCTCTTGATTTAAGCAGGTTAGATTTAGAAAATCTGCAAAAGGCGTCGACGCAAAATGGGCCTTCGGAGATTGCTGCGATTTTAGGGACCCATTTAGAGATCATGAAAGATCCCTTAATTACAATTGATATTGAGAAGAAGATCCGGGATACGCAGCAAAATACGGAATGGATTTTTCATCATTTGATCGAGGAGTACAAGCACAGGTTCAGTGCATTGCAAGACAGTTATTTTCAGGAGAGGATTCGGGATATCATTGATATTTCGAGGCGGATTTTGGGTCATTTGCGTCCTCTTGGGAGGATGAAAGTTTCAGAGATTCCGCATAATTCGGTGATTTTAGCGCATGAATTAGTTCCTTCAGAGACGATAGAGGCGAACGCGTCGATTGTGAGCGCTTTTGTGACGGCGACAGGAGGCGTGACCTCGCACGCAGCGATCATAGCCCGGGCGAAAGGGATTCCTTACGTTGCGAATGTAGATTTGAAGATTTTGAAACATAGCGCTCTTCATTCGTTGATTGTGGATGGGGCTTTGGGGCTTGTGATTTTGAATCCCAAAAAGGCGACGTTGAAAAAGTATCAGGATCTGAAGAAATCGCATATAGAAAATTATAAGCAGTTGAAAAACGCGGCGCATCTTAAAGGGGAGACAATTGACGGATACGAAGTGCGCATTTTTGCGAATTTAGAAAATCCGAAAGAGATCGATCTGATTATGAAGAACGGAGCTTCGGGGATCGGCCTTTTCCGTTCGGAGTATCTGTGCCTTGCAAAAAAATATCTTCCTAAAGAAGAAGAGCAGTTTGAGACATATAAGAAGATGATCAAGGCTCTTCGGGGCAAGCCTCTTGTGGTTCGCATCTATGATTTGGGAGGGGATAAGAAGTTAGATATTCCCGCTGACAATGCAGATTCGATGTATTTTACAAATATAGGCCATGAGTTAAATCCCGCTTTGGGCTGTCGTGCAATCCGATTTTTGCTGCGCTATCCGGAAGTTTTGGAAACGCAGCTCCGTGCGATTTTAAGAGCGAGCCGATTTGGCGAAGTGCATATTATGATTCCGATGGTTTCGGATGTATCGGAGCTCAGGATTGTGCGGCAAAAAATTCTTTCGCTGCAATCTTCTTTGAAAAAAGAAGGACATAAGATTGCGAAGGACATTCCTCTTGGATGCATGATCGAAGTGCCGGCTTCGGCATTGATGTGCGATGCGATTGCAAGAGAGGCCGATTTTCTTTCGATTGGGACGAATGATCTGGTGCAATATACTTTGGCAGCAGATCGGACCAACCCTCATACCTCAGATCTTTATTATTCGACGCATCCGAGCGTGCTCCGATTGATCAAGTCGGTTGTTTCTTACGCAAGCGCGGCGCATAAGCCGGTGATTCTTTGCGGAGAGATTGCGGCGGATCCGATGATGATCCCCGTGCTTCTTGGATTTGGGATCTCTGAATTTTCTGTGGCGGTGCGCCACGTTCCGATAGTGAAACATACAGTGCGCAAGTGGAGGCTTCTCGAAGCCTGCCGAGTAGCGGAAGGCGCTTTGGCGCATCCTTCGGCGCAAGAACTCAAAGAGTACTTGCTCGCTGAAGCTGTTCGGTGACTAGGTAGTTTTATGCATAAGAGACGTAGACCCAAGAAACAACACAAAACTTGGCAGTTGCAAGAAGCCAAGGCGAAATTTTATAAACTTGTGGATGAGGTGATTCAAGATGGGTATCAGACGATCACGAGGAATGGACAGCCGGTTGTCGTTGTGATTTCTCAGAAAGACTTTGAAAAATATGTGCAACCCAAGGAGACTTTGCTTGATTTTTTTATGAGGTCTCCATTTCCTGATATTGATTTGGATGTCTCAAGAGACAAGGATAAAAACCTATTCCAATAAAAAATTTCATTTGAATTTGTTAACAACCTCTTAAATTATCTGATCCACTTAATTGGTATCGCCTCTTTCCCAAATAATCTGTCCTTCTCCATCATAGGCTCCAACGAAAGCAAACTGAGCACACGCGCAAAATTCTTGAATATCAGAGAACTCTAGCGATTTTTTTGCATTATTTAACATTGGTTTTTTACTTAATATGCTGAGCGAATGCCAAAAAGTATTCGAATAAGAAATACATTTTTTAATTAATGAAGGGGTTGCCTGTTGTTGAGAGAGAAAGTGGTAAATTTCTTCAAGATAATGCATTCCGTATAAAAGAAAAAAATCTTCATTTTTTATTTCTTTATAGGTTGCATTATAGTGATCAGATATGAATAGATATTTGTGTGCGATCATTTGTTCGTAAATAAAAATGGAAATTTCTTCATTTATTGATAGGATTTCGGAATATGTATAAATGCCCGGTAAACTGCCTACTTTTCCTGTTTTTTTAGGAGATGGGGGGAGGATGCTATCGGAGAATTGATATAGGTTATTTAGATTTGCATGATTTGGCAATAATGTAAAAAAATGACCTTTTTCTCGAGAGATAGTGTTTAAAAGTTCATCTGATAGGAGATTCGTTCCTTCAAGTGCTTCCTTATAAAACGGAAGTGTTCTGTCGAAAGGGAGGGAGTGTTTACACAATGTTCTCATTTTGTCTTGCAGTATTCTTTAACATGATTTTTCCCATACCACAAATCCTTCCATGTCGTAAGCTCCAAGTACAATGCAGGTTGTTCCTAGGGCAATCTTTTGTATCTTTTCATCAGTAATATCAAGATCAGATCCAGGTTTCTCTTCTGAGACAATATTCATATAGTGCCATTGAGCATCAGTATAATGAATTATTTTTATGGCCTGTTCTACAGAAAAATGAGCGCTTTGAAGGAATAAATAAGGCTCTTCATGATAATAGAGTGTATTTACTTTAAATTCAGAGGCAATTGGATCTTCTCTACGATGCAATATATCTTCAAAATAGCAACATAGTTTGGGCGTTGTAGCATGTTTTAAATATTCGGCTAATTGTAGAGCGGAGTGTGCTTTTTTTCTCCCAGGATACAATTTTCCTCCAAAGGTAACGGGCTCCAAAGAGTTTTGTGGCAATATGCCTCCAGATTGAAAATCGTAAATTTTATTTTTATTAGCCGAAGGATGGAGTAAAGCAAAATAACGTCCTTTATCGAAAAGGATTTTCTGTAGCAGGATTTGAGCTAGAGTATTTCCGTCGCGTAACTGTTCTATTACATATGGGTGAGCAACATCCCTATCTAGTGATATTTCTGAAGAATCAAAAAATCGACAGAACATCAATTTGAAAGCACCTTCTAAAAAGAGAAAGGGGAGGCGCTTTGCGCGGCATCTACTTTTTGGGAAGCAGCTTGGAATGCGGCCACAATCAAGTCCTGAAGTCCTTCGACATCTGTGAGACATTCCGGTTTAATGAGAATTTTTTTGAGTTCTTTTTCCCCGTTTAATGTCACAGTCACAAGACCTGCTCCGGAGGTTCCTTCCACGAGAGTGTTCTGGAGATTCCCTTTGAGTTGGCTGATTTGCTCTTGCATCATACGCGCTTGTTTTTTCATTTTAGAAAATCCGCTTCCCATAATATGTCCTATTTTAATGAGCCTTCTAATTCCACTGCAGCAAAACGCATGAGCGTATCGTAATGGCTTTGGTGTTTTAAAGATGCTGGTGATGAGTTGTTTTCAGCTTTCTCTGGAGTCAGTTCCGGAGGTTTTGCCTTTTGAGAAAGAGGGGGTTTGTCAGGTCCTTTCGCAGGCGGCGGTATATCTTGAGGAGGAGTTTGTTTGTCAGGTCCTTTCGTAGCGAGCGTTATATCTTGAGGAGGAGTTTGTTTTCCAGGTGTTTTCGCAGGCGGCGTTATATCTTGAGGAGGGGTCGGTTTTTCAGGTATTTTCGCAGCGGGGATGGGAATAGGAGATTTTATTTCTTCGGGCATCTGCGCTATCGCAGGCAGGGCCTCCAAAGAGCGGAGAGGACCTCCATGCATCGACTCTAATTCCGATAGTCTTCGAACGAGAACTTCGATGGGGATTCGGTTCTTGCTCCGAATGATATGAAGCAGTGTATTTTCAAGAAAGATCCGGGGGGAGAGGCTTTTTTGGAGATTCGATTCCGCTGTCACGAGGTATTCGAGAAGATAGAGGCTTTGCTGCTGCGTGTAGAGGCGCGATGATTGCATGTAGCGCGCGGCAAGAGGCCCTTGGATATCTTGTTCCCCGAGTGTTTTGGAGATCGCAATCAGCCGATAATGGTGGATGAGCTGCGACATAAAATGGGAAAGATCTTTTCCCGCATGAAAAAGAGAGGAGACAAGTTCAAAAGCAAAGGCAAGGCGCATTTCTGAAAAAGCCGTGTCGAGAGCAAAAAAATGCTCTTCAGACACAAGTCCAAATACCTGGGACACCGTATCCGCCGTGATTTTGCCCTCTAAAAAGCAGAGAATTTGGTCGAATAGCGATTCCGCATCGCGCAAAGATCCCTCGGAAAGCGCCGCAATTTTATGCAGCGCTTCCGGATCGATTTCCCTCTTAAGATCCTTGCCGATTTCTTCGAGTTTAGACACAATTTGCGCAGTTGCGATCCGTCCTAAATCAAATCTCTGGCATCGGCTGATCACGGTCGGAAGAATTTTATGCGGCTCTGTTGTCGCAAAGAAAAATTTTGCTTGCGGCGGAGGTTCTTCCAACGTCTTCAAAAGGGCGTTGAACGCCTCTTTCGTCAGCATGTGGACTTCGTCGATAATGTAAATCTTATAGCGGCCATCCGAAGGAACGTAGCCGACCATTTCATTGATTTGCCGGATATCATCGATCCCGCGGTTCGATGCGCCATCAATCTCAATCACATCCATCGACTGCCCCGCCATGATCTCGGTGCAAGAGGCGCACTCATTGCAGGGCTCTTGGTTTTCCTGGAGATTTAAGCAATTCAGGGCCTTTGCAAAGAGTCTGGCAAGCGTTGTTTTCCCCGTGCCTCTTCCGCCGCAAAATAGGTAGGCGTGGGCGATTTTCTCAAGGCGAAGGGCATTTTTCAATGTTGTGACAATGACCTCTTGCCCGACAACATCGGAAAATTTTTGGGGTCTATATTTTCTGGCTAAGACTTGGTATTTTTGCATAGAAATTCCATTCTATTCATTTATTGGTTTACAAACAATCTTTGCTTTTTATGACGACGCTCTCTGAATTTAATCGGGCATAGTATAAAGTAAGGGTATGAAACAAGATCGGTTGCGCGAAGGCTGGCGGGAGTGGCTGGCTTCGAATTCAAGGGGCTGGAGGATTCTCGTAGGTTTCGTCTGCATGGTTGCCCTGGCCATTTTCCTCCATTTTCGAGAGGTAAGGCTTGAAGTTTTAGAATTGAACGCCACGGCGGGGCGCTATATCGTCGCCCAGATCGATTTTGAGTTTCCCGATTACGAAACGACTGTTCTTTTGCGCCAGCAAGCGATGCAAGACATCGGGAAGATTTATAAGATCGACGATTTGCAGATTCTCAACGCCAGAAATCATTTGGAAGATCTCTTAATTCAAACAAAGCAGTGGAGGCAGGCGGCTCCGAGCAGTACATTTGAAGAGATGTATAAAGCGATGGACGCTTTGGAAACTCTTTTATTGGAAGCCCGCTTTACCGACCCTCGGACCATTCAAAAAATTAAAGAGCTCTCTCTTCCCGACTTTTCGTATTACGAATTTATTCCCGAAGAGGAAGGGAGCCATTCCTTACTCCCGCGCGAATTTTGGCAGCGCGTTGAGCGCCAGATTGCGCAAAGCGATATTTTCCATTCCCAAACGATCCAATACGTTTTGCAGCAGTTTGAAGAGGTTCATTGGAGCCTCATGCAAGATATGTCTTTAGAGCATGCGCTCAGGATGCAGGTCGGAGGGACGATCCCCGATAAATTCACGAAAGTGCAAGCCGGAACCCGCCTCATTGACCAGGGAGAGAAAATCACAACGCGCCATTTGGCGATGATGCAGGCGATGAAGCAGGCCATTTCCGAGAGCAGACGTTTGGGAGATCCTCTAAGCTGGATCGCAAGTTTTTTAATTGCGTTTATTTTCGTCGCAATCAGCGCTCTATATTTCCGGATCAGCCAAGCTGATTTTGTTCGATCGCTTAGGCGCATTTCTCTTTTTGTCTGCATTGTGATTATCACCCTTTTGCTGGCGAAGCTGACAGAATATATTTTATTGAAGAGCACTTCGACGATTATCGGCGAGGTGAGATACCCCATTTTGGCCCCTTTTGCCACCATCTTGATTTGCATTTTGCTCTCTCCGAGAACCGCTTTATTTGCGGCTACGTTCTTGTCGATCATTCTCTCGGTGAGCCTCGCTGTCGATCACAGTCGATTTTTGGTGCTGAATCTCGTGACTTCGATTGCAATTATTATCTGCAGCCAGGGGCTTCGCCGGCGCAAAGAGGTCTTTGGGGTTTGTATGAAGTCAGCCCTGAGCGCGATCCCGGTCCTCTACGCATTCACATTGGGCGAGAATCGTCTTTGGAGCGCTTCTTTATTTACAGATATCGGGGCTTCCTTTGTCTTTCTCATGATCACTGCGGTTTTAGTGGTGGGGATTCTTCCCGCCCTGGAAGCTACTTTTGGCATACTGACGGATATGAGTTTGGTCGAGTACATGGATCCGAATAGCGAATTATTGCGCGATTTTGCCGCGGCAGTCCCCGGGACCTACCAACATTCTCTTGTCTTGGGCAATCTGGCAGAAAGCTGCGCGAGAGCCATTGGCGCGAATGGGCTTTTTTGCAGATCGGCGACGCTCTATCACGATGTGGGGAAGATGAATAACCCCCAGTTTTATACAGAAAATCAGCAAAGCCTCGTCAATATGCATCAGCTTTTAACGCCGCAGGAATCGGCGCAGGTGATCATTTCGCATGTAGCCGATGGCGTTGAAATTGCCCGCAAACATCGCCTGCCAGAGTCTTTTATCGATATCATCCGAGAGCATCATGGAACCACCCTTGTCTATTATTTCTACCAAAAGGAGCTGGAATTGAAAGGGGGAGATAAAAGCGCTGTTTCGGAAAAAGATTTTCGGTATCCGGGCCCAAAACCGCATTCGAAAGAATCTGCCATCATCATGATTTGCGATAGCGTCGAGGCGGCTTCGAGATCTTTAGATGAGCCCAACGAAAATTCGCTCACCGATATGGTGGATCACATCGTGGCCGGCAAGGCGGAAGATAAACAATTTGATGAGAGTCAATTGACTTTTGAAGAATTGAGCCTGATTAAAAAATCGCTTGTCAAAGCTCTCCTTTTGACCCATCACGTCCGGATTAAGTACCCGCGTAGAAAATAACCATCATTTAAGTTGCTTAAGCTTAGGTTCTTAATAGGATTAACTCATAGATTAGCCTAAATCCGCTAATTTTTTATGGAAAATATGCTCTACTTTGCTTAATATGAGTATATAAGCAAAGTATACTTTACTTAAACAGCCTAAATAAGCCAGGTAGACATGAAAATCCCTAAAGAAGAACTTATAGCTATTCTTTCGCAGTTCAATCCTTGGTGGAGAGGGGAGAGAATTCCGGACATCCCTGAATGGCGGCGAGGGGCATTTAAAGAGCTAATGCGATGGATAGAATCGCCTCCGGCTCAAAGAGCGATTATGCTTTCAGGCCCAAGGCAAGTCGGGAAAACAACTTTGCTGCTTCAGGCGATTCAAGAGCTCATTGATTCAGGAGTCCCTCCTGCGAATATTTTGTATGCAACCTTTGACCATCCTATTTGCAAACTCGGAGGATTGAATGCAGTTTTAGAAGCATGGCGCGAGCTGGAACCAAAGGCGGATGGACCGGAATATTTATTCCTCGACGAGGCTCAATTTATCAAAGATATTGGAACATGGGTTAAGCACCAAGTAGACTTTTCCAAAAGTAAGAGAATTGTTTTTACCGGTTCTGCTACGCCTCTTATTCATACCGACCAAGAATCAGGGGTAGGACGGTGGCACACTCTTCGTATTTCCACGCTCTCTTTTTATGAATACTTGCAGATCAAGAAAATCAATCTTCCTAATATTTCCACTATCCAGGCGATGGTTGATTTAGTGGATTGTACACCGAGCGAATTCTATCGAATGACTGAATCTGCAACGGCTTTAATAGGGCATTTTCATGAATATCTCATTCGCGGTGGATTTCCTCAAACAGTCCTCGTTGAAAGCATGACTCAATCTCAAAGGCTTCTGAGAGAGGATATTATTGAGAAAGTGTTAAAAAGGGATATGACAGCTCTTTTTGGAGTGAGAAGGATTATCGAATTGGAACAG
>CAYOMT010000023.1:0-13327 GCA_964405125.1 uncultured bacterium
CGCATCGATACCGAGCTCTTTAAATATATAGAACATCATTTCGTTCACAGGGACATCGCGCAGCTCCAATCGACCCACATACAGGCTATTCTCCCCTTCTTCCTGAATTTGTATATTTGTCAAAATCAATTTCCGAATCAAAATACTTTCTTTTTTTAAGAAAGGCTCATTCTCTAGGTGAGAAAATTGTATTTTTACGGCATCGCCATGCAGAGTCTCTATGCTCGATGGACTTGCAAAAAGAGCTTTCCATTGATAGAAGAGATCCATCTTTTCAACTAAGAAAACAAAAGAAGATGCTTCTTCTTTACTATGGACTCTAAAATCGCGCACAGTGGCAACGCGAGGGCCTATGCTCACCCACTCCATCAGTACGGGAAACCCCAAACGCTCTGTACACATCCAAGAAAGAATCGGAACTTTAACAAGCCAAGCAAAAACGATCATGCCAAAGATCCAATACAAAATAAATCGTCTGCCTCGCTTTGATTTCATCGTTGTCATATTGTCATAAAAATGGAGGATTGCGCTTTTTTTTCAAATCAATTATTCAAAAGATATGAAAAAAGCTATCGGCATTGCCGCCATTTTGCTCATCGCCCTTCTCATCGCTATCTGCCTTGGGTGGTTTGCAAGAACTGATCTCGCCGCGCATTTCATATCCTCTCACCTCAAAGTACCTGTCGCCATTCAATCTCTCGATCTCACGAAAACAAATATCGACATTTCTAATCTATGGATTGGAACTCCCTCAAAATCTAGGACATCCACTTCCTTTTCAGCAAAAACGATCGAAGTAGACACAAAAACAACTCAAATTCTCAGCAATCCCCTCTTGATCGACAAGATCGAAATCTCAAATATTTTTGTCGGCATTGAATACTACAAAAATAAATCGACAAATTGGACCTATATGCTCGGAAATGACGAGGCAAATGGCCGTCAATCCAGGGGGAGAGATTATCTTATCCGGACCCTCATCTTAAAAAACTTAACGGTTGAAGTCGTTGAATCGAATGGCCAAAAAAAACAATACCCTACGATTGCAAGAATGGAATTCCATAATATCAACAGCGAAACAGGCATCCCCATTCAAGAAATTGAAAAGGCCATTTTTAAGCTCATGATGAAGGATATCATAGACAAATTCAACCTCATCAATATCCCAGGAAACACCCCCCTCAAATACCTCCCAGGCCTATTCAATTAACAACTTGAGATCTGGGGTTGGTATGAATATCATTTAAACTCTATAACAATTATAATATGGGGACAGGCAGGGACAGTGAGAACACAGACAACTAAACTTTATAATTGGGCGATTGCCAAGGCAGAATCCAGACGTTCTTCCTTTTGGATCACCCTCCTATTCTTTTTAGAAATCGCCCTGTTTTTGCCTTTGGACGCCGTCTTGATGTTTTTCTGCCTCCAAAATCGAAAAAAAATCTTACTCTATATCGCTCTTGCGACCATTGCCTCAACCGGCAGTGGCTTAATTGGTTATCTTCTGGGTCACTTTCTTTGGGATTTAATCGGCCCTTATGTAGTCCCTTATCTCATTTCCGCAGGGTCGTTTGCCAAAATTTCACTCCACTTCCAGCACTATGAAAGCTGGGCCATTTTTATGGGGGCTCTTTTCCCCTTCCCTCTCAAACTCCTGACCCTTTCTGCCGGGGTCTTTAAATTGGGGGTCCTCCCGTTCCTCTCCTATTTTCTCTGCGCTCGGTTTATCCGCTTTTCCCTCCTCGGGGGAGCTATGATGATCTGGGGGGATCAAGTAAAAAATTTCTTAGACAGGCATTTCCATCGGATCATTTTGATCATTGGGGCTAAAGTCGCTTCCGTCTTTATTTTTCTTTGGCTTCTCGCTAAATAATCAATTCTTATATACACTCTCCCGAAAAAAAAATCGGGGCCCTCTTGTCTCGCGCTCGTTTCAACGCCATGTCTCTTCACGAAAAACGGATTTTCTCTCTCGGATTCCAGAAAATCGCCGGCATCGATGAAGCCGGACGAGGTCCGCTTGCCGGACCTGTCATTGCCGCAGCCTGCATCCTTCCTCAAGGAAAATATTTTGCCCATCTCAATGACAGCAAGCAGGTTTCCCCTGCGCAAAGAGAGATTTTATATCGGAAGCTCAGAGAGACAAATGGCGTTTTATTTGGAATTGGAGAGGCCTCCGTTTCAGAAATCGATCGAATCAATATCTTGCAGGCTACTTTTCTCGCCATGCAAAGAGCTGTAGAAGCTCTTCCTTGTCCGCCCGATTATCTTCTCATCGACGGAAATAGGTCTCCCTATTTCAATATCCAAAAAGAAACGATCATAGCCGGAGATGCCGCTTCCATCTCGATTGCAGCCGCTTCTATTCTTGCAAAAGTCTTCCGCGATCGGTTAATGGAAAAAATGGACGAAATATGGCCTATGTATGGCTTTAAAAAGCACAAAGGCTATGGAACAAGAGAACACATCGAAGCGATAAAGAAATGGGGGCCATGTCCGAATCATCGCATGACTTTCGACCCCCTCAAAAATCTAGATAAAATTAAACTTCCTTAGCTTCACCTGCGGCGACGTACTGCTCTTTCACTTTCGCAGCTTTTCCAGCAAGACCTCTAAGATAATAAAGCTTTGCCCGTCTGACTTTTCCAGCTCTTGTCACTTCAATACTCGAAATCGTAGGACTGTGAAGCATGAAAACTCGATCCATGCTCGATCCGTAAGCTGTGCGATACACAGTGAATGTCTCAGAAACGCCGTAACCTTTCTTTGCAACAACTGTGCCAGTAAATGCTTGCACGCGCTCTTTCTCGCCTTCGATAATCCGCGTATTCACGCAAATTGTATCCCCGATATTGAAGGAGGGGATATCTTTCTTCATATATTCTTTTTCTAACTCTTGAATTACAGGTACTTTGCTCACTTAACTCTCTCCTTTCACTAAATCGGGACGAACCCGGCTCGTTTTTTTTATTGCTTTTTCTCTTCGCCACTTGCGAATTTCCGCGTGATTTCCGTCGCGGAGCACTTGAGGGACCTCCATTCCTTCGAACACAACCTCCCCCGTATAATGAGGCGCATCGAAAATCCCTTCCTGAAAAGAGTCTTCAAAAACAGCACTCGGATGGCCAATCACTCCCGGTATAAAACGGGCCACGGCATCCACGAGAACAATCGCAGCAACACATCCGTTTGTCAGGACATAATCGCCAATGCTGATCTCCTCATCGACTTCTTTCTCAACAACCCTTTCATCAATCCCCTCGTAATGCCCGCACAAAATAACAAGATGCTCGCACTGCGCCAATTCTTGACATTTCGCAGCCGTTAGCAAACTTCCCTGAGGCGACATATAAATAACGCGGGAACCTTTCTTCTTTACACTCCGTATCGCTTTGGCTACAGGCTCCGGACAGAGAACCATTCCAGGTCCTCCCCCAAAAGGCCGATCGTCCACGCGTCTCCTGTTTTCAGAAAAATCGCGAATATCCACGTGGCGAATCGTCAAGAGCCCTTTTTCCTTCGCTCGCAGGATCATACTTACATCGAAGGGCCCGCGAAAATACGTTGGAAAAAGAGAAAGAATATCTATATCCATCTACTTTTTCTTGCGTTTTGCACGCGCCTTAGCTACCTTCGCTACTTTTTTCTGCGTCATCTCTTGAACGACTTCCGGAGCCATTTTCTCCACAAGAGTCTTGACTCGGTCGCTGATTTCCGCTCCAACGCCCAGCCAATACTGAATGCGAGGAACATCTAAAAAATATCCTTTTTCGTTCGGTGCAAATGGATTGTACCAACCGAGTTTTTCCTTATATTTCCCATCTCGTGGATAACGAGAGTCTGTCAGAACGATACGGAAACGCTGACGGCTGCTTGCTCCTTGCTGTCTCATGCGTATAATTAACGCCATTGATTACCTTTAAGTTGATTTTTAATCTCTGATATATCGGGCATTCGGCCTTTCATCTCCGGCATGCCTTTAAATAGTTGTTTTACCCTTTTAAATCCCTTCACCATTCTATTTACCTCTTCGAGATCCACGCCGCTGCCTTTCGCAATTCTTTTGCGGCGCAAATGAGAAAGCTCATCTTTCTCTTCTCTTTCCCGAGGCGTCATGGAAAGAATCATAGACTCCATCCGACCAAACTGCTGATCGGAAAAATCTATCTCTCCCAAAGAACTCAATCCGGGAATCATTTTTAAAAGGCTTTTTATAGACCCCATTTTCTTCACCATGCCCATCTGCTTCAGATAGTCATGATACGTAAATGTCGCCTTCCGGAGCTTTTGCTCCATTTTTAAACTTTCTTCTGCGTCAAAATGAGCTTCCGCTTTTTTGACGAGGTTGATCACATCCCCCATGCCAAGAATTCTATCGGCCATGGAGCGCGGGTGAAAAAGCTGAAGATCGGAAATTTTCTCGCCCACCCCTTCGAATTTCAACGGCTTTTGCGTGACCTCTCGAATCGAAATTGCAGCGCCCGCTCTCGCGTTCCCATCCAGCATTGTCAAAATAGTTCCCGTAAGATCTATTTTTTTATCAAATTCAACGGCCGTTCTTACTGCATCCTGTCCCGTCGTCGCATTCGCCACAAAAAGAACTTCTCGAGGGCGCAATAAAGCCTTCATCGCAACAAGTTCCTGCATCAACTCTTCGTCGACATGGAGCCTTCCCGCTGTATCCACAATCAAAACGTCAAATCCATCGGCCTCTGCTTTCTCGTATGCCTTCTTCGCCGCGTGAATCGGATTTTTCTCCCCTTCAACGCTAAAAACGGGAACTTGAATCAAATCGCCCAGTTTTTTCAATTGCTCAACTGCAGCAGGTCTTTGTAAGTCGCAAGCGGCAAGAAGAACCTTTTTATGCTTTTCCTCTCTCTGAATGAACGCTGCCAATTTTGCACATGTCGTGGTCTTTCCAGATCCTTGCAAACCGCATAACATCACGACAGAAAGCTTCCCTTTCAAATCCAAGGAGGCTTCCCCGCTGCCCATCAATGCCACGAGTTCGTCGTGGACGATTTTAATGAACTGCTGCCCTGGAGATACGCTTTTTACAGCCATTTCCCCAATCGCCTTTTCCTTCACTTTTTTGACAAAGTGGCTTACTACGGAATAATTTACGTCCGCATCCAATAAAGCCAAACGGACATCTCTCACCGCCTCCGAAATATTCTCTTCGGAAAGGATCTTTTTGCCCGAAAGACCGGAAAACAAACTCTGTAGCTTTTCTGTTAAGGCTCCAAACATCTTTATTGCACTGTTTCAAGAGAATAGGGTACGCGAGAAAGCGATTGCTTTTCAAGGAAAAAGAAACGATCTTTTCCAGACCAGTCTTGGATTCGCTCGGATCTCCCCCAAATGGGAGAGTTAAAAATTTCTTGAATCTCCGCTCCTTGCGCAAAACCGATTTCAAAAAATACAAGCCCTCCCGGAGATAAATACTCGGGAAGAGCTTTCGCTAAACGCTCAAAAAACTCCGATCCTTTTTCTCCGCCCACAAGGGCAAGTTTTGGCTCAAAATCGCGGACGGAAGGATCTAAAGTTAAAAATTCATTTGCCGAGATATAGGGAGGATTGCAGACGAGGATATCCACTGTCTTGCCTTGAAAAGGGGCCAAAAGATCCCCTTCAAAAAAAGATACATCCACTCCATTTTTAGCTGCATTTTCTTGGGCAAGAGATAAAGCTTTTGCTGAAATATCGGAAAGAGAGACATCGAGATGAGGGAATTTTTTTTTCAAAGAAATCCCAATGCAGCCCGATCCCGTGCAAAGGTCCCATAAACTTTTTTGCGTCGTGATTTTTTTTGCAATCAAATCCACTAAAATCTCCGTTTCAGGGCGGGGGATCAATACGCGGGAATCCACCTGGATCGAGCAGCCGAAAAAATCGATTTCTCCCAAGATGTATTCCACAGGCTCATTTTGGGAAGCTCTCTTCAGCCACTCTCTTAGCAAAGAGAGCTCTTTTTCTTCTAAAGGCCTATCGAACTGCATGTAAAGATCGATCCGCTTACAGCGCAAAAGAAAGCTAAGCAATTCCTCGGCAACCCGGCGGGGCCTTTCGATGTTTCGATCCTGTAAAAATCGAGTGGATAAGGAAAGGACTTCGCCGACACTTTTCATGATTGCATTCTTTCTTTATGGAAATGATTCACAAGAGGCAGAGTCAAATCATCTAAATCCCCCTCCATCACGCGATCCAGCTTATACAATGTCAGATTGATCCGATGGTCCGTCACTCGATTCTGAGGGAAATTATACGTTCGGATCCTTTCGGATCTATCTCCGCTGCCCACCTGGCTTAAACGGGCTGCGGACATTTCCGCATGCGCTTTACTTCGCATCTCTTCGCCAATGCGCGCGGAAAGCAAGCGCATCGCTTTTTCTTTGTTTTTATGCTGGCTTCTCTCTTCCTGGCATGCCACAACCGTGCCTGTTGGAATGTGCGTAATGCGAACGGCCGAATCGGTCCGGTTGACGTGCTGGCCCCCCGCCCCGGAAGCCCGATATGTATCGATCCGCAAATCTTTTTCTTCAATCTCTATCTTTTCGTCTTCATTCGGCTCCAATAAAACAGCCACCGTGATTGCCGACGTATGCACTCTTCCCTGCGTCTCTGTTTCCGGAACCCTCTGCACGCGATGCGTTCCCGCCTCATACTGCATGAAGCGATGCACATTCGGTCCCGACAAAGAAACGATATACTCTTTGTATCCGCCTAACTCTGAGGAAGATGCGGAAATCACTTCGAATTTCCATTTTTTATGAGTTGCGTAATTGTGATACATTCGGGCGCAATCGGCGACAAAAAGAGCCGCTTCGTCTCCCCCTGTCCCTGCGCGCAATTCCAAAATAATATTGCGGCTATCGTTCGGATCGGGAGGGACGAGAAGATTCTCAATCTCTTTACTCAATGAAGCAATGGATAATTCTAGACGCGCTGTATCTTCGCGCAAAAGAGAGAGCATCTCAGGGTCTTCTTCCGAAGACAAAAGGGCTTTATTTTCCTCCCATTGTTTTTGGAAAGAAATAAAGCGCTCCCAAAGATCCTTTAATTCGGAAAGTTGAGAGTGCTCTTGAGAAAGGAGCCGATATCGTTTTTGATCGGCTACCGTCTCAGAAAGGCCAAGCTCGGCCTCGACCTGATGAAGCCGAGTCAAAAGCCTTTGTACTTTTTCGTTCACTTCTTTTTCGTGGCTTTGACTTTGGCTTTGTTGGCTTCGTCTTGCTTATCTTGCGATTTTTTCACTTCTTCCGCCTTGCGAGCATATTTCTTCGCAAACTTATCGACCCGGCCTTCGGAATCGATCAATTGCTTAGACTTCGTAAAGAAGGGGTGCGAAGAGGATGAAATCGGAACTCGGCAAACAGGGTGCTCTTTGCCTTCAAATTTTTCCTTTTCTTTCACCTGAAGCGTGCTGCCGATGAGATAGGTAGATCCAGTTGAAGAATCCACGAAAAGAACTTCTTGGTATGCAGGGTGGGTCTTTTTTTTCATAAACTCGTTCCTTAAAATATCTAAAAAGGGTACTTGTTCCTTTTGAAAAAAACAAGCTTTTTAATCCATTGACGCTGACTCTTTGGCAAAAAGAGAAGCTTTGACCATCTGCAATCCATGAAGAACCCCTTCTTCATAGCGGAAAAAGGGATGCAGTTCCAATTGAGGGAAATCATTTGGCTGCATTAAATCATCCAAGGTCACGGAGGGAATGATTTGTCTTCCCAAAGTAAGGAGCGCCTTTTTTTGATGCTCGATCAGTTCGTCAATGATTTCTTGCATGTTTTTTTCTTTCTTGTTTGTTCAAAAAAACTTTTGAGCATAAAAGCCGATTCGGCGGCCAAAACGCCCGATGTAATCTCGATAGAATGCATCGGATGTTTTGTCGCAAAAAGATCGATCCAACTTCCATTGGCTCCCAAGCGAAGATCGGGAGCGCCCCAGACAAGCCTTTGAATTCGGGATGCGAGCATCGCCCCTGCGCACATTGCGCAAGGCTCCAAAGTACAATATAAGGTAGCCCCGCTCAAGCGCCAGTTTTCTAAAGCGGCAGCCCCCGCAGTCATGCAAATCATCTCGGCATGGGCTGTTGCATCCTGAAGCAGCTCTACCTCATTATGCCCTCTTGCGACCACCTGCCCGCTGACAACTAAAACCGCGCCCACAGGAACTTCATCCTTATCTAGGGCCTTTTTAGCCTCTTTAAGAGCTTCGCGCATAAAACGGATGTCTTGCTCTTCCTTTGTCATTTGCTATTCAATTTCTGCTGCAAAGATCGAATTTGATTTTTTAAGGAAGCCACATCGATCGCATGTTTTTTCATCACGCCGGCTAATTTGTCTTCATATTTTTTCTCAGCCCGGAGGATCTCATTTTTTTGCCTTTCCAATAGCTGTTCCAAATTTTCGGAGCGCTTGGCTTCCTCAGCCTCTTCCTTTTGCCTTGTCTCTTCTTTTTCCGCAGCCTCTTTGAGAGATTGCAAAACCCGAGGAGAAATCACAACGCCGTTTAAAATAGTAAATAAATAGACAGGCAAAGCGCCAAAAGACTCTACGGAACCTGCGAGGATCTGCTCGCTTTGCGTATCATCTAAATTTTTTATTTCCTCAAAATCGGGGTGGATCTGGCTTAAACGCTCGGCAAAATGCTGATAAATATCTCCGTTGCGGAAAACCCACCGATTGATCACCCACTCCCTTATATCCTCATCTTCTCCCTTGAGGAGCTCTTTTTCATAAACAGCATAAATTTCTTCATTTGTTAAGCGGTTTAAAGGACGATTTCCAAAATGAACTTTATAGAAAACAGGGCTCTTGGACAGATGCTCCGTTTTAATTTCTTTCTTGATGGTAGATAAAACTTGAAATAGCCAAGGTTGTATCGTTTGAAATTTCTCTTTCATATCAAATCCCTCTTATTTGCGACCGAGAATATAGCAACAAAAACCTCTAAAAGGCAAGATCTCTCGAGAGAAACAGGGAAGTATTGAATGTTTATCCAAAATACGGTACAATAAGAGGCATAATGTCATAAACCTCAAGAGGAGACCATCCTCCATGTCTTTAGATAAAGGGACCAAGGAAGAAATTACAAAAAAATTTCAGTTACACGAAAAAGATACCGGCTCTGCCGATGTCCAGATCGCGATTCTAACTGAAAGGATTACGGAGCTAACAGAACATCTGAAAATTGCTCCGAAAGATCACAGCTCACGCCTCGCTCTGTTGAAGTTAGTTGGACAGAGACGCAAGCTGCTCGATTATCTCAACTCAACGGATACAAAGCGTTACCAAAGCTTAATTGTTCGTTTGAACTTGAGAAAGTGACTCGATGTGGGGAAGCGGAGATCGCTCCCCCCACTCCCTCCTCTCTTTCCCCTCAAAAAAAATTTACGAATAGAAACTTTTCCTCCTTGTCTTTAATGAATATATTCCTTAAGCTCAAACGTTTTTAGGAGTATATCACACATGTTCAAAGAAGAAACGATCACAGTCCCCGTCGGTGACAAAAGCATCATATTCAAAACAGGAAAAATCGCTCGCCAAGCCAATGGATCGGTGCTCGTTCAGTGCGGAGAGACAGTTGTCTTTTCCTCTGCCTGTGCATCTGAAAAACCGCCCGAAGGGACCGATTTCTTTCCCTTGCGCATCGACTACCAAGAAAAACTCTCCTCTACAGGCCGCACTCTCGGCGGATTCATTAAAAGAGAAGGAAGACCTGCCGAACGAGAAATCCTCGCGTGCCGCCTCATCGACCGGCCTCTTCGCCCCATGTTCGAAGAAGGGTATTTCAATGAAGTCCAAATCCTTTCCTACGTGTTTTCCTACGACGGAATCCACATGCCCGATGTCCTCGCAATTTGCGCGGCTTCCGCAGCTCTTGCCATTTCCGACATTCCCCTCATTAAACCGATTGGAGCTGTCAGAGTCGGAATGATCGATCATCAATTCGTCGTCAATCCAAGTCACGAAGAAATGAAAAAATCGACCCTCGATCTCATTCTTGCCGGAACGGAAGACGCCATTCTCATGATCGAAGGATTTTGCGATTTTCTCACAGAAGAACAAGTCATCGAAGCGATTGAAACAGGCCACAAAGCAATCCAAACCATCTGCCATCACTTGAGCGCATGGGCAAAGAAAATTGGACATCCAAAGAAAAAAGACGCCCTCCGAATCATCCCTCAGGAAGTCAACCAAATGGTCCGGAATGCCGCCTCCACGCTCCTTACTTCTGCTCTGCGGATTAACGCAAAGCAAGAAAGAGAAAAGACTCTCAAGGAAATCCAAGAAAGCGTTATGAAAACGCTTCTCCCCGAAGGCGTAGAAAGCGCCTACTCAAAAGCAGACGTCGCATTGAGCTATAAAAATCTCCAATCGACTCTGATGCGCCAAATGATTCTCGATGAAAAGAAAAGACTCGACGGACGGGGCTTAAAAGACATCCGACCCATTCACATCGAACAATCGATCCTTCCCCGCACGCACGGAAGTTCTCTTTTCACAAGAGGAGAAACGCAATCCCTGGCTGTTTGTACGCTCGGCGGAGAAACCAGCGCGCAACGCTATGAAGATCTCCACGGAGAAGCCCTCCAGCGTTTCTACTTGCAATATTCCTTCCCTCCGTTTTCTGTAGGAGAAGTGGGAAGAGTCGGCGCTCCGGGCAGAAGAGAAATCGGCCACGGCAAACTCGCCGAAAGATCCTTGAGCGCAATCTTGCCTAAACAAGAAGAGTTCCCCTATGTAATCCGCCTTGAATCAAACATCACGGAATCCAATGGATCTTCTTCCATGGCTTCTGTTTGCGGGGGATGCCTTGCAATGATGGATGCAGGGGTGCCGATCCAAAGACCTGTCGCAGGGATTGCCATGGGCCTTGTTCTCGAAGGCGATAAATATGCAATTCTCTCCGATATCCTCGGCGCAGAAGACGCTCTTGGCGATATGGATTTCAAAGTAGCCGGAGATAGCAAAGGGATCACCGCCTTCCAAATGGACATCAAAGTGGAAGGGATCACTCATGCAATCATGCGCGATGCCTTGATGCAAGCCAAAGAAGGAAGAACCCATATTTTGAGCAAAATGCTCAGCATATGCCCTTCCTATAGATCCGAGATGTCTTCCTATGCGCCGCGGATCGAAACACTCCAAATCAAGCCGAGCAAAATCGGCATTGTGATTGGACCCGGCGGCAAGCAAATCCGCGCCATTGTCGAGGAAACAGGCGTTCAGATCGACATCAACGACAGCGGCCTTGTGAGCATTGCTTCGACAAGCGCCGACGCGATGGCCAAAGCGAAGGCAATCATCGTGAACCTCACTTCGGAAGTAGAAATCGGGAAAATATACAAAGGGCGCATCACATCGATTGTTCCATTTGGATTTTTCGTAGAAATCTTCGGGAAAGAAGGGCTTTGCCATATTTCTGAAATTTCCACCCAAAGAATCCAAGATATCCGCGATATTTCGTTTAAAGAAGGCGATATGATCGAAGTGAAAGTTTTGGATATCAACGACCGAGGGCAAATTAAATTGAGCCATAGAGCTTTACTGGAACAACAGCAACACACCCGCTAAAAAGAGGCCTTTATGCCCCGTATTTTATCTAAAGATCTCATCCATCATATAGGAAAAGATGTCTTTGTACGGGGCTGGCTAAATAATTTGCGTTCATTTGGGAAACTGACCTTTTTGCTCCTGCGCGATCGGACAGGACTTTCTCAAATTGTGATCGAGAATAAAGAAGAGGCTCAAAAAGTTTCCTCTCTCCAACCCGGTTCTATCCTGAGCATTCGGGGCAAAGCCACAAGTTCACAGGCAGGCGCATTAAAAGTTGAAATCGTAGAGCCGCAGATTACAGTAGAAAATCCGATTCGCGAAGTCCCTGAGATCGAGTATTACAAACCCGAAATCCAAACAGATCTCGAATTCATCCTAGACCACCGCCCGATTGCGCTGCGCAATCGAGAACTGCAAGCCGTATTCAAAATTCAGTCGGAAATCGCCCATGCATATAGACTTTTCATGCATGACTCTGTCGGAGCCTTTGAATATTTTGCTCCCAATATGCTGGGAGCCTCGTCTGAAGGCGGCGCCGAATTTTTTACAGTGGATTATTTTGGATATCCGGCCACCCTTGCACAAAGCAGCCAGCTCTATAAACAGATCATGGTCGGCGTCAATGAAAGGGTCTTTGCGCTCATGCCTTTTTTCCGTGCAGAGCCATCCCAGACATCGCGCCATCTTTCAGAAGGGAAGCAGTTGGAATTTGAAATGGGATTTTTTACCCACTGGCACGAAATTTTAGATATCCAGGAAGCCTGCATTAAATTCATCCTTTCCTACCTGCATAAACAAGCGAAAACAGAAATTGAAATCCTCGGCCATAAAATCATCCAAGCGCCTGAAGAAGTCCCTTTCCCCCGCCTCACCTTTGCCGAAGCGCAGGAGCTCTATTTTAAAAGAACCGGCATCGACGAGAGAAACGAACCGGACTTAAGTCCTGCCGCCGAACGAGAGCTTTGCGCCTGGGCTCTTGCTGAAAAGGGAACAGAACTTGTCTTCGTGACAGATTGGAAAACAGAAAAGCGGCCATTTTACGCCTACCCAAATGAAGAAAATCCCCATCTCACAAATACATTCGATCTTCTCTGCGCCGGCACGGAAATTACTTCGGGCGGACAAAGACGGCATACACATGAGTCTATGCTGCAAGGGCTCCATCTCAAAAAAATGGATCCTGCCCACTTTTCAGATTATTTGAGTATTTTCAAATATGGGATGCCTCCCCACGGAGGATTCGGCATGGGGCTAGAAAGGCTCACCATGACCTTGCTTAAATTGAAAAATATCCGAGAGGCCTCTTTATTCCCTTCCGACACAAAACGAATCGCAGGGAACCGAATCAAAGCCCATATCTTTTTTGGCGGAGAAAATATCCGAGGAGAAATCCTCCGTCTTTGCAATAAGCACCATTTTTCTATCCGGCACTTGGGTCATGAAGAAACGCCGACATCGCAAGATTCTGCCAAGGCGCGCAACGTCAACATAGAACAAGGGATCAAAGCGCTCATCCTGCGGGGAAAAACATCGAAAAAAAATGTGCAATTCAACATTCCGGCGCATCTCAAGTTAGATACCAAAGCCGCATCGGAAATTGTCGGAGAAAAATGTGAATTTGAAGACCCGGCAATCATCCTCGAGCGCTTTGGCCTCAAAGTGGGCGGCGTTCCTCCCTTCGGCAATCTTCTGAACCTCGACAATTACTTTGATGAGAAAATTAAAAAAGAAGAGATCGTGGCATTCAATTGCGGCCTGCCGAC
>CAYOMT010000023.1:13427-15641 GCA_964405125.1 uncultured bacterium
TCATTAGACATGCCCCGGTACATGTCTTTGGCCGCAATTTCGCTGATTGTATGGCCGCAGGGAATCAACATCACTGCATCTGTAAGAAGTGTGAACTTTACAGGACACTCCAAATTCTTTAAAAACGGGCTACTATCCGGAACTGGACGTGACACTACATTTGAAACAGACATGAAATTCCTCTTCTTAAAAGACTATCGTTGAAAAAAGAGGGGTACTTTAATAAAAATCTAAATAGAAGTAAATATCTATAGCAAAAGACCTCGGATCTCTCCGAGGTCTAGCGCCGAAGACTCTATCGAACTAGCTGAGTTCCGGTTCCATCCCCTTTTCCTGAACCGGCAGGGGCGGCGGGGTAATTTTCTGTAGATCTTCAGCCGCTTTTACACGACCTTGTTTTGCTTCGGTATTCCAAGTGCCTGCCATGATCTCTTTGACATCTGTCGCATCCAGAGTTTCAAACTCCATCAACATGTCCGCCATGAGCTCAACTTGCGTTTTATGCTCTTTTAAAATCTCGACCGCCCGAGTGTGCGCTTCGTCGATCAACGTTTTCACTTCCAAATCAATCTTCTTCGCTGTTTCATCGGAATAGACCTTTTCTCGATACGCTCCGCCGCCTAAATATTGGCCGGACTCCGATTTTTCATCATAAGAAACAGTTCCTAGATTATCGCTCATTCCCCATTCGCAAACCATGCTGCGGGCAATTTTTGTAGCTTGCAGGATATCGTGCTGCGCTCCAGAGGACATATCTCCTACAAAAAGCTCTTCCGCAGCCCTTCCGCCCATTAAAACCACGAGCTGGTCGAGAACTTCCTTCTTCCAGTAGCTCAAACGGTTCTTTTTAGGCATAAAATGGGTCGCTCCCAGAGAAAATCCTCGAGGAATGATCGTCACTTTATCGACAGGATCGCTATTTTTCACAATTAAGCTCGCAATCGCGTGGCCCGTTTCATGGAAAGCTGTTGTTCTCTTTTCTCCCTCGTCCATTTCTAGGCTGCGCCGCTCTTTTCCAAATCGGACTTTATCGCAAGATTCCTTGATTTCGACTTGGGTCACCGCCGCGCGTCCTTTGCGAGCTGCCAGCAAAGCCGCTTCATTCAATACGTTCTCTAGATCGGCTCCCGAAGCTCCCGGCGTATTGCGGGCAATATCTTGCAAATTGACGGAAGGATCGATTTTAATTTTACGCGCATGCACTTTGAGAATCTCAAAACGTCCCTTCACATCGGGAAGATCCAGCACCACTCTACGATCGAATCGGCCCGGGCGCAACAAAGCCTTGTCTAAAATATCCGGGCGGTTTGTTGCCGCAATCAAAATCACGCCCTCTCTCGTATCAAATCCATCCATTTCGACCAGAAGCTGGTTGAGAGTCTGTTCTCTTTCATCATGGCCTCCGCCAATGCCCGCTCCGCGATGGCGGCCTACGGCATCGATTTCATCCATGAAAATAATGCAAGGAGCATTCTTTTTCGCCTGGTCGAATAGATCGCGGATGCGGCTTGCGCCAACGCCCACGAACATTTCGACAAAATCAGATCCCGAGATAGAGAAAAATGGACGGTCCGCTTCTCCGGCAACAGCTTTTGCAATCAATGTCTTCCCTGTGCCCGGAGATCCGACAAGCAAAACCCCTTTTGGAATGCGAGCTCCCAAAGCCGTGAATTTTTGCGGATCTTTTAAAAACTCAACAATCTCTTTGAGTTCTTCTTTCGCTTCATCTGCGCCGGCGACATCTTTAAAAGTCACCTTGTTTGTCTCTTTCGTCATCAAACGAGCGGGAGATTTCCCGAAATTCATCGCCGAAGAGCCCACTCCCCCTTTCATCTGACGGGAGAAAATGAAGTATAAAAAGAGAGCGACCATAGCCAAAGGAAGCAAAGTCAGAATATAGCCAAAGTAATTATGAGGAGGCTCCTGGCTTTTAAAAGTCTTTTCGAGAACTGTATTTCTTGGCTGATCGGGCGCTCGATAGGCAAGCCCTTTATTCGACTCAAAACTATCCCACTCCTGCTTTGCCTGGGCAAACCAGTAATTGAATGAATCCGCATCCTGTTTTTCTAAAGCCTTTGTAGAAAGCTCTTGGTTATTAAAATACCAAATCACAGAAGCTACTTTCTGGCGCGCTTTATCCAAGAGAACCACGTTGTTTTCTAAATCCTGGGAAACTTTTGAAAACTGCCCCAATGCATCGACATAACTTCTCAC
>CAYOMT010000024.1:0-11072 GCA_964405125.1 uncultured bacterium
AGAAAAAGCCCCATCGATATAGGCCGGAAAAACAGTGCATTTCGCTTTTTTTGCAAGAAAAGCAAAGCCCCTTTCAAACGGTTGCATTTCTCCATCCAAAGATCTCTTTCCTTCGGGGAAAATAATGAGCTTTTTCCCATCGTGCAAAAGGCGGATCATCTGACGCAAAACATGCATATCCGAAGCATCTCGAGAAACTGCATGGGTATTTAACACTCGAATCAGCCTTCCCAAAAGAGGAACGCTAAAAAGCGACTCTCTCGCAAGAAAATGGACCTCTTCCGTGCAGGATACGGAAAGAACCGGGGGATCGTAAAACGAGGTGTGGTTTGCAATCAAAAGACCTGGCCCCGAATGAATATACTCTTCTCCATAAACGCGGAGGCGGAAAAAAGTCTTAAAAAACAAACGGGCGAAAGAATATACGAGCCAATAGGAAAATTTCATTGGCAAGCGCCTTTTTTTGCACTCCGATTTCAAACGGAGAATTCTTTCGACAACCTCGTCAATGGAATCATCCGACGTGTCGATTAAAATCGCATCGTCCGCCTGCTTTAAGGGCGAAATGGAACGGGTTGAATCATTCTGATCGCGCGCTTTCATTTCCTTCAAAATATTCTCTCGACTCATTTTCTCGGAAAGATCGGGGAATTTCTGCAATAACTCCCGATACCGCCTTTCTGCGCGCACCTCGGGCCTTGCCGTAAGAAAGATTTTTAAATCGGCATCGGGGAAAACAACAGTTCCCATATCCCGCCCTTCAAATACAGCATGAAAGCTTCGGCCAAAGCGCCTTTGCATTTTCACCATCGTTTTTCGAACCGCGGGATAGATGGCAATTTGGGAAGAAATGGTCGACATCGTCCGAGAGCGGATCTCTTCTGTGACATCGACAGAATCTACAAAATAGGCTCTATTTCCTTGGGAATCTTTTTTGATATCGAAATGGAAAAGAGGAAGAACGCTCGCCACCCGCGCCTCATCTAAAGGATCGACTCCCAGGGAACAAACTTTCCAAGCAAACGATCGATACATAGCTCCCGTATCAAAAAAAGTGAAGCCAAGACGCCTTGCCACTTCTTTTGCCACTGTAGACTTCCCTGTCCCCGAAGGGCCATCAATCGCGATAATCATAATTTCACAAAATAAAGATATAAATAAATCACCGGCGCATTAAAAAGAAGTGAATCCACCATATCCAATACACCGCCAAATCCCGGCAGGGCGTTGCTATCTTTTTTATTCGCATCGCGCTTGAGTAAAGACTCGGAAAGATCTCCTAATGGCCCAAGCAATCCCAAAACAAAGCCGAAAACAATACTTTCCAAAGCCGTGATGCGGAAATAATCGATAGGGAAATTCTGACTTGCCAAATGGAACATAAAACTCACAACAACAGCGCAAACAAGACCAAATAAGGTTCCTTCCACGGTTTTCCCGGGGCTAATATTGGGCGCAAGCTTTCTTCTGCCCCATAAATTCCCGGCAAAATAGGCGCCGATATCTGTAATTTTAGTCACAAAAAGCAAGTAAGCCACCCACCATCTTCCATCCTGCCCTCCCGGGAAATAAAGAACGCCGAGAATCATCCCCATAGGAACGACGATATAGGTCAATCCGAAAGAAGAAACAGCTAAATCGACAATCGCCCCTTCTTTTTCTTTAAAATGAACGGCAAAAAGACTGACAAAAGCAATGAAAAACACTCCCAAAGGAGCTCCCATGAATCCAGAATATTTCGCAGAAATGAAAAAGGAAAGCGCTTCTAAAAGGGTGAATAAAAGAAGAACCGGCAAAAGCAAACGGCCCCCTTTTGCTTTGACAAACTGTTCATATTCCCAAACAGCGACGCAAGTCACAAAAGCAAAAAGCAAAGTCACAAAATACTGAAACCATGCGTTATGCGAAAAAACAAGCAAACACGCCAATAAGGGAATCGCAAAAAGAGAGAGAATAAATCGTTTAGCAAGATCCTTCATGACCCCCTCCTCGGCGGCGACTGCGTTGCTGAAAACTCAAAACGGCCTCGTAAAAATTCTCTGAAGAAAAATCGGGCCACAATGTATCTGTCATATATAATTCTGTATAAGAAATTTGCCACAAGAGAAAATTACTCAATCTCAATTCTCCGCTCGTTCGAATCAAAAGATCGGGATCGCCCCAAGCCTTTGTGTCCAAATTGTCTTCGATGAATTGCTCTGTAATCTCTTCAATTTCTATTTTCTGCTTTTCATTTTTTTGTAAAATTTTCACAACCGCTCTCCGAATCTCATCGCGAGCGCCATAATTCAAAGCCAAAACGAGATTGATGCGATCCCCATTTTTCGTCACTATTTTTGTTGCATCCAGCGCCTCTTGCACCGGCAAAGGCAACCGGGATAAATCGCCGATGGCCTCGAGACGAACCCCCTCGCGAACCATCCATTCTCTTTTATTGGCCAAATAAAGCTCAAAAATATGCATCAAAGCATGAATTTCCGGGTCCGGCCTTTCCCAATTTTCAGTAGAAAATGAATAGACCGTCAATGTTTTGACTCCGAGCTCTACGGCAGAACGAACGATATCGACCAAAGTCTCCGCGCCTTCATAGTGCCCCGCCATGGGAGGCAAGCCCTTTTGCTTTGCCCATCTTCTGTTTCCGTCCATAATGATCGCAATATGCCGAGGGATCTTCCCAAAATCCATCAAGGCTCTTTGCTCTTCGCTATAGATTGGCGCCGAATCTTCTAAAGAAATATTTGAATGCGCTATCATAATCCATTCATCGTCCTCTTAGAATATAGGAATCTAAGATATATAGACAAGATCAAGGACTTCGCATATCCTGTCTCATTTACTGTTTTTAGAAATAGAGAGTCTATGGGAAAAAATCGCAAGTGGCAATTCGCATGTATTATCGCAGTAACGCTTCTTACTGTATACAATATTCTCCCCACCCTTTTTTACTACCTTAAACCGCTTCACCAACCCATCTGCAAAGAGCAGGGTGAATCGATGGCTAGATCCATCGAAAAAAGAGTGGACCATCTCGAAAAAGAATCTGTCGAATGGCTCAGCTCTTTTTGCGATCTCATCGAAGTAAATCCCTCAAAAATATCCTTAGACGCAAATCATCCTCAGTGGATCTCGATTGCATTTCGAAAAACAGAAGACGCCGCAAAATTCCGCTCTTTGTTTCCTAGAGCCGCTTCTCTCATTCCCTCTCCTTTTGCAAAACTCTTTTTAAATATGCAAAAAGACGATCCCAAAACCGTTGAGATCCAAAGACAAATCCCCATTTCCCTCCAGAAACACAGCGACCTATTTACTTGGGCTTCAAAAAAAGATTCCGAATACCAAAATTTAATCCTCGATAGAGCCTCCCAAATCGCCTATTGCCTTGCGAAGAATGGGAAACCGTCTCCTTCAGAAAGTGTAATCCAGGCAATACTCACCCAAGAGCATCGCTTTAAACTGGGAGATAAAAACCCGGTATTCTCAGATGTCTCGATTGATTTTGCAAAAGAAAAAATTATACTCTCGACCCACGCAAGCGAGAAAAAGAAATCCAATGAACTCCTCGTCAAAGAAATCGCCAAGATTGGACATCTTTGCCATGAAAAAGTAGAGCCTTCCGAAGAAGGGTTTGAAATCCCATTCCACACTCTTGCCAATACGTCGGGATCTCTTGTTCTCCACCTCGATCAATTGGCAGATCTCGAAATGGATGAGATCATCTACGCTCTAAATACGCAATGGCATCCAAAGCACCCCGATTTGCAAAACATTCCGATCGTCAAAGCGCCTTCTTATGCAAATCTCCCTTTAGAAGAGCAAAGCCTCTGCGTGATCCTCTTTTCCCCTTTCTTTAACTCCGCCAAGGATTTAGACAACTCTTCGCTATATCTCTCTTTAAAAGGTCTGGAAAGGATCGCAAAAAGCTATGACGCATTCCCCGACACAGCTCTCGCCCATTTGCTCCAAGAAGATCTTCAAAACCTTTATACCATTCTGCATCAAAGCGGATTTGGAAAATCTTCGCACGCCTCTCCTTTCTCCGGAGATCTTCTCCTCGAAAAACCCAATTTCGCAGGGCCTCTTCTCGCCGCAACAAGAGAAGAATTCCGCTTGATGGGAAGCCAAAAATATGCCGTTTTAGACACTTCGACTCTCGAAGGAAGGATTCTCACTGAAAACAAAATCGAAACAGCGATCCACCAAGAGCTTGTGAAATGGCAAGACGATTTTCTATCGGCTCAAGTCAGTTTGAACCCCAAAACTCGGTTTGATATCCCGAAGCCAAAGCAAAGCGTATTCTGGAGCAACCTCTCTCTTTCTTTGCGCAAAATGATCCGAGGAGATGAACGAAAAATCATTCGATGGGGTCTCGATCTTTCCGGCGGAAAGACCGTTGAAATCGAACTGAGAGACATGAACAATAAAGTCGTTCAATCCGATGAAGAGATCCGCCAAGGGATGAAAGAACTCTATGACCGCGTGAACAAAATGGGTCTTTCGGAAGTGGCAATCCGCCAAGTCGGACAGCATATTGTGCTTGATTTCCCCGGATCGCAGTCTTTATCGGCCTCCGAACTCATCAAAGCTTCGACATTGCATTTCCACGTTGTGAATGAAAAATTCTCTCCCCGCGCGCCTCTTCTCGGCGCTGCAGCAAATAAATTTCTGCAAGCCGTCTGGGACGAAGCTGTATTCACAGGGAAAAAAGATTCTGAAAGTCTTTCTGAAATTGCGGCAAAACATCTCCGAGACACAGAAGAAGGGAAACTCTTGCAAGAAAATGGCCTTAAATTCGCAAAAGATGGGCTTATTTCCGAAGAAGATTCCCTTTCGAAAATTGCCGTGCAAAGAGGCTCTTCTCCTCTAGAATGGGGCGGAATGCCTCACCCATTGATGATTGTCTTTCATTCTCCTGCATTGGAGGGCTCTCATTTAGAAAATATCCACGCCGGATACGATCCTTCGAGAGGAAATTACTTGAGCTTTGGAATTGCTTCTTCTTTCCAAAATAAAGAAGGGGTCAAAATCAGTCCGCAAAACATACTTTACAAATGGACTTCCCGCTACTCTAAAGAAAACATCATCGGATCTCCGCATGAATCCTACTCTCAAGGACGAGGGTGGCGCATGGCGGCAGTTCTCAACGATACTGTCATCAGCGCTCCAACTCTTGATTCTGCGTTGAAAACCGGAGGAACGATCACCGGCAGCTTTTCTCAAGACGAAGTGCAGCATCTAAGCCAGGATTTAAAAGCAGGCTCGCTCACGTTCACCCCGCACATCCTTTCTGAAAAAAATGTCAGCCCCGAGCTGGGAAAAAACGACCGGGCAAAAGGGATTATAGCCACTCTTGTCGCTTTAGCTCTTGTGATCGGATGTATGATCGCCTATTACCGATTTGCAGGACTTATTGCCTCTCTTGCCGTTTTATTCAATCTTCTGATTTTGTGGGGAACATTGCAAAATCTCGGCGCCACCCTGACCTTGGCCGGAATTGCCGGAATCATCTTGACTGTCGGGATGTCGATTGATGCAAACGTCCTTGTATTTGAACGCATTAAGGAAGAGTTTGCAATCACGGGGCGCATTCAATCGGCGATCCACGCAGGATATAGCAAAGCCTTTAGCGCGATCATCGATTCGAATATCACGACAATCATCGCGGCGCTCATTCTCCTCAATTTCGATGCAGGCCCCATCAAGAGCTTTGCGATCAATTTGATCATTGGAATTGCTTCCTCGATGTTCACGGCTCTCTTTGTGACTCGAGTGTATTTCACAAGCTGGGCGCAAAATCCGAAAAACAAAGTCCTCAATATGGCCAACTGGCTTCGGACCTCCCGCTTTGACTTTCTCAAACAAACAAAGGCGGCGTTCATCACAGCTTTAATCGTGATCGGATCGGGATGCTCTTTGCTTTTCTTCAAATCGTCGTCCATCCTCGGCCTCGATTTTACCGGCGGATACGCGCTGCATATTGAATTGGAACAAACGGAAGAAGGGGGCTATGCCGAAAAGGTGCAAAAAGCTCTTCTTGGGTCTGGCGCAGAAACGAGAGATTTTCTAATCCAGGAAATGAACCCTTCGCAGCAGCTCCGCATTTTGTTTGGCCAAAGCATGGAACAAAGCGGAAAGCCCTTTTTTGGACTTCCCTTGGAGATAGAAAAAGAGGAAGCAGAGCCTCTTTACCAAAAAAATCCGAGGATCTCCTGGGTTGTAAATGCCCTGAAATCTTCAGGACTTACCCTTTCTCCAAAATCGGAAAAAGAGCTCCACGCAGATTGGACCGCCGTCAGCGGGCAAATGTCGAATGCGATGCGCAATCACGCTATTTTTGGATTCCTCCTTTCTTTTGTAGGGATATTTATCTATCTCGCATTCCGCTTTGAATACAAATTTGCCGCGGCCGCCATTATCTGCCTCATCCACGATGTGTTTATCACACTCGCCATCATGGGACTTTTGCATGCTTTCGGAGTGCCGATCCAAATTGACTTAATCACAATTGCCGCCTTGATGACAGCCGTCGGGTATTCCCTCAATGATACGATCATTATCTTTGATCGAATCCGAGAGGAAATGCAGATCAATGAAAAACGGGGACTCAAGGAAACAGTCAATTACGCCCTGAACTTTACATTGAGCCGGACAATGATCACTTCCGGGACAACCCTTCTTGTCTTATTGGCTCTTCTCATTCTCGGCGGAGCTTCGATTTTTGGCTTTGCCCTTGTCATGACAATTGGAGTTGTCTTTGGAACGCTCTCTTCCTGGTTCATTGCAGCCCCCTTGATGCTGTTTTTCCATGACAGGGAAGAGAAAAAATCAATGATTGGGAAAGAAATAAAAGCCTGATGAACGGATATAAATGGATTTACCCAGAAAAGAATAAAATTCTGCTTAACTCCATTGCGTCCGAATTCAATATTCATCCTGTCACGGCCCAGATCCTGATTTCCAGAGGATTTAAGGATCTGGAAGCCATCCACGAATTTCTCTATGCAAAACTCCCGAGCCTCTACGATCCGGATCTTTTTGCAGATATGGACGTCGCGGTGAATCGAGTTTTACAGGCGATTGAAAAAAAAGAAAGCATTCTCATCTATGGAGATAACGATGTCGACGGGATGTCTGCAGCAGCTCTTCTCACCGAGTTCCTCCGGAGCATCGGAGGGAATGTTTTTTTTGATATCCCCAATCGATCTTCCTTAAAAAAAAGCTTGATCGGCGACGCGCTTGAAATCGCATTAAAAAATCGGTGCGCGCTGCTCATCACAGTGGATTGCGGGATTACAGCCGCTAAAGAAATCCAGGAAGTCGCGGCCCATGGAATCGATGTGATCATCACAGACCACCATGAGCCGACGTCCAAAATCCCCCACTGTATCGCCACCCTCAATCCAAAGCTCATCAACAGCACATATCCGAATAGAGAGCTCACCGGAGTCGGCGTTGCTTTCAAATTAGCTCATGCCATTACAAATACGCTGATTGAACAAGGGAAAATCTCCCCCTCTCAAATCCAGTTAAAAAACTATCTCGATCTCGTCGCTTTAGGCACGATTGCCGATATGGGCGCTCTGAAAGGAGAAAATAGGATTCTCGTCCGATACGGCCTCAAACAAATGAGAGAAATGAACCGCGTCGGCCTTGCTAAGTTATTCGAAGTCAGCGAACTTGAGCAAGGAGAGCTCACCCCTTCGGACATTGCCTCGAAAATCGCCCCGAGACTCAATAGCTTAGGCCGGATTGCCGATCCGATCAAAGGAGTCGAGCTTTTGCTTCTCCACGATGCAAATCTAGCAGAAAAATTGGTTCATGAGCTCGATCTAAATAATTTAAAAAGGCAAAAAATCGAAAGAGAAGCTGCCGAAGAAATCGAAGAACACCTTTTCCAGCACCCTGAAATCTTGAAAGAAAGAGCGATTGTCTTGCAATCTAGCACATGGCATCCGGGAATTATCGCTATTTTATCCGCGAGAATCGCCAAACAGACAAATCGTCCGACCCTTGTCCTTTCGATCGAACAAGGCATTGGCAAAGGGTCTTTAAGAACAACCCCCGAATTCCCCTTGCTGCCCATTTTAAAAGAGAATAAACATCTACTCATCAATTTTGGGGGCCATGATTTTGCAGCCGGCCTCACGATCCAAGAAGAAAATATTCCAGAATTCAAAAAACGGTTCTTGCACGCTGCCAATCGAATCCTAAGTGAACAAGATATCCTTTCAAAACTGTATTTAGACGCCAAAGTATCTTTCGAGGAACTCACCTTTGATTTTATGGAATCGCTCAACTTGCTCGAGCCTTTCGGAAATGAAAACCCCCACCCCATTCTCTACTGCGAAGCCATCCAAACCTGGCCCCCCAAAGTCATTGGGAAATACCACCTCAAACTCTTCCTCGAACAAAACGGAAGACACCTAGAGGGAATGGCTTTTTGCCTCGCAGACCGGCGCGATGAAATCCGAGCTAAAAACATTCCTCTCAGAATCGCTTTTACACCTCATATCAATTCATTTTTAAATAAAACAAGCATCCAACTACAAATTAAAGACTTTCAACTGGACATAAACAACAAAATAAATTAATTAGTAAAATATACTAACATAGGTAGCTTATGAATCCTTTTATTCCACTTTCGATCCTCACACTTTTTACCGGCTGCGCAAGCAATACAGGAACGGGAATTTTAGCAGGCTGCACTCTGGGAGCGACCATTGGCGGGATATCTGGGGGCAGCAATGGGGCTTTGGTCGGGAGCGCGGCTGTAGTTCTTGCGGGAGGGTTGATTGGAGCTGCCCTCGATCAGCAAGATAAGAGGGTTATGCAGCAATCGAGCCCGAGAACGGTGGATCGGATGGAAAGAGGAGAGCCGCTCACGCTCAATGACATCATTAAGCTGAGCCAAGGTGGAATTGCCGATGATACGATCATCAATTATATCCACGAAAAGGATACTGTGTACAATCTCACCCAGGCGCAAACGAGAAGACTGCAAGATGCGGGAGTGAGCCAAAGAGTGATCAATTATATGATCAATACAGGGAAATAGTATTTGCAAAAAAACTAAAAACGGGCTAGAAAATATACCATGGCAACGCAGCTCGATAATGATCTCTCTCAAGATGACGGATATTTCCAACATGCGCTCCCGAACTATTATCGCGCTGTCTTGAAAAAATTTCGCAAAATATCCCGTTCTTTTATCCATTTTAACATTTTATTTCTCTTCTTGTTTCTCTCTGAAATCGTTGTATTTGCGAGTCTTTTTCCCGTTGTCAATTATTCGATGTTGTTTGCTCTTTCTTTGAGCGTTTTATTTGTGACATGTTTTACATATCTCGTTCTTCTTTTCTATTTCCAGACAAGAAAACCGGAACAATTGATTGCAATCCGAGAAGATTTTCTCGCCTCATGCAAAAGACTCTTATCGATTCCCGAAGGAATGTCCCAGCACCATCTTTCGATTGCGGAGGCGCTCTCAAGGCTGTCGAGCTATCTTGAAGACTTTGAAAAAGATTTTTATAAGACCCCCTCTTTTCTTCAGCTTTGCGCCCCTTGGATCTCCCGTTTTTCTGCCTATTGCTACGCAGAAGATGTATTCAAGATGAAGCAAATGCTCCTTTCGGCGGCCGTCTACGAGCACATCAAGCAAATCAGAGTGACGCCAACAGATCTGGAAGTCCACGCATCGCTTGGGGGCACTTACGTAGCTCTTGCAAAACTATATAAAGATTTTATTCCGAAAGGACAGAAAGCGATTTTAGAAGAAAAGTCGAATGCATACTCGAAACTTGCAATAGAAGAGTTCAAAATCCTAAGCCACTACGCATCAGACGATCCATGGGTCCACGAACAAATGGCCATGGGATATAGAGACCTCAACCTTCCCATAGAGGAAATTAAAGAAACAGAAATTCTTCTCAAACTCCGTCCCCAAGATAAAGAAATCCTCTTTCGCCTAGGCTTTCTTTATTTTTCCCAAGGTCTTAACGCTAAAGGGCTTCAGTCCTACGAAGAGCTCAAAAAAACCAATTTCAAAAAAGCGGAAGACCTAATCTCCTCCTACGGAATCCTCTAAAACCCGATGAAAGCGGCGACCGCTTTCCAATCGACAGTCCCAATCACAAGGCCCCCCATGCAAAATTGGCAGGCTCTCCAATTGACCCTCTCCTGGTATAACCTCTGACTCCAAAGATTCGACAAAACAATCGTCATCACGGAAAAAATCGGGAAAATCACCGCATTCTCCAAAGCCCCAGCCACTTCTGTCGACCAAATCATACAGTAAGTGCAAAGCCCGTTCATAACTCCTCCGAGGAGCCCATAGTAGGCCTCCAAAAAGCGCGGCCATCGTCTTTCGTAGTAGATAAAGAAAATCCCCTGCGCCACCATGGCTGATAAAAACATAAATGGCGTAAACCACTGACTCTTAATTTTTTCAGAATTAAAAAACGAAACCATTTCCTCCGGATTTGGGAGGTTGAGCAGCAAAGCGCGCCATTGAAAAAGGGAAAGAAGGAGGATGTGCAAAGAGAACATCGCCGCGCAAAAAATCATCCATCTTTTCCGATCCTGCAAACCCTGCAACCCTTTTCCGGCCAAGAAAAGGCCGAATAGGACAATCAAAGACCCTGCCGCATGCCAGAGGGTGTAAGGAAATCCGTAGGACGCGCCAAACAAAAGAGCCATCACAATCGCCGGCATGACAGTGGCTGCGTTTAAAATGGAAAAAGTAAGCCCGGCCGGCCCTTTTTCAAGGCTTCTGCCTAGAAAAAATAGCATAAAAGCCAAAACGCATCCGGCCGCAATCCCGAGAAAAGCGATCGACCCGTTCCATGCATAATTCCCCGTTCTCACAGGATTTAAAAGAAGCGCGACGAGAAAGGCCATGGCCATCTGAAAAATCAAAAAACCTTTTGTCGTCCCTCCGCCATCCATACTTTTTCTCATAAAAAGATTGGAAAGAGAAATAAACCCTCCCGCAAACAACATCAATAAAATAGCCATGGTTAATCCCTGTTTTGGTAAGAATAATACTACGTTCATTCTCCGGAAGCAATCTCAAAAAT
>CAYOMT010000024.1:11172-15455 GCA_964405125.1 uncultured bacterium
GGTATAGACACTCGCCAATACTCATGTTATAATGAACCAAACTGGAAAAGGTCGTCTGTGCGTAGAGTCTGTTATTTCCTCTGTTTTTTCCCCTTTCTTTACTGCGGACCGTTGGCTACTTTAGAAAACAGCGGGGAAGAAGAGGCTTTATTTCTCAACCGAATTGCCGATTTTTGGGAAGAGGGGGAATACAAAATCGCCAAAACCCAAATCGAAGAATTTTTAAAAACCTATCCAAATAGCCCCTTTTCCGACTCCCTTCATTCTGCCATCGGCGATCTCTTCGTGCGGGAAAAAAACTACTCTCTTGCTTTAGATTCCTATGCAAAAGTAACAGATCCAAATGTAGCAAAACGGATCTTCCCCCACAAAATGCAATGCCTCTATTCCCTAAATCAGTATGCGATGCTCGCGGACGAATGCGAAACCTTTCTCCAAAACGAAACTTTAGATTCAGAACAAAAAGAGCACATCACGTATTACCTCGCAGCCTCTCTCTACCACGAATGTTTGCATAAAGATCAAGATCCCGACGCTCTCGTTCAACTCGCCAAAAGAGCCGAGCCTTATTTTGAAACTCTCTTTCAAACTCCGCTTAAACAAGATCTCTTTTCTGCCTTTGCCCACATTCTTTGCATTCTCAAAGAATTCCCGAGGGCAGCCGCCATCTATCTCGATTTCGCAGAAGATGAAATGGTCTTTCAGGCCGCGCTCATCCAAGCTGAATACGATAAAGAGCTCGCTCTTCAAACATTCAAGACAATTCAGGAACCTTCTCTCCAAAAAGAGGCGGCCTATAATTGCCTCATTCTCTTATTTGATTTAAAAAAATATGAAGAAATCCTACAAAACCAAGAGCGCTTTCTCGAGATCCTCTCCCCCGAACAATCGGGCCTTGCGCACCTTCTCTTGAGCAGAAGTTTTTTAGCTTTAGGAAAATACAAAGAGGCTCTCTCTTCTTTTGCCGCCTATTTATCGACAAGCCCTGAAAAAAGCGATGCGCTCGAAGCCGCCCTCATCTCCTATATCGAAGCTGCGGCCCAAGTCGAAGATCTCGACGCTCTTTGCCAGGCCATCGAAAAAATGGAGTCGCTCTATCCGGATCATGCAGATCTTTTGGAAGGAAAATTCTTAAAAGCGCAGCTCCTTCTCAAGCACAATAGGCCATTAGAGGCGAAAGAAGAACTAGAGCGCTTATTTGCAAAAAAACAAGATCCAAAAATCCTCTTGGAGCTCATCCACATCGATGCAAAGAGGGAAGATTGGATCTGCTCCAGAAATCTCGCCCTCCTCTTCTTTTCTCTCTTTGAAAACGATCAAAACCTCTCTCTTGTCAAAGAATATCTCGTCCATGCTTCTTCCGAAATAGCCCAACATAGCCAAGAGGGAAAACATCAATTCATCCAAGATCTTCAAAACTTACTTGAAAAAGAGGCAAATCCTCTTTGGGAATGGGACCTTGCAAAGACATTCATCCTTTTGCAAAAATACGAAGAGGCCCTAGCCATTCTTTTGAATTTGCCGGAAAGCTTGGACGCCGATTTTTTGATTGCGCTTTGCTACCGAGATGGATTTCAAGACCTTCCCAACTTCATCCATTTTGGGGAAAAAGCTCTCTCCCGAGAAGACTCTTCAGATCAAGGCTCTCTCCATATTGCCCTTTATAACGCCTATCTCGCTATGGAGCTTCTAGATCAGGCAGAAAATCACCTATTTTCCGCCTTCCAAATGAATGAAAAAATCGAGGAAGAAAATAAAATCTGGCTGGCAAATCGCTTAGGCAATCAAAATAAACTAGAAGAAGCGATCTCTCTTCTCGAATCCATCCCACAGAACAAGAAAAGCGATCAAACTCTTTTCCTTTTAAGCCAATTCTACGCTTCGAAAGAAGAGGGAAAAGACAACGCGATTTGCCTTCTCCAAGATCTCCTCTCTCTTTACGAAACATCTCCCTACAAAAACGAAGCTACCTTACTTCTGGCAGAGCTTTATAAAAATTCCGGAAAGAAAGAAGAAGCAAGAGAGCTTTTTGATTGCATGTTCCAAGAAAAATCTGCTTTAAGAACCTATGCCGGCGCTTCAGCCTGCTTGCAAAGCGCGAAAATCCAAATAGAAAAATGGGAGAATGAAACCCCTTCTCCAGAAGATCTCTCCTTCCAGCAAACCCTCTCCCAATTAAAAGACCTCGTATTGCAGAAAAATATCGTCCACGAGCCGATCTATTTAGAAGCTGCTTTAGATTATATCGATCTACAAAGCAAATCTCCCGAAGGCAATCTTAAAAAACGTTCTCTTTTGGAAAAAATGAAACGGGATTTTGAGAACACAGAAGACTTACTTTCCAAAGATTATCACATCGCTCGGAGCCAACTGCAAAAACAAGATTTGATCTATCAATCGTACATGGAATTTCTAGATGCGGAAATTTTAATTCAACAAAATGAACAAAAAGAGTTGCAAGCAAAGGCAAAAGACATTTTGCTAAAGATTGTAGAAGAGAAGGCGCATCCTGCCCTGGTAGCTAGAGCAAGTCAATGTCTCGATCAATAACAGAAAAACATAAGAAATTTCTTTTCGGCTCTATTTTTATTTCTCTTTTTCTCCATCTTGCCGAGATTCACTTTCTCCAGTATCACGCCCTTTGGTTTTCTTCCCCTATCGCCTTGGAAGAAACAGAAAATAATTGGGCCGCATCCATGGAAAAAAAAGATAAAGACCAAATCCTAAAAGAAGCATTTGATCTCCCCCCATTACATCCTCCCCAGGCAAGTTCTCTCAAAAACGTCTCTCCCCATTCGATAGCCCCCTCTCCTGTTGAAAAAAACATTGCAATCCCTCTTGCATCAAAACAGCCGTTAAATCATCCAACCCACGAGATTGTATTTTCTCAAATCTCCTTTCCAGAAACAGCTTTAGCCCAGGCTAAAAAAATAGCCCCCCCGCTCAAGTCTCCACAAGAAAGCATTTCCCTCCTTCTCCATCTTCCGAAAGAACCTCTTCTCCCCTCAAATCCCCCTCCCATTGCATGGGAGACGCCATGTCCGCTCCCTCAAACGAATCTCTTTCTTACGCTGAAAGAACCTCCTTCCAAAGCCCCGGAAACGCCCCCTTTGGCCAAAACGAATCTAGGAGTAAAATCGATTGCATCCTCTTGGAAGCCAAAGCCTTTCACCGGATCTCCTTTAAAAGAGCCCTCGATTCCCTCTCTTCCAAAAATCCCTTCTTTATCCGAGCTGCAGACGGGATCCTATTCGGATTCCTTTGAAACGGAACTTGTATTCTTTGAAAAAGAAAATGGGGAATATCTTTTTGCCCTGACGCTCATCCCGCGGGAAGATCTCGAACTCACGCCCTTAAAACAAAATTATATTTTCCTCCTCGACCGATCGAACTCGATTCAAAAAGAGAGGCTGACTGCCAGCAAAAATGCAGTGCGCAAAGCAATCGGCGAACTCAAAGAAGACGATCAATTCAATGTCATTGCCTTCGATCAAAAAGTAGATAAACTCGCTCCTACAATGCTCCCTGTTTCGTCTGCAACAACGGCTAAAGCGCACGATTTTCTCAATAAAATCGAACTCGGCAGCTTTTTCTCTCAGAAAAATCTCTACAAACCCCTTTTTCTCACTGTGCCTCAGTCTTTAAATCCAGATGAAATTTACACCGCCATTTTGATCACAGACGCGGAAAACCTCTCGCAAAAAACAATGATGCAAAGCCTCATTTCCGAATGGACCTACATGAATCATGGAAAAGTTGCCTTATACACAATTGGAATGAACGAGGATTCCCACTTAGACTCTCTCAATATGATCGCTTCTTTCAATCGAGGGAAATCGATCTCCTCGCCCACCTATCGCGGCCTTAAAAGAAAGCTATTGAAACTCATGAAAACCATCCATTCTCCGATTGCAAAAAACATTTCCTGCAAAGCCATTTCCCGTTTTGAAAAAGACGGCATCGAACTCTTCCCTAAAAGCACGCATACTCCCCATCTCTTTCAAGGCGAGCCGTATACAATTCTCGGAACCACCCGTTCGCTCCACGACTTTGTCCTATTTGTTCAGGGAAGATTGAATGGAAAATGGCTTCACATCAAAAAACATATCTCTTTTGCCGAGGCAAAAAAAGGGAATCCATCCCTGAAATCAGAATGGGCGCAATACAAAGCCTTTAATCTTTATGAAAAATATCTCGAAGGAGGAGGCTCTCCCTTTCTTGCCGAAGCAAGCTCCCTCCTAAAAGACCACGAACTTCCAAACATCTTTGAATCGATTCAATAA
>CAYOMT010000025.1:0-9421 GCA_964405125.1 uncultured bacterium
CAGGGTCCCGGCGTAGAGGCCCTCTTGACGGGAAGCGCTAAAGTTTATCCAAATGGCAAAATATTGATTACGTATCAACTCTCGGTCGATCTTTTCCTTGGGAACAAACCCTACACCCCTTGCGGAATGCATGTAAATATTTTATTTAATTTAGTGGATAAAAATGGCCAAATCTTGGAATCTTTCAGCGAAAATCGAGTGAAAGGCTCAAAAGAGGTGAACAAAACATACACCCTCGAAGAGAAAAACGTCTCTCGAGTAGATAAAATCAATGTCTACATAAATCTAGTCGATTAATTCTCTTGTTTTTTAAACATTTATTCACTAATTTTGGCCTATGAGCGAACGGACGAGGAGACACTTCGACGGAACCCTGCCGACGGGCAAGAAAATCAGCGATCTTTTACCTCAGATTTTAGTGGATCTGAGAAAAGAAACCGGAGACGAACAGGAAGCCGTATTTCACATGTGGTTTTCTTTAATAGGTGAAAAAATGGCTCCTTTGACACAACCCCTTTCTTTAAAAAATGGGGTGTTGACCATCAAGGTAAAAAGTGCGACACTATATGCTTTACTCTGCCAGCATGAAAGGGCACCGCTTTTGAAGGCGCTGCAAACAAAGTTTCAGATTAAAAATATTGTTTTTCGGATTGGGTAGAATAGATGAAGGAAAAGGCATGACGACGATGACTGACGAAAAAAAATATGATGCAAGTTCGATCACTGTTTTAGAAGGTTTGCAGGCCGTGCGCGAACGCCCCGGCATGTATATCGGCGATACAAATATCAATGGATTGCATCAGCTTGTTTATGAAGTAGTCGATAACAGCATAGACGAAGCTCTCGCCGGATTTTGCACGTTGATCACAGTCACCTTGCATGCAGATGGCAGCGCGACCATCGAAGATGACGGACGCGGCATCCCGATTGAAAAACACGAAAAAGAATCGATCAAGCAAGGCAGAGAAGTCACCGCTCTCGAAGTTGTCATGACCATTCTCCATGCAGGGGGAAAGTTCGATAAAAGCACCTACAAAGTCTCCGGAGGTCTTCACGGCGTCGGCGTTTCCTGCGTAAATGCTTTATCTAAAAAACTAATCGTCACGGTGTCTAAACAAGGCCATGTGTATGACATGACTTTTGAAAAAGGTAAACCCGTCACTTCTTTAAGAAAATTGGGAGAAACAAACAAGAGGGGAACAAAAGTTTCTTTCTGGCCCGACGATTCGATTTTCACAGTCTCCCAATTTGAATATGACGTTCTCGTAAAACGACTCCGCGAACTTGCCTTCTTAAATAAAGGCATCACCATCGTCTTTCAAGATGAACGATCTGCCGATAGAGAATCTGTTCGATTCAATTATCAAGGGGGCCTCTCGTCCTTTGTTTCCTATCTCAACGAAGGGAAAATACCTTTATTTGCAAAGCCCATCTACCTTCACGATGTCAAGCAAGGAATCGACGGCCCTGTCGAAGTAGAAATTGCCCTCCAATGGAACGACACATATGTTGAAACGCTCTATACCTATGTCAACAACATTTCCACGCGGCAAGGAGGCACTCACCTCACCGGATTTTCTACAGCCCTCACGCGCGTTTTAAATAACTACATGAAGGGGCACGCTCTTGTAAAGAGCGAGAAAATCTCCATCAGCGGCGAGGATATGCGCGAAGGTCTTGCCGCCGTCATTTCTGTAAAAGTTCCAAATCCTCAGTTCGAAGGACAAACCAAACAAAAGCTCGGCAATAGCGAAGTTGCCGGAATAGTGCAAAACATTGTTGGTGAAGGACTTACGACTTTTATTGCAGAAAACCCAGCGATTGCCAAGCTCATTGCGGAAAAGTCGATTATCGCAGCCGAAGCGAGAGAAGCTGCCAAAAAAGCAAGAGAGCTCACTTTGCGCAAAACAGCGCTCGACGGAGCGCGCCTTCCCGGAAAATTATCGGATTGCCAGGAGCGAGATCCGGCTCTTTGCGAAATCTATATCGTCGAAGGAGATTCTGCGGGAGGCTCTGCTAAAATGGGGAGAGACCGGAGATTTCAGGCGATTTTACCCATCCGCGGTAAGATTCTAAACGTCGAAAAAGCACGGCTTCAAAAAATCCTCCAAAACACGGAAGTGGGATCTATGGTTGCGGCCCTCGGCTGCGGCATCGGAAAGGAAAATTTCAATCTCGCCAAACTCCGCTACCACAAAATCATCATCATGACGGACGCCGACGTGGACGGATCTCACATCAGAACGCTTTTGATGACCTTTTTCTATCGCCATATGCCGGCTTTGATTGAAAACAACTACATCTACATTGCAAGGCCTCCTCTTTTCCGAGTCACAAGGAAAAAAGTGAGCCAATATATTCACTCTGAAAGAGAAATGGATGAATACCTTCTCCGCTTGGGAGTCAGCGATATTTTACTCCGTCCATTTGGGGCCGAAAATTCTTTAGGAAAAGAAAAGATGGAAAAACTGATGGATCTCATTTTAGAGGTCGAATCGTTCATTGGTTCTATCGAAAGAAAAGGCGTTCCCTTTAGAGAATTTATTGCAGAGAAAAAAGGGGATAAATACCCCCTATTCCAAGTCATCCTCGGTGAGAAGATTCAGTATGTGCAAACAGAAGAAGAGCTCTTTGCTTTGAAAAAAGAAAACGAAGAGATCCAAAGACAAATCCATGCAGACACCCTTGCCTCCATTCCTCCGGAAGAAATCACGGAAGAAATGCGAAACTTCACCCCGAAAGCTTTGGGATTCCTCGAGTTATACGATCCCGGCCGGCTTGTTGTTTTAAATGAAAGATTAAGCACATTCGGATTACACCTCGAACAATACGTTATTTCCGAAGGGGTTCTTTTCGATCTTTTAGAAGAGGGGAATAGAACCTCTGCTTTACATAACTTGCGCGAGGTCATCGATGCTGTTCGCGCAAATGGACGCAAAGGCGTGGAAGTGCAAAGATATAAGGGTCTTGGAGAGATGAACGCCGACCAGCTTTGGGAAACCACGATGGATCCTAAAATGCGTACTTTAGTCAAAGTGACACTGCCTGATGCGATTGCAGCTGACAGAATATTTTCCATGTTGATGGGAGAGGTCGTGGAGCCACGCCGTCTTTTCATTGAACAACATGCTCTATCTGTGAAGAATTTGGATGTGTAAATATGTCATATACGAAAGATGAAATCATAGTTCCGCGCAATGTCGAAGAGGAAATGAAGGAAAGTTACCTTCGTTATTCGATGTCTGTCATTATTTCTCGAGCTCTTCCCGATGTGCGCGATGGATTGAAACCCTCGCAAAGAAGAATTTTATATGCCATGCGGCAATTGAATCTCACTCCCGGAGGAAAGCACCGAAAGTGCGCAAAAATTTCCGGGGATACATCCGGGGATTACCATCCGCATGGCGAATCGGTGATTTATCCGACTCTTGTTCGTTTAGCTCAAGACTGGGTGATGCGCTATACGCTCATCAATGGCCAGGGAAACTTCGGTTCTATCGACGGAGATCCACCCGCTGCGATGCGTTATACAGAAGCGCGTCTTACCCATGCTGCAATGGCGTTAATGGAGGATCTCGATAAAGACACCGTCGATCAGATTCCCAACTACGACGAAACAAAAACAGAACCCACTGTATTTCCTGCTAAATTCCCAAATCTTCTTTGCAACGGCTCTTCGGGGATTGCGGTCGGAATGGCAACGAATATTCCTCCCCATAATCTCATCGAACTGATCAATGCAACCCTTCTTGTCTTGGATGATCGGACAGTTAGCATCGATGAAATTATGAAAGTGATGCCAGGCCCCGATTTCCCAACAGGGGGGATTATCTGTGGATACCGCGGCATTAAAGAAGCGTATCATACAGGCAGAGGAAAACTCATTTTACGCGCCGCTCTTCGCGTGGAAGATCTCGCCAATGGCCGCCAGCAAGTTGTGGTCGACGAAGTGCCTTACAACGTGAATAAATCGAGGCTGATCGAAAGAATTGCCGAACTCATCAATGAAAAAGTGATCACGGGCGTATCGGATATTCGCGACGAATCGGATAAAGACGGGCTTCGGATTGTTTTAGAACTCAAGCGCGGAGAAATTCCCGACGTCACATTCAACCAGCTCTATAAAAATACCGATCTTCAAGTGACTTTTGGCTGCAACATGCTCGCTCTAGACAAAGGGCTTCCCCGCACAATGAACATCAAGCATTTCATGAGTGCATGGATCGATCATCGCATTGAAGTCATCAGACGGCGCACCCGCTTTGAATTGAATAAAGCGGAGACAAGAGCCCACATTCTAGAAGGCTATTTAAAGGCTCTCGATCATTTAGACGAAGTGGTCAAAATCATCCGCGCCTCGACTCATCGCGATGCGGCGAAGACAGAGCTCATGATGCGATTTTCTTTGTCTGAAAAACAAGCGACAGCCGTCCTCGATCTGCGCCTTTATCAGCTCACAGGTCTCGAATCAGATAAAATCCAAGCCGAATACAACGATCTTCTTCAAAAAATCGCCCATTACAAAGCTGTTTTGGCCTCCGAAGAACTCGTCCGCGGGATTATTCGGGAAGAGCTCGAAGATTTACGAAAAAATCATAAAGCAGAAAGAAAAACGAAAATCGTCGCCGCAGAAGGGGAATTCCAGATGGAAGACCTGATCGCCGACGAACAGGTGGTCATCACTCTTTCAGATGACGACTATATCAAGAGAATGCCGATCGACACCTTCCGAGAGCAGAGAAGAGGGGGTGCCGGAGTGATTGGCATGGAGATGAAAAAAGAGGCGGATATCTTAAAAAATATCTACGTCGCTTCGACCCATGATTATCTTTTGATTTTCACCTCTCTCGGAAGATGCTATTGGACAAAAGTATGGCAAATTCCGGAAGCAGGACGCCGAACCAAGGGTCGTCCCATCATCAATCTCTTGGAAGACATCCAGCCCAATGAAAAAGTCGCGGCCATTTTGCGGCTCCGAAATTTTGAAGGAGATTCGAGCATTCTCCTTGCGACATTAAAAGGCGTTGTGAAGAAAACAGAAATTTCGGCCTATAGCAATCCGAGAAAATCGGGAGTTCTGACCCTCAATATCGATGAAGGCGATGAGCTCATTGCAGCGCGCATTACCCATCCAGGGGAGCAAATCATGATCTTTACGCATAGCGGCATGGCCGTTCGGTTTGATGAATCTTTAGTCCGCAGCGTCGGCAGAGTCGCTAGAGGGGTGAGAGGGATTACGCTCCGAGATGAAAAGGATATCGTGGTCGGCTGCGAAGTTGTCACTCCCGAGCAAACCATTCTCGTGGTTTGCGAAAACGGATATGGAAAGCGATCCAAAGTAGATGACTTTAGACAGACCAATCGGGGCGGAATTGGAGTTCGCTCGATCATTATTTCTGAAAGAAACGGCTCTGTTGTGGCGGCCTTAAGCGTAGCTGATCCGGATAGCGTCCTTCTGATGTCCAAAATGGGTCAGGCTGTCCGCATTCCGATGACCGATGTACGCGTCATGGGAAGATCTACGCAAGGAGTGCGCCTTGTGAATCTCAAAGAAGAAAAAGATTTTGTTGTGGGCGCACAAAAAATCGAAGCTGTTCCAGTTGATGTTGAAGCGTAAACTTTTCATCACTTTTGAAGGAGGGGAGGGGGCCGGAAAAACAACTCTCATCGAGGGGATTTTTCGGCACCTGAGCTCTCTTGGATATAGCGTCCTAAAAACAAGAGAGCCCGGAGGAACCAAAATAGGAGAAAAAATCCGCTCCTTGCTGCTCGAAATAAGGGAAGAAAAACTCTCTCCCTATGCAGAGCTTTCCCTATTTTTAGCAGCGCGCGCGCAGCATATCGAAGAAGTGATTCTTCCGGCGCTGGAATCGGGGAAAATCGTCCTCTGCGATAGATTCAACGATTCTTCGGTGGCTTATCAGGGAGTGGCTCGGAATTTAGGCAAAGAAGGGGTGGCAGAGGCCTGCCGATTTATTTCTCAAGGACTAGAGCCCGATCTCACCTTTTATCTCGATATAGAACCCTCTCTTGGACTAAGCCGAGTCCAAAGAACCCGCGTCCAAGATCGAATTGAACAAGAAGGTCTCTCTTTTCATGCAAAAATCCGAAAAGCCTACCTCGATCTTGTCACCGAAAACCCAAAAAGGATGCTTCTTATCGATGCAAGCCTTCCCAAAGAAAGAGTGTATCAAAGTGCCATCTCTGCAATCAAAGAATATGTTTGATAAAATCATTGGAAATGAACAAGTAAAGACCTATCTTTCCAAAGCCGTCCAAAACAATACCTTGCCTCACGCCCTTTTATTTTCCGGACCCTTTGGCGTCGGCAAAAGTCTTTTTGCAAAAAGACTTGCCGCAGCTCTTTTGCAAACAACAGAACAAAGAATTGAAACAGAAACCCATCCCGATTTTCATATCCTAAGACCGGAGAGCAAAAGCGGTCTTCACTCGATCGACACTTTGCGGCAGTTGATCGACAAAGTGCAAAGCGCTCCCTTTGAATCCTCGGGGAAAGTTTTTGTGATCTTCGATGCGGAAAGAATGCAAACAGCGCCTGCAAACGCTTTATTGAAAACATTGGAAGAGCCTACTCCCGATACAACCCTCATTTTACTGACAGATCGAGTGAGTGAGATCCTTCCGACAATCCGCTCCCGCTGCTCAATTTTTAAATTCAATCCGATTGCAGAAGGGGAGATCGCAGCTTTCCTTAAAACCAAAGGACATAAAGAAGAGTTAGCAAAAATTGCGCAAGGATCTATCGGAAAAGCGTTGGAATTGGCCCAAATGCCAAATCCGGAAAAAACTCTTTTTTCTCTTCTTAGAGAAAGGCCCATCTACCCAAAACTTCACCTTGGACTTGAAAAAATCGAAGCTGCGATTGAAGATGAGGATCCGGTAAAGAAAAATCGGAATGCAGAATATATTTTCACAGCCTTTTTAATGTGGCATAGAGACCAGCATGCGCGCAGACTTTCTTGCGACTCTTTATTTTTCCCGCAGGAAGAAGCCGTTTTATTCCCCCTTCCCAAAATGGAGATAGTCCTTAAATGCGTAGAAGAAGCGCGCGGATGCTATCAGCGCAACATCAAATTTTCTACATGCCTAGAATCTCTTTTTACTAGATAAAAACTAATTGTTGAATTATGAGATGGGTATGAAACTTGCTGATTGCCACCTTGGATTTATCGGGTTTGGACACATGGCCCAAATCATCTGCAAAGCCATCCATCTTGCAAAACTCATCCCCAAATCCCAGCTCTTATTTATCCAAAGAGACACCCATAAAATGCGGGACAATGAAAAAACCTTTGGAATGACCTCGACATCTTTTAAAAATTTAGTGGAAAAAAGTGAGATCCTTCTTCTCGGCGTCCGCCCCAACCAAATAGAGCCTGTTTTGAAAGAACTCGCCTCTTTAGATCTACAAAATAAAGTCCTCATCACCATTGCTACCGGAATTTCCATCGCATCCTACCAAAAAGTGTTAGGGCCAAATATTCCGATCATCCGCGTCATGCCAAATATCGCGGCATCTGTCAGAGAGGCAATGAGCGTCATGAGTTTTGCTTCCGATGTAAATTCCGATCAGAAAAGCCTCGCGCGCCTCCTTTTTTCTTGCATGGGAGAAGTTTTGGAACTCAATGAACTACTCATGGATATTTCCTGCGCAATTGCCGGAAGCGGCCCTGGATTTGTCCTCCGCCTCATCGAATCGATGGCCTCTATCGGAGAAAAAGAAGGTCTTTCCTATGCAGAAGGATTGAAAATGTCTGCGCAAGTATTCAAGGGCGCGGCAGAGCTTATCTTAGAAGGAAACAGCCCGGAGACTCTTTTAACTCAAATCACCGTGCCGGGAGGCACGACGGCAGCCGGACTCGAGATCATGCAGAAAACGGAAATCGGAAAATCGTTCCAAATGGCAATCGATGCTGCTTTCAAAAAATCAAAGCTTCTCGGTTCTATTTAGCGCTTCATCCAATGTGTGAAATAAGTGATTCTCTCCAATCTGATCGAGAAGTCCGAATTTTTTTAAATCTTTTTTCGTATGTTCTTTCATTTCAGTAAGATATAAAGAAATATGAAGTTTTTGACAGCGATCGTAAAATTCTTTCATCGCATGCATTCCCGATGCATCGATCATAGGCACGCTATGGAGCCTGAGAATAAAGGTCTTTGGCATAGGACCTGCCCCTTCCAATGTGTCTTTTAAAATATTGGCCGCGCCAAAAAAGAAAGGTCCTTGAATTTCGTAGATCTGAACCCCTTCCGGAACAGATCGATTTTTTAAAACGGGACTATCTGTTTCTTGAAACAGGGGAGCTAAGGGAACAATTTTAGCCATTTTGCTCATTTGTTTCATAAATACAAAACAAGCCAAAATCATTCCGACAGTAATTGCAATCGTAATATCGACAAACACTGTGAGAAGAAATGTAGCAATTAAAACAAGCCGATCGCCAAAAGGACCTTTGAGAAGGCGAATAAAATGGGAGGCTTCGCTCATATTCCAGGAAATCATGACCAAAACAGCTGAAAGGGCCGCAAGAGGAACCTGACTGACAATTGGGCTCAAAAAAAGGAGAATAAACAGGAGGACTGCAGCATGAATCATGCCGGCTAAAGGCGTTTGGGCCCCTGTTTTCACATTGGTCGCCGTTCTTGCAATGGCGCCCGTTGCAGGAATGCCCCCGAATAAAACAGATCCAAAATTGGCAACCCCTTGAGCGACAAGCTCGCAATTGGATTTATGCCTGCCGCCAATCATTCCATCTCCAATCAAAGCCGAAAGAAGAGATTCAATCCCTCCAAGAAAGGCAATCGTGATTCCATCTCGGATGATTTCTTTAAATTGCCCTATGGGGATAGAAAAATGGCTGAGCGAAGGCAGGGGGATGCTTCTTGGCAGCTCTCCAAAGCGGGAATGGATCGTTTCAACGGGGATTTGAAAAATGAAAACAACTAATGTCGAGATCCCAATTGCGGCAATCCCCCAAGGAATCGAAGGGAAGCGCTTGCGAATCAAAAGAATGAGTCCAAGTGTCGATATCGCGAGCCCAAAAGTCGCAAGCTGCAGTGTTGGAAACGCATGAAAATAGGAAATCCACTTCGCAATGAATCCAGGAGGCGGGTCTTGCATCGACAACCCAAAAAAATCTTTCACCTGCGTTGAAAAAATAATCACCGCAATGCCGCTTGTAAATCCTATCACAAGAGACTGCGGGATATATTTAATCAAAGAGCCTATTCGAAATATCCCAAGCAAAACTAAAATGAGAGAGGCAAAGAGAGTAGAAACGCAAAGACCTTCATAGCCGGTTCTCTGGACAATATCGTAAATGATGACGACAAAAGCCCCCGTCGGCCCCCCAATCTGCACTCTACTTCCTCCCAAAAGGGAAATGAGAAAGCCTGCAAT
>CAYOMT010000025.1:9521-14975 GCA_964405125.1 uncultured bacterium
GCCCCCCAATCTGCACTCTACTTCCTCCCAAAAGGGAAATGAGAAAGCCTGCAATGATGGCCGTGTATAACCCCCGGGCGGGATCGAGCCCGGAAGCGATTGCAAATGCCATCGCCAAAGGAAGCGCAATAACGCCAACCGTAAGGCCGGCTACAGCGTCTTTTTTGAATGCGCTGAAAGTGTACCCTTTCGCTAAATAAAGATAAGATTTGGGAATAAACTCTTGAAATCTAGACATATATTGACCTGGATTGTAATTTCTCCTATACTTAAGTGTAAACAATATAATCGTTTTATGCCAAAAAGTATGACTGGGTTTGGACGGGGAGAAATCGAAGCTCCGTTTGGACGTTTTATCGTGGAAATCCAGTCGGTGAATCGAAAGCACTTTGAAATCGTCGTCAACCTGCCTAGAGAGCTGACTTGTTTTGAACATGAGATTAGAAAGTGGGTTGCGGAAAAAGTTGCGCGCGGACAAATTGCCCTTCGCATTCAACTCCTATACTCCAAAGAAACCGTTTCCCATCTGATTCCCGATCTAGAGGTGTTAAAAAACGCCAAAAAAGAATGGGAACATCTTTCTTTGCAATTGGGGTTTGACCCCAAAAAAATCGACCTTTCATTCCTACTCGCCTCAATCCCTCCTATGCAAAAACCGGAGCTTTTCAAAGAAAAGGATTTGAAATTCCTGCACCTTTGCGTAGAAAAAGCCTTGGAAGCTTTTTCTCTCATGAAGATCCAAGAAGGGAAATCTCTCACAAAAGACATCGAAGAAAGGCTTCAAATCATTCAAAATAAAGTCTCTTCCCTCCGAGAATTTTCTCCGGATGCAACGGAAAAAATGCGGCAAAAATTAATGGAAAAAATCACCTCTTTACTGCCGGAGGACAAATCCTTAGACGAGCGCATTGCAAGAGAGGTGGCTTTATTTGCAGAAAAAGTCGATATCGCAGAGGAAATCACCCGTTTAGATTCCCATTTTTCGCAATTTAAAGAGTGTTTGCAAACGGAAAGTTCGGTCGGGAAAAAAATGGATTTCATCATTCAGGAAATGTCGCGGGAGATCAATACCATCGGGTCCAAATCATGCGAGGCAAAAATCTCCTATCTTGTCGTCGAAATCAAAAGCGAAATAGAAAAAATACGAGAACAGATCCAAAATATTGAGTAAAAATGAAAGTACTAGGGGAACTAAAAAAAGGGCTGATTTTTATTGTAAGCGCTCCTGCCGGCACCGGGAAAACAACGCTCGTGCGCAAGCTGCAAGAAGAATTTAGCTGCGTTGTCGAGAGCATATCCTACACGACAAGACCGCCTCGGCCCCTTGAAATCCCCGAAAAAGACTATCACTTCATCACGACATCTGAATTCGAGCAAAAGATTCAAGAAGGGGAGTTTTTAGAGTATGCAAAAGTTTTTGGCCATTATTATGGAACTTCCCGCAAATTTTTAGGAATCCAAAGAAGCCTTGGTAACCATATCATCCTCGTCATCGATACGCAAGGAGCGATGTATCTCAAAAAATCCCTCGATGCCATATTTATCTTCATCCGCCCCCCGAACTTAGACATTCTCAAAAAAAGGCTTCTGGCGCGCAAATCGGAAAATCCCGAGGCCATTGAAGAGAGGCTTTCTTGGGCAAAAAAAGAGATGGATCAGGCCAAACACTATGATTATCAAATCGTAAACGATCAACTAGATACAGCCTACGATATCCTCCGCTCGATCCTGATTGCCGAAGAACACAGGACCCGAAATGGCGATTTTTCCATCGCAAAAGATATATCATTGTAATAAAGCGTCTTCTCTCCTATTATATATCGCGTAAGAGACTGTGAACGGATTCAGTTTCTGTGGCTTTTTGATTCTTTTTAAATGTGGATAAATATGGCATCGGATCTTGTAACAACAGAACTATTGAGAAAAAAATTCAAAAACAACTTCGATCTTTGCAATTTTGCAATCAATCTCGGTCGAGTCGCAATCATGAATAACTCCCAGACTACCTTAAAAAACATTTTGGATGCAGTCGACACGAGAGCTTCAGAAAGCTCTTCTTCTCATTCCCATCGGGCTTAATAACGATGAAAAAGATTTTAATTACATCCGCGCTTCCCTACGCAAACGGCCCCCTCCATTTTGGACATATCGCAGGAGCCTATTTACCAGGCGATTGCTACGCTCGATTTCAAAGACTCCAAGGCTCTGATGTTCTCTATATTTGCGGCTCGGACGAGCATGGAGTTGCGATCACGCTCAGCGCAGATTTAGCGAAAAGAAGCCCAAAAGAGCATGTCGATCTATTCCATGCAATCAACAAAGCTTTTTTTGAAAAACTCAATTTTTCTTTTGACCACTATAGCCGCACAACTTGGCCCGGACATGTCGCGACAACGCAAAGCTTTTTCCATGCGTTGAACAAAAAGGGATTGATCGTTGCAAAAACAGAACAGCACCTCTATTCGGAAACAGAGAATAAATTCTTAGCAGACCGCTATGTTGTAGGGACTTGCCCTAAATGTGGATTTGAAGAGGCAAGAGGCGATGAATGCCAAAGATGCGCCGCCTCCTACGAAGCGACAGATCTTAAAAACCCCCGGTCTAAACTCACAGGCTCTCCTCTCATCCCGCGCCCAAGCGAGCATCTTTATTTGCGATTTGATCAATTCAAAGATGAGCTCAAAACATGGATCGAAGGGAAAAACTGGAAAGAAAACGTCGTTCGCTTCGCCATGAGCTATATCGATGATTTAAAAATGCGAGCCATTACCCGCGATTCAGATTGGGGAATTCCGGTTCCAGGCTATCCAAACAAAGTATTTTACGTCTGGTTTGATGCCCCGATTGGCTATATTTCGGCAACTCAGGAATGGGCGCAAACAAAGGGAGATCCCGAAAAATGGGAAGACTACTGGCTTTGCCCCGACACAAAACTCGTCCAATTTATCGGCAAAGACAACATCCCTTTTCACGCCGTCTTTTTCCCCGCCATGTTGATGGGACAAGACCTTCCCTATAAACTGCCGGATGAAATCCCCGCCAATGAATTTTTCATGTTGGAAGGCCGTCAATTTTCCAAATCCGATGGCTGGACAATTGATCTAGAGGATTTTTTCACAAAATACACAACAGATCAAGCTCGCTATGCCATTGCAGCCAACGCGCCTGAAAATGCAGATGCTGAATTTAGCTGGAAGGATTTTCAAACGCGCTGCAATGCCGAACTTTTAGGCAAATTTGGGAATTTCGTCCACCGAGTTCTTGTGTTTGCAAAACAGCACTGCCAAGCCCAAGTCCCTCCCAAAGGAGAGTTAAAAGAGGCAGATATTCGATTTTTAACGGAAGCTAAAAAACTTCTAGGTCAAGCTGAAGAGTGCTATGCATCTTTCCACTTGCGCAAAGCGACGCAAATCCTCATGGAATTAGCGCAGTTGGGAAATGGATATTTCGAACACAAAAAACCATGGGTTTTAGCAAAAAGCGAAGAGGGGAGAGGAGAGCTTGAATCGACAATCTATTGCTGCATCCAATCCATTCAATATTTAGCGCTGATTGCCTCTCCTGTGATCCCTACATCAGCCCAGAAAATTTGGGAAGAGATCGGATTTTCTACCGAACTTGCAAAAGAAAAATGGGCCATTCTTCGAGATCAAGAAATTCCTGTGGGACAAAAACTCAGAGAACCGGTTATCTTATTTCGCAAAGTAGAAGACGAGGAGATCGCACTGCAAATGGAAATCTTAGGCAAATCCAAATCCCTGCATAAAGACATCATTGTCAAACCAGATTATCTGGTCCAAACAGAGACTGCCTATGCGCCTCTCAAACCGGAAATTCCATTCGATGATTTTAGCAAAATCGATCTTCGCGTAGCGCAAATTCTGGAAGCTGTCAAAGTTCCCAAATCCAAAAAACTCCTCAAGCTTCTCGTCGATATAGGCTTTGAAAAAAGGACGATTGTTTCAGGGATTGCGCTCCATTTCGAGCCGGAGCAGTTGATTGGGAAAAAAGTTGCCATTGTCGCAAACTTATCTCCCGCTACAATCATGGGGATTGAAAGCCGGGGAATGATTTTAGCCGCTTCTTTAGGAACTTCTTTAGAGCTTCCTCAGATTCAAAATCTTCTTCCCGGGAGTACAATTGCTTGAGTGCAACGCCGCCGCCTCCCCATTTACCTACAAAGATTTTTTACGGGATCTCCCCCCTAGAATTGTCTTTTGGGTCAGATTCGGATAGCCTTAGGTCTTCTCCTGAAAAAGCGGAGGAGCTTTCCTCTTCTTCTGAAAAACCTCTTAGACACATTCATCCCTTGGGAGGGAATGCCATCCATTGGATCTTCGAGAAACATCGGTCCATTGGATATGCTCCCGGACAAGTTGTGACCTGGATCAATTCAAAAAGCGAGACCTGGAAACGATTTTACTCGATCCAAAGAACCAATCTATTCCATATATTCTGTACATACTCTGAAAAAGCGCATAAAAAAGAAAACACTCTTTTAGAAGGCACTTTTAAAACAGCGAGAGATGTATGCATCCACATCTTTGATTCTAACAATCAACCTTACGATCGGCAACTGCTTTTATTGATAAAACCTAAAAATAGATCCCATGTTCTTCTCAATCCGCTGGATAAAGTCTGTTTTGAACAAGAAATAAAATTCATGAGCGCGTTCAGAAAAGTACCCGGGATTTTGCAGCTTCTAGATACTTTTACTTATTCAAGCGGCAAAGGGAGAACGAAAACTTGTTTGATTGTAGAAAAATACTCCACTAACTTAGCCAAAGCAATGGATGAGAAGACTCTTACGCCTAAAATCATCCGTCATATTCAATGCAAACTCCTCGAAGCTCTGGTTAAAATTCATGAAAAAGGATTTATTCATCGGGATATAAAACCCGACAATATTTTGTTAAATAGCGAGGAAAATTCCAGTCCCGTTTTTGCCGATTTTGGATTGTCCGTGGGCCCGGATGAAGAGAGTCATTTTTCAGGGGGGACCCCTCGTTACTTGGCTCCGGAAGCAGCTTACGCAATGTATCTGAAAGAATGTTTAGATCAACATGATCCCAGATTCTCTCCGCAGAAAGTTTTAGACACTTTCAAAGTCACCACGACATGCGCTATGGATGTATTTTCTTTAGGGATGGTATTTTTAGAAATGACAAACGCTCTAAAATTTCCTTTTGGCGAGACGATCAGAGAAAGGGCTTCTTTATATCCTCGATCTGGTTTAAATCCCGATGTCGAATTGGGGCTGCATATCAACGACTATCAATTGCCAAGTTCGTGGATAGGCAAAATGGTGGCGCGCGATCCAAGGACCCGCTTTTCGGCCAAAGAAGCCCTTTCGGCCATGAAAGAATCACACCGCAAAGAAATTGCTGCCGGTCTCTAATACAATTCTGTATCGGACCCGGTTCTCCCGCAATCTTTCGATTGCTCTATGAATAT
>CAYOMT010000026.1:0-14945 GCA_964405125.1 uncultured bacterium
CTATAGCTCCGGTGGCGCCTGTGATTATTTATTTTGGGACAAAAGACACCGTGGTTCCGATTGTGATGGGCAAGCTCTATCAGGAGCAAATGCGGAAACTAGGGGGGCAAGTCGAGCGAGTGCAACTGCCTGGGGAGCAATCGCATTTTACGACGCCAAAAGCTGCCGAACCTTTTTTCGTGCCTTGGATCGAAAATCGTTTTGCAGATAAACCGATCAAACATGCTTGCCTAGTTCATTAAAAGAGGCGACTCTTTTTTATACCCTGCGCGAAATCTACTGAATTTTAACAATCCTTCGTTTAAAACGCCTAATCGTCCCCCATATTCAGAAACTAATTCATCATGAATTTTCACTGTGTGTTCGAAAATAATATACGAGGTCATAAATCGGCCAAACTCTTCATAAGATTCTTATATTTCTGGTTCAACTCGTCAAATTTTTCCTGAAATAGCTCAGTTTGATTATCCTCTAAAGATTGAATCACAAGGCCCCCTCGAGGATTGACAGTTACTTGAAACAAGGCGTCTTCAGATAATCCCGCGACCTCAAGAAGGGCTTTATCCACTACAATAGCCCTACTATTTCCATGCTTAATCAACTTTTTCAACATAATCCCTTTCATCTTATTCTCGACTGGTATACAAAATGGTATTACGAATTTGTTTTTTTAAACAGTAGCATGATTTAATACATTCATTATTAGACAGATATAAAACAAATGCAAGATCGAGCATCGCCCTCACATCATGTTCGGTGTGGAAGCCTTTCAGCTTCCTCTACCGGAAAAAAAAGGAAAGCTATCACTTCCCTTGATTGCAGATGGTCGGATGTAATTAGAACTTTTGACTGGATAAAATCAAAAGAATCTCTTACAAATATGTATCAAACAAGCAATTCTGCTACACTAGGGATTTGGGATTTTATGAGTCCAACGGTTTTAAAAGATGGATCTTTTCGATTTTTCTTCTTCTCAAGAGAAGAACCTCGAATGCATGTCCATGTTTCTTGCCCTGATGGAGAAGCTAAGTTTTGGATAGAGCCTATTATTTCTCTGGCAACGTATCATGGCTTAAGCAAAAAACAATTAAATGAAATTCAGTTATTAGTGGAGAAACATAATCATGAAATCATCAGCTCTTGGAAAACACACTTCTCCGGTTGAGATCAACATCACTCGATTTGGATTATGGCTATGCCTCCACAATGAAGAGTTCTTTTTAACTTACGAAGAATTCCCATTCTTTAAGAATGCTTCTCTCCCAGATATTTATGAAGTAGAGCTTCATCACAATAAGCATCTACACTGGCCAAATCTCGACATCGACCTGAATATCGATATCTTGAAAAACCCCCACCATTTCCCTTTGATTTCACGTTAAGAATATCAATTTAGACTTTTATAGAAATGCAAGAATATCTTAGGTGGCGCGAAGAAGCTCACAATTCAGTTATCAGGGGCTCACGCCTCTTTCCCCTTGAAAACTCTATCTATTCTTTGTATTACAATGCGGTTAAGCATCTGGATCTCTATTGTGAATGTTCTTCTTTCCGGATTCGCTGTACAATGGATCGCATCAAACCCAGCGTGTATCTCCCCTTCTGGGGCGATAATTGTAGCGTCTGGTCGTTCAAGAGAAATCTGTTCTGCAAGAGAAGGGCAATGTATGACTCTTGATTCAGAAAGTATGTTTTGTGATGTTCCCGTACTACAACTTTCCAGGACAATAATAGATTTTTCGGAAAGCTTACTCAACAAAGGTTGTAATTTAAACAGAGTGATTAGACCTTCTTCTTTCGCAAATTCCATACCCTGAGAACAGCCGTGAGCGCGTATCACAAGGATTTTAATTGGCATTCCTTCAGATATCGTTTTTATCACTGATTGAAAATTGGGCGGGCATATAAATTGAGTGGGACAACCTAATGTTTCTAATTGATTGATCCACCTTGTTCTTTCTGCATTAGAAGAAAACGACCCATTATGATCAAACGAGGTCTCTATAACAACAGCACATTCTTTTGTTGGATCTATTTGACCGATATAAGTGCTGGGCGCACCATTTCCATGCTCTTCAGAGAACCCAACGCATGTATCTAAGTCATATATTATGCCCAAACGTTTCCCTATACTATTTATAATCTCCCCCTTGCCATTCCTTTCACCATTGAGAAACTCACCCTCATATCGGCCCCCCTCTGTATAAAAAATCGTCCCCTTGCCATTCCTTTCACCATTGAGAAACTCACCCTCATATCGCTTCCCGTTTACGAAAAAATATGTCCCCTTGCCATTCATTTCACCATTAAGAAACTCACCCTCATATCGATTCCCATTTGCAAAAACATATATCCCTTTGCCAGTTATTTTATCATTAAGGAACTCACCCTCATATCGATTCTCATTTGCGAAAAAAAGCTTCCCCTTGCCATTCTTTACACTATTAAGGAACTCACCCTCATATCGGTCCTTATTTGTAAAAAAATATATCCCCTTGCCAGTTATTTTATCATTAAGGAACTCACCCTCATATCGATTCCCGTCTGCAAAAAAATATATCCCCTTGCCATTCTTTGCAGTATTAAGGAACTCACCTTCATATCGGTCCCCTCTTGGAAAAAAAAGCTTCCCCTTGCCAGTTATTTTATCATTAAGGAACTCACCCTCATATCGGACCTCGCTTACCAAAACAAGCGTCCCCTTGCCATTCATTTTATCATTAAGGAACTCGCCTTCATATCGATTCCCATTTGCAAAAACAAGCGTCCCCTTGCCATTCATTTTATCATTAAGGAACTCGCCTTCATATCGATTCCCGTCTGCAAAAACAAGCGTCCCCTTGCCATTCTTTACACCATTGAAAAACTCACCCTCATATCGATTCCCATTTGGGAAAAAACATCTCCCCTTTCCATGGGGTTGACCGATTAAAAATCTCCGTCCCCCCTCATATCGAATTCCATCTTTCGTTGCATGTTTTTTCAATAATAAGCTTAGACCTATACATCCTGTAAAAGCAGCCATCGCAAGACAAATTTTTTGGGCCGTGGTATCACAACAATGAATTGGAGATCGAAGATAACTTATTATTTGACTTGAACGTGAATCAATTCTTAATTGCTCAGGTTTTATCATATTTGATTCTCTAAGTAAAAGAGCCGTTTGAGCTCTACTTTATAATGCTTGGTAGATTCATTTGCTAAAAATAGGATGGCAGAAGCTGTAGGTTTTTGTTCGATTGCATCCCGAGGTCTTGGGGTTAGGATTTCTTCAAGAAATCCTAGGAGAGGAAAGCGGCAAGGCGCAGGCAGAGACTCCCAAAGCTCTAAAAGCCGAAAATGATAATCGGCATTTAAATCTAAATATTTATAAAACAATTTTATATAATATTTTTTTACATTTTCTTCTACCGTCATATTAATTACCATACATATTATATAACATTACTTAATTTATTTTAACAATTTATATCCCTTTTTTAAAACCATTTATATGACTGATAGTCAATGGTTTAAATAATAATGCGCTCAATAAACAAGGAAATGATCTAAAAATTGCGGTCAAAGAAACCTTTGCCGAGGCAGAACAAAAACATCAAACCAACTATCATTATTCTTAGTGGAATCCGAAGGTCTGGAAAATCGACGATTCAACGCATGCTGCAAGCCGAATCGATTAAGACAAATATTAATTTTAATATAAGTTATAACAAAAATATGTCATAATACTTAGTTATGAATAATATCAGATTTTTCACAAAACATACCACCTTATTGCAACAAGTCCTTCCCTATATTCCTCACCCATTCCTCAATAGGTGGAATAGAAATATAGGACCCCGAGTTTGGAGTCGCGTATTTATTTTTACAATGGGGGGATTAGGAGCCGCCCTTTTGGCAAATAAGATGACCGTTCATTGCATTGATTTTAAACAAAGCGAAGCGATGGATGCTCAAAAAATCGATGAAACATACCGAAAAATTTTCCCAACAGCAGATGATCTTCATGTCACCAAAGAAGACATTCTCCTAATAGGCAGATGTATTCTAGGCCTACGCCATGTTTCTTCAGAAGCCCACGCTCATCAGGACGCAACCCAGGGAATTAAGTATGGATGTTCTATTAATGCTTCATTTCAGGGAGGAACCTCTGAGGATAGCCGCAGTATAACAGCGCTCTTGGATGATCGAGTGAGAGAGGGAAAAGATTGTTCTCTTGAAATTCGGCAATATGAAAACCTGTTGAAGAGATTTATTCAAGAGTCGATAGCCATGGATATAGAAATAGACCCGGTCAAAGAGAGTCGTTGGAATGGAGGCTCCCGTTTTATGATCGTGGCAGATGACCGAAGTCCTTCGAGCTGCGGTGTATTTTATGGGATCGGTCGCCTGGGTCCTTCCACAGTTCCTCCAGAGAGAGTATTTCTTCTAAAACCACCGACTTCTGATGAGCTTACAATACCGCAACATGTTTCTCTGACCGATTTGGACAGAGAGAAATTGCTCAGAGAGCGCATTGCAAGAGTGTATCTATCCCGTTTTATCCAATTTATCCGCACAGAATTTAACCCCAATCAATTTAAGGCCCAATATGAATGGGCGCATTATGAAAAATGTTTCTCCCAGGGTCGCTCTTGTCTTGGACAATTGCGCTCTACACGCCCAACAGATCTAGATAAGGTTCTCACGTACAATCCTGGCCCGTAATCATACAGAGCGCCTCTTTGCTGATCCCGATAGATTTCTCTACCCACAAAAAAAGCCTTCCCTTTTTAGGAAGGCTTTTTTTGTGAGTGACCGGAGCGTTATCCAACCAAATTGCAGAGGGAATGCGCAAAATTTTTAAGCTCGAAACCCTCCTCTCTAAACACTCCCTTCGCCGACATAGAAGCAATGACTAACCCAATGTCTAGGGGGTTCTAAGTAGAGTAGAAAATGTCCATAAATTCCAAAGCAATAAATTTTTCTTTATTTTACGTAGATCGTTAACTTTTAACCGAATATGAACTATTAGACCAGGAAACACCGCCAAATGGATTGACTTTTCCTTGTCTTATGGTATCATATGATGCTACTATAATATATGAACAGGCTCGCAATGCATGATAGACGCCCCTCGGATCGAGAGCTGGATAAACGGTTGAATGAGGCGAAAGAATTTCTAAAAAACCGACATGGAGCGTTTGCCAACCCATCAAAATCTGTGGGCGAGTTAAATGATCTCGATATTGGGGATACAAATGATATTTGGCCATTGATTAGAGAGCTACTGGAGGAAATTACTCCAAAAGATTATAGAGGGGGAAAACCTCCACAAAAGTCCTATGAAAAAGCCATAGTTGGGCTTGAGCTGCTGGCTTTTAGCTGGTGGAGCGCTAAATGCGCCAAGCAGATGTATATTAAATTTGTTCTGAAGAACGAGCGATATTATTACGTCTCACTACATGAAAGCCGTTCGACAGAACAAAAAGGAGAAGATTAAATGAAATGTCTAAATTGCGATTGCGAAAAATTTGAGTCCAAAAACATTCGCTTTACTCCTGAAATCAAGGGAGAGGAAGTTGAAGTAGTCGTACCCTCTTTTGTTTGCACGAACTGTCAAACTCCTTTAATGGACGGGGAACAGATGAATGTGCTGCGAAGATGTGCTGCTGATAAATATCGCAAGGAACATAACCTTTTGATATCTGAGGAAATCATCAAATATCGAGCTGCGCTTGGAATGTCTCAAGCAGCTTTTGCTAACTACTTAAAGGTTGGAGAAGCGAGCATTAAACGTTGGGAAACCTACTACGTCCAGGATGTCGTTCAAGACGATCATATCCGCTTGAAATGTGATGAAGCCTACGCAGAACTTAATGCTCTTGAAGTTCATTGGAAAAGCCAATCCTCTGACATTTATAGTGGTAACAGGCCGTTTTGCTTAGAACTTTTTAAACAAGCTGTACGCTATTTGATAGGGTTTACTAAGAGCCCTTTGTTTTTAAATAAAGCCTTGTTTTATGCGGACTTTAAACATTTTCAACAAAGAGGAATGAGCATAACTGGAGCTAGGTATGTTCACTTAGAATACGGCCCATGTCCAGACCAGTTTCAGAACATCTATAAGTTATTTCTCTCTAAAAGAATTTTGATCTCCGGGGGACATCACATTTTAAAAAGTATTGAAGATGCCGATCTAAGTGTCTTTTCCGATTCAGAAAAAGAAGTTTTAGAATTTATCGCAAAAATGGCCCATACAGACGGAGGGAAGAAACTTTTAAAAATTTCTCATGAAGAACAAGCCTTTAAAAAAACCGAACCCTTACAACTTATCAGCTATGAATTTTCAAAAGAACTAAAAATATAAAAAGGATTGTTATGTTCGATGAAATAAATGCAGGATTTGAAGCTGTAAAAGCTTTCTATAATAGCTACAAATGGATGGAAGATTTTGGACAACGAATATCAGAGGCTTCTAGCAAGGAAGAGATACTCATTTACCGACAAAAACTTCTAGACATAAAGCAAGAAATGTTAAATCTACAACAAGCGTTTTTACAAGAACAGCAATCGAAAAATAAACTTGAGGAACTTTTACGATTGAGGGATGATTACTTTTTTAACGAAGAAGAAGGAATCTATAGAGAAGTAAATCCGAAAAACAATCAAAATTTGGCTTATTGCCCAAAATGTATACACGACAGAGAAAAAGCGATTCCATTACGTACTCCAGAAGCAGAAGAAAAAGAACGTTGGCTTTGCGCAGTCTGTGAATGGAAAGGTTGGTCTAGGGCTGCAGATCAGAGAATAAGAAGGAAAACATCAAATGCTGTGACTCAATTTAGAAGACCCGACTAAAAAAGGTGTTACAAAATGAAAAAACCGGACAAAAGTTCTTTTTAGAGACTTTGTCCGGTGAATTGCCGGTGACCGGACTCGAACCAGCACTCTATTGCTAGAAGAAGATTTTGAGTCTACCGCGTCTACCAATTTCGCCACACCGGCTTACTTTAAGAGCCGCCAGTATATAAAATCTCTTCATTTTCTCAAAGGAAAACCTACCACCCCCTAGAATACCCCTGATTCGCCTTCTGCCAATCGTACACAACCCGCTCATTCCTATTCCGATCAAACCGAACTTGGACATCTATATATGCATGAGGGTGCCGATTATCAAAATTGCGGCCCTCGTTCTTCTGGTACAACTTAATATAAATTTCCTTATTCATCCAAGGCTGGGTCGCCACATCGATATCCGGTTTATCGTACCTCGTAAAATTCTGGTATTCCTTCTGGTTCTGGCACTCTTCTTTTTCCTGATAATATTGCATCAAAAGCCCAATCACCTCCAAAGGCCTCTCTTCCATCCCCTGGACGTAAAAATTCACTTCCGCCCCAATTTGATGTTTCGAAACCCGGTTCTCCTTAGACCCATCCACGTAAATATTATGCGCCGGACATCGGTGCCCCGAGGTAATAATCACCCGCCTCCCCGTCTTCTTCTGCACAAAATTTAAAAGATCCAGCAAAACCGAATACACCCCCTCCCTCCCCGCAATCACAGGCAAACCATGCCGGCTCCCCCCTTCGCAATCCGCACAAGGCGCCACCTGCGACGCCTCATTCATAATCATCACCGGCGCATGCAGCAAACTCCCTTTACACCGAAAAAACTCCTTCGTAATCCGCGGAAGATTCGAGTCCGATTCCCACGGATAAGGCGCCCTTTGCACTTGCTGCGGCGTTGTAATCGGATAAAAAATATCGCTCTGATTGCGATAAATCATCTCGCCCTTGCAATTTCGCTTTCTAATCTTCTCTCTTTCAGATCGTTGCATACCAGAGCAACCAGTAATTGTAGCGATTATTGAGAGAAACAGTATAGTCCGGCTTAAGAGGGTAGTCATGTCTGAAAACATACTCCAGAAACTTCAAGAATCGCAAGAGCGTTTTTTCTTCATGGATGACTCTGTGCGCTTTTATGCCCCTCATTTCCTCCAAACTATTCTCCAATTCATCCACGACGGCGTTCTCTTTATCAATCTCGAAGGGCTCCTCGTTATGGCAAATGGCTCTGCTCGAAAAATCTTATCCCATCCCCTCCCCGAAAATCGATCCCTCCGCTTTATAGACATATTCCCCGATGAATATTTTGGCTTTTCTATGAAAGAAGCTTTGCATTTCGGCATTTCTCACAAGCTCATCTACAGAAGCTATCCTCAATTCGATCTCGAAATCACCACTTCTTTTCTATCCGAAGGCCCCAAATCATGCCACGGCCTTCTCATCTTCTTATCCGATCTCACCGAAAAAAGGCGCTACCAAACCACGCTCCAGCGCGATGAAAAACTCAAAAAACTAGGAGAGATGATCTCGTCTATCACCCACGAAATACGCAACCCTTTAGGCGGCATCCGAGGATATGCATCTCTTTTGTATCGAGATCTATCCGATCAAAAACCCCTCCAAGAGATGGCTTTTTTAATCACAGATGCCGCCAAATCGCTCGAAAGGCTTGTTTCGAGGATTCTCCAGTATGCCCGCCCTATCTCTTTGCAAATCCAATCCACCGAGATGGGACAATTCATTCGGCAGCTCATTAAGTTTGTAAAAATAGATCCTGCGTGCCCAAAATCCGTTCAGTGGGAGCTCCACATTCCAGACACCTCGATCACAGCCCCAATCGATCCCGATCTTCTCAAATCCGCTCTTCTCAATCTAATCCTCAATGCCTTTCAGGCTATGCCTCTTGGAGGGATCCTTACGTTCTCCCTTTTAAAAATGGGCAGTTGCTATCAAATAGCCATTTCCGATACGGGAATAGGAATGGATGAGGAGCAATTGCAAAGGATTTTTTCCCCCTATTTCACCACAAAAGAAAAAGGCAATGGCCTTGGACTTGTCGAAGTACAAAAAATAATCCAGGCTCATTACGGGACAATTCAGGTCCGGTCCTTTCTCTCGAAAGGAACTACATTCACCCTCACATTGCCTCTATAAAAGGGATTAAAAATGATTGAAAAAGTATTACTCATCGATGACGAGCCCATTATGCTCCGTCTCATCGCTGAAATCTTAGAGAGAAAGGGCAAGGAGATCTCTTTGGCGGAAAACGGCTCTCTTGCCATTGAAAAATTAAAAACAGAGTCTTTTGATCTCATCATCACCGATATGTGCATGCCCAAAAAAACAGGGCTCGATGTCATGATGGCTGCGAAAGATCTCCAGCCCCAATGCCCTGTCATCATCGCAACCGCCCATGGCAGCGTAGAATCTGCCGTCGACGCCGTAAAGCTCGGCGCCTTTCACTATCTTCTCAAGCCCTTTTCTCTCGAAGTCTTCGAATCGACGCTTGAAAAAGCAGAAGAGCACGTCAAACTCCTCAAAGAAAATCGGTTTTTGCGCGATGAAAATGCAAAAACAAAATGCCCCCATTTCATCGCAGAAAGCCCTCAAATGAAAAAAATCCTTCTGGATCTCGAAAAAATTGCAAAAAGCAACGCGAGCGTCTTCATTACGGGAGAATCGGGAACGGGAAAAGAAGTCATCGGCTCCATCATTCACCAATTCTCTACGAGAAATCACTCTTCATTCATCAAGGTCAATTGCGCAGCCATTCCTGAAACCCTCATTGAATCTGAATTTTTTGGCCACGAAAGAGGCGCCTTCACAGGAGCTGTACAGAGAAAAACGGGACGCTTTGAACTCGCCGACAACGGGACTTTACTTCTCGATGAAGTCACCGAAATCCCCCTCGTTTTACAAGCGAAATTACTCCGCGCCATTCAAGAGCAAGAGTTCGAAAGGGTCGGAGGAATACGCCCCATCAAGGTCAATGTCCGCTTTCTCGCCACATCCAACCGCAACATCCACGAAGCCATTGAAGCCAAAACATTTCGAGAAGACCTCTTTTACCGCTTGAATGTCGTCCCCATCCACATCCCCCCCTTAAGAGAAAGGCCCGAAGACATACTCCCCCTCGCCCACGATTTTCTCGCCTATTTCTGTAAAGAAAATCACAAGCAAACTAAACAATTTACTTCACAGGCAATCCAAAAATTACTTACCTACTCATGGCCAGGCAATGTCCGAGAGCTCAGAAATATCATAGAACGGACGGTTGTTCTCGATTTCGACTCCAAAATCGATGGAGAGCACCTCTATCTCGATCTCCCGCCCGCCTCAAAAACCATTTTAGAAAAAGAAACCCTTCCCAAAGGGATCTCCTTGCACGAATTAGAAAAAAGATTTATCCTCGAAACCTTTCAAGCAAATCACCGCAATAAATCACAAACAGCCGCGGCTTTGAAAATTAGCATCCGGACGCTCCGCAATAAACTTCATGAATACGAAACCGGAAATGAAGAATAGTATACCCAAAGTACTTCAAAATTTGGTTTTTGAGCTGCGCGAAAGCTGCCGAATTTTAACGATCGCAAGTGCCTTTGTATTTCTAATACTAAGGCACTTGCGATCGTTGAAATTCGGCGCTTTGGCGCGCTCAAAAAACCAAATTTTGAAGTACTTTGGGTATATACAAATATGAAACTAACATGATATAATATTAATAAAACAATAATTTAATTATGACTATAAGCATTTCCAACTCTCCAAAAGATATTTTACCTACAGCCCTTCAGTTGATTGGAGGCTTGGCTGTGGCGCATATTTGCAAATGCGCCCACCAAAAGTTCCAAGAGATGAGCCATCTCTCCTTTTTAAAAGAATGGGCTTCGCAAGCCGCTCCCAATTGCCAGGAAAATAGAAAAGAGGCAATGGAACGAATTGTGCAAAATAAACCCTTGGATTTTTATATCGAACCGGATGCTCGAGTCTTAGATTTAAAAAGATTGCAACTGACCTCATTTCCTCCTTCTAGTGCCTTAAAAGGGATCGCACCCAAAGTGGTTGGTTTGGACGCGAGCGATAACCCCTTCAAAACGCCCCCTTCTCTCACAAAATTTACCGGTCTTAAAGTTTTGAATTTACAAAACGCCTGTACACAGAAAGTCCCGAATCTTTCCCATTTAAATACGCTTTCTATGGTCGATCTATCGAGAAATGGGCTGAAAGAAATCCCCCGAATTCCTCGCACAGCGCAAAATCTTTCGCTCAATTTACAATATAACAATATCGAAGAAATCCCCGACGAAATCTTTACGCTCCCGAGTCATTATACAATTGATTTGAGAACCAACCCTATTTCTCAGGAAGCTGCAAAAAAAATATTTGAAAATAAAACGCTTGGAATAGGACCTTCGATTCTCATCAACTGTGTTTTCAAAGATCTTTCTTGGCTTAACTGGAAAGAGATCCCAAATAGGGACCATTTTCCAAGAACAGCATTTCCTTGCGTGATCGATCTTTCGAAGAATCAGATCCGGGATATTTCTATAGAAACTCTCAAAACACTCCCCTCTCACTATCTCCTAGATCTCCGAGAAAATCCCCTTTCGCCCGAAACAAGAAAAAAACTCTCCGAATATCTAAAAAACCCCAACCAAGAAGGCGCCGGAGTTCTATTTTCCAGAAAATTCGACTCTTTCAAGTGGGGAGAAAATGTTTCGTTGGACGAATTCTTTGCTGTTTCCGAAGCGCAAATCAACCGATGCCTCCACTCGACCTACTCAAGCAGGAGTTCCTCTTTCACCAATGAGTCAGAAGGATCTTCAGCCGCCCCTCAGGAAAATTTCTTCAAAACAAAACTCTTCCAGTTCTTAGGGCTTTTTAAGCCGATTCTCCGTTTTTTCAACTGGGAGTAAGTAAAAAATGAGATACCTTCCTCTCTAAGTAGAGGGGAATTTCTACTTCAAGCAGAATATCATTTTCTTCATATTCTCGAGAAATCACCCGACCCTCCCGAATGACTTCGCTCAAAAGAGAATATTGGCTTTGCGGCACGCGCAGGTGAACCGTTTTACGCAAAGCGGAAATCTCTTGGATCATCAAATCCATGAGCCGATCAAATCCCGACTTTTGCAAGGCAGAAATTTCAACTGTTTTTGCGTATTTAAACCGCATCCGATCGACCATGAGCCGATTGGGGCAAAGATCGACTTTATTTAAAACAGTAATCATGGGCCTTCCCGTGGCGGATAGTTGCTTTAACACAGCAAATGTCGCCTCTGCCTGCACCGGCGCATTCGGATTGCTCACATCAATTAAGTGGAGCAAAATATCCGCAGAGACAGCTTCTTCGAGCGTGCTTCTAAAAGCTGCCACGAGCGCATGAGGGAGCTTTCGAATAAATCCCACAGTGTCGATCAAAAGAATTTGTTGATTATTCGGAAGGATGAACTTGCGCGTTGTCGTATCCAATGTCGCAAATAACTTATCTTCCACAAGAACATCGGCATCTGTCAAAGCTTTCAATAGGGTCGATTTCCCGACGTTGGTATATCCGATGATTGCAAAAGTCGGTATATTCGCCCTTTCCCGCGCCCGTCTTTGCGTCTCGCGGTGTTTTTTGACCTCTTTCAGCTCATTTTGCAATTTATTGACTTCATCTTTGATGATCCGCTTGTCAATTTCAATCTGCTTTTCCCCCTCTCCTTTGACAAAGCCGCCGCTAGAACCTCCCGAGCGCTGGCGTCCCAAGTGAGTCCAAAGACGGCGTAGCCGCGGAAGCTGATAGCGGCAACTGGCAAGCTCAATTTGGAGCTTCGCCTCGCGCGTTTGCGCTCTTTGCGCAAAGACAGCCAAAATCAACTCGGTTCGATCGATCACAGATTTACTGACAATCATTTCGATATTGCGCTGCTGCTGGGGCGATATCTCATCGTCAAAGATCACAACATCGCACATATGTTGCGAAGCCATTTCTTTGATTTCCTCAATTTTCCCCGAGCCCAAGTACGTGCTGACATCGATTTCTCTAAGAGGGCAAGCCATCTTAAAAACAGTTTCTAATCCATAGGTCGAGCCAAGGCTTTCTAATTCCTCAAGCTGCTCTTCGCATACCTGTTTTTGACCCGCCGCATATGTGCCTACGAGAAGAGCCTTATGTTTTACGCCTTCCAATTCATGAAGACGTCCTCGCATGGCTGTATTTGTCTGAGATTTCATATAAGATTTATGTCCATTTCAAGGCCATCATAGCCTAGTTGAATCGAAGGAGGAAGCTTCCGATTGATTTTCTCATGATCCAATCCATGAGATATATGTGTAAGACGCGTTATTTTCGCTTTCGCCCCGCGAGAAAATTCCACCGCTTCATCCAAAGATAAATGATGCGGCGAAGGCTCTTCGCGAAGAGCGCTAAGAACCAGCGTATTAACACCTTTTAAAGCAGAGAAAATAGACGGGTCGTATTTAGATATATCGGAAATATAAGCAAAATCTCCAATGCGGAACCCAGTCACCTTGGCGCCTCCTTGAAAATAACTCATATAGCCAAATTCGACGCCTAAAAAATCGACTTTCCCCGCGTCTTTTTCTAAAACCGTGCAGGCAATCTGAGCGCTTAGAAGAGAGCCTTCTTTCATCGGCTGAAATATATAATCATACCTTTTTTGAAGATCCTCTAAACTTTCCTTGGAAAGAAGACAAGGGAGCTTTTTTTGCGTCTTAAGATAATAGATGCGCAGTTCATCGATGCCTGCGATATGATCGTAATGCGTATGTGTCAACAAAAGTCCACTGAGAGAGTCGATCCCATATTTGAGCGCCTGCTCCCGAAAGTCGGGGCCTACATCGATTAGGAAAGAAAGATCTCCGATTTTCAATAATCCAGATGGGCGGAGCCTCCGATCATAAGGCGAGGAAGAGGAGCAAACAGAACATTTGCAGCCAATGACCGGAACTCCCGCAGAAGCCGCAGTCCCTAAAAATAAAAATCGTCCCGTATTCCGCTTCATCTCTTCAGAGGCAGATTCTATCAAGAAAATGAGATTTTAGATATATCGAAAATAAGAAAAAATGGATAAGATATCGCCCTTTTAAAAAGGTATCTATGTCATCTGCAATCTCCAAAACACCCCTTCTCCCCTCTTTACTTCAAGAAAAAAAAGCCCTTTTCCCCCTCTCCGTACAGTGGACAGATACGAAAATCACGCGGGTCTTTTTGAGCGCGATAGCTGGATATTCGCTCGTGGGGGCAAGAGTTGTGGCGGGCGGCCTATTTCCGATGACAATTTTTTCCTTTGCAACAGCCACTCCCTTCGTGGTTCTTTCTCTTGCCATACTCTGGTATTCCACATCGCTCATCGACTACGAAAACCCAACCACTTTGGAGCAAATCAAAAAAACTTGCGAAAAACTTCCTCTACCCGAAATCCTCGCAAAACACGGCTGGAAAAACCTGTTTCGATTCTCTCTTCTCGATCCAAAAGCCTTGAGCGCTACCTACCGCGCCCATGCGGCAACCCTTTCTTTCCAAGAAATCTTAAATCTTTATAAAGAATCCTCTAAAGCGCTCTGCCATACGCAAATCATGGCTCTCTACCAAATCCCCCCTCCTTCTGAATGGAGAAAAAAGTTTTTCGAGGAGACAAAAACTTTCACGCTAGAACAAATCCTCCATACTTACTCCCTTTCAGATCTTCAAACATTTGAGATTTTAACAAACGAACAAACGGCTCTTTTAAAAGCGGTTTCCGAGGCAATCGATCTAGAACAAAAAGAGTTCGATATGCATGTAAAAACACTCTCTTCCCTTCTCGAAGAAAAGATCGAAGAAACGTTGGAATATGCACACATTCTCAAGAAAGCAAAATCCGATCTTTCCCACTTCCCTTCTTGTTCTGTAGATGGGTTTGAAGAAGGGTTGAAAGCTCTATTCAATCTCCGAATCAAAGAATTTCAAGCGACGAAAGAAAGAACCGAAGCCTCTCTGAAGGCACTCCATAAATCTTATAATTCAATAGATTTGACAAGACTTTCGCCCAAAAGAGCGTGATATAATAAACCGCGGGAACCGAGTCCCGTAAACACCCAGGCTTTGTGAGAGATCTGCTGAAGGATCG
>CAYOMT010000027.1:0-14750 GCA_964405125.1 uncultured bacterium
TTTTCATCTTTGATTTGATGCACTCGGATCGGATAAACGCCGCCTGCAGGATCTTGCAGCCCGAGCACAGCGCCCTCTTTCCGATACATCGCAGGAATTGTATCTAAAGCAACTTCTCTATATGCATCTTTGACAACGTGGCCGTAAGCTTCTTCGGGTTTTAGGGTGATCTGCTTTGTATCCCCAATTTTCAGCCCCAAAAGAGCTTGTTCTAAAGCAGGAAATACCTGGTGGGATCCTAAAACAAAAACAAGGGGATCTTCTCCTACATTCGTATCGACTTTTGTTCCGTCTTCAAGAAAAACAGTGTACTCAAGGGAAATCTTCTGGCCATGCTCAATCATATATCGTCTCCTTCAATAAAGTTCCTTATTCAAGATCTTCCAAAGAGAGTCAAGTGATTATTTTTTAAAAATAAGAAAGATCGCAGGCTCTTTTTGCAAAGAAACAGAGGAAGATCTCCACTTTGCAACCGGCCAGGACATCACTTTCTGCGATATGGATGTGAGATTTGTTGCCACGCACAAAAAAGTCGTGGGCTCAAGACATGTTTTTATGAACTCCAACATCTTTGCCGAGCGGTAGGGAGCTTCCATCCAGATTTGGGTAGCATAGGCCGATTGTTTTTCTAATTCTTTGATTTTCAATTCCAAATCGAAATTTTCGCGCGGCAAATAGCCATGAAATGCAAAACGCTGTCCTAAAAAACCAGAAAGCTGCAAAGCCATGACAATCGAACAAGGCCCTGTAAAAGTTTCGACATCAATTCCATGAATATGGGCAAGAAAAACAAGATCCGACCCCGGATCTGCAATGCAAGGCAGTCCCGCATCGGAAATAAGACCCCAGACTTCTCCACTCAACATAGGCTCCAAAAGCCCTTCCATCTCTTTTTTTGAGGTGTGTTCATTGAGAAGGCGCAAGGGCAAACGGGCCATGTGCTCATGAGAAACAAACCGCCGCAAATATCTTCGCGCGCTTTTTTCCGATTCCGCAATCAATCCTCCAATTTTAGAAACAGCTTCCTTCACAGAAACCGGGAAGAAAAGACTCTCTTCCTGTGTTTCATCCAATAGATTGGGAAATAATTGCAATTTACCTTTTTGCATCGCGAAGAGCCTGACTCATTAAAGTGGTTCTAAACAAATCGAAAATGGCCTCCGGAAGGACTGCCCCCGTTCGAGAAAGGGATTCGACCTTGTAGAGTATATCAAGTCCTTTTCTAAAATACAAAGCTCCCTTCATTTCCGCTTGGGCCCTCCGTTTTTCCAGCGTCCGAGGCCATACTTTAGGAAAATAAGGAGTCCACTCGCTAGACGGGATTCCGGCTTCGATCAACGCCGTGATTTTCAACCCAAGCTGCAACTGGGCTCGCAAAGAAAAAATCAACGCAGGGAAAGCTGCCGCATCAAAAGACCCTTTTCCTTCCCAAACAATTTCTTCGGCAATCTGCCATGGAGTTTCTTCAGAATTTGTCTTGCAAAGGCGGAAAATATCGGCCCTTTCTATTGTAAGGCGCTCGCCCACATAACAAATGAGCTTATTGATTTCTTGAGAAATGAGCGCAAGATCGGAGTTCGTGCATTCGATTAAAAGAGGGATCGCATCGGAGGCCATCCTCTTTCCCCTATTTTTCGCCATTTCGGCGACAGATTCCACGACCCTTTTTTCTTTATCCCATGGCTTTTCCTCGCTCATATCGAGAAGAGATCCCACTTTCTCCACAATTTTAGAAAGGGGCGTCTTACCGCGCGATCCAAGCAAGAGATATCCCGACAGGACATTTTTCTCTAAAAAATCAGAGAGTTTCTCCGCCTCTTTTTTCTGCAAAGATTCGCACTCATCGAGATAAACCACTGTCTCCCCTCCAAAAAGCGAAGGGCTCAGCAAAGCATCCACGAGAACTCTACACTCGGTATCGGAAGAAAATTTTTCCAAAGAATGCTTGAGCGGGATCGCTTGCAAAAGGATCTTCTGCAATACAGAGGCCCTTTCCTGATCCGAAGACATCACAACTAAATACACGCGGGAAAGGCTCTTTTCAAAAAGCTTTATATTTTGGTACTTCATCTACACGGGGAATTATATACTATTTCGAAATTTTCTGAGCGATAAGTTCTTTTGCAAGCGCCCGATAATCTTGAGATCCGTTTGAATGAGGATCGTAGAGATTGATTGGCTTCAGATGCAAAGGAGCTTCGGCAAGTTTGATGTTTTCCCGAATTACAGATTGATATACTTTGGCATCAAAACGGGTTTTTAACTGCTCTAGAACTTCTTGAGAGTGTTTCGTCCGATAGTCCACTCGGCAAGCCAAAATGCCCGCAATTTCCAAAGCCGGATTCAGCCGCTGCTTCACCACTTGAATTGTCTTCAAAAGCTGGACAAGGCCGTGGAGCGCCATCACGTGAGCTTCGACGGGAATCAGAACTTCATCGGCAAGAGTCAAAGCATTCAAAGAAAGGACTCCGAGCGTCGGGGGACAATCAATGAGCAAATAGTCCCAAGGATGGCTGGGAAGATTCGCAATCCGATCCTTTAAAATTCCTTCCGAAGCCACCTCGCCTGCAAGAGCCTTTTCAACCCCCGATAAAAGAGGAGAAGAAGCGATGATATGGAGCCGATCGATCTCCGTTTTTTCAATGACATTTTCGAGGCGGTTATTCTCGACAAAAACATCGTAAAACCCCTTGCCTTTATCTTTGAACCCATACCATAAAGACGCAGAGGCTTGAGGATCTAAATCCATCAATAAAACTTTTTTCCCCGCTTCCACTAAGGTCGCAGATAAATTGACAGCCGTGGTCGTCTTTCCCGACCCGCCCTTTTGATTTACAATGGCAATCCTTCGCATGCGTCTCCAATCCTATACCTATATAGAAAATCCTCTAAAAAGGATGCAAGAAAAAATTAGAACTTTCTTCTCGCAAAGCCTTTTGCTATACTCTATCTCACAAATTCAAGGATTTTATGTTAGGAATTGATCTAAGAGGAAAAAAAGCTTTTATTGCAGGGATCGGAGATGACCAAGGTTTTGGCTGGGCGATTGCGAAAATGCTCGCCGAGGCAGGCGCCGAGATTATCATCGGCACGTGGGCGCCGATTCTAAAAATCTTTAAAACCTCATGGGCCAATGGGAAATTCGACGCTTCGAGAAAGCTAAAAAACGGGAAAATGCTCGAATATCTCAAAGTCTACGCCATGGATGCCGTATTTGATAAAATGGAAGATGTCCCTCAGGAGATCAAAGAAAATAAGCGCTACGCAGAACTCAGCGGATACACTGTCTCAGAAGTCGCAAACAAGGTCAAAGAAGATTTTGGAACGATCGACATCCTCGTTCACAGCCTTGCGAATGGTCCGGAAGTCACAAAAAATCTTCTCGACACATCGCGCCAAGGCTATTTGGCAGCCTTGAGCTCCTCTTCTTATTCCTTCATCAGCTTGCTTTCCCATTTTGGACCTTTCATGTCCTCAGGCGGATCGGTTCTTTCCCTCACTTACATTGCCTCGACCCGAGTGATTCCGGGATACGGCGGAGGGATGAGTTCTGCTAAAGCTGCGCTCGAAAGCGATACGCGCACACTTGCTTGGGAAGCGGGCCGCAAATGGAATCTTCGCGTCAACGCCATTTCTGCAGGTCCTTTGCGCAGCAGAGCCGCGAAAGCCATTGGAATGATCGATGATATGATTTCCTATTCCAAAGCCAACGCCCCTCTTACGAAAGATCTCGAAGCGGAAGAAGTGGCCGCCGCCGCCGCATTCCTTCTCTCCCCCCTCGCTTCTGCGATCACGGGAGATGTCCTCTATGTGGACAACGGAATGCACGCCATGGGTCTTGCCGTAGATAGTCAAGCCATTGCTAAAAACTAAGATAACAGCCGATTGTGCAGGCGCCACGTCTGCGCAATGTGCGAAGGCCGATTTGCCAATCGTAGGCTTCATATAGATTGGCTCCTCTGCATGCAATCTGATTCGGACGGTTAGCTCGAGAGATCTGACCGCAAAACTCCCCTTCTCCATCCAAAAGTTCAAAGCGAAGATCGATCTTGAGAAGAGGCGTTTGAATCGAGACGGTGTCTCCGAGATAAAAGACCATCCCCTTCTCTCCATTGATAAAAAGCTCCGTTTCCGAAGAGATATCGCAATAGGAAAGAACCTCGAAAAGATCTTCTCTCCCCATCTCAACTCCCTCGGGCAATGCGAAGATAAAACAATCCCCTTTTTTTATAGATCCAGGGAAAATAAGGCTATGCACCGATTCGCCCTTCCATAAAAGGCGCGAAAACTCGTCTTGAGAGTAAAAAAGACCCGATGTTTCAGCTGAAGAGCTAAATGGATACAAAATGCCGCTATAAATTTGATGAGGATGATCGGAGAGAAGCCGCGCATCAAACCCCTCTTTTTCTGCGAGAACATATTCTATCGGCAAAGGCTCGATCTCTCTTTTAAGTTGCGGAGAAGGAGCTCCTAAAAACACCTTTAAATCCCGATGATAAGGAATGGGATAAGCGCATCCTTTTTCAAAAAGCTGATCGGAAACAATCGACTCAAACCAATCTTGAGAGGGCTTTAACGGTCTTTCTCCAAGACATGCTTTGTAACGGGATTCCCAAGAAGGATGCTTCGGAGGCTGAATCATTTTTTTTAAAGCAAATTCCAACTTCTCTTTATACGCTCCGTTCAATACAGATCCAAAATCTCTCAGTACATGAATCAAAATCGGGGCAATCTTAAGACCTAAATGAAAGTCCCAACACTTTGGGAAATCGTGTAAATAGACAGGGAAATTCCCATCGGGCGCTTGAAAGCCAAGGAGCCTTTCTATGATTTCTTTTCCTTCCAAAACAGATTCGGTAGTTTTCAGACGAAAAAGAGCGAGCGCAAAACAGAAATTCTCAAAAACGGGAATTGTGTCGGAAACACTCTCCTCTTTTGGGAAATAATGGATGAATCCGGTCCGAGGACTTTGTCTTTTCTTTCCTGCATTCACCGCTAAATCAATCCATCTGATCATTTACACCCCGTCGAAGATCTGCATTCGCAATCACAATTTTAAGAGCATGAATAATCCCCTGCTCGCTCACGGGAGGCGCCATAAAATCGGCAATTTTCCGAATGAGCTCCGGAGCGTGGGGCATTGCAATTTTTACATCCGCGGCCTGAAGCAAACTTAAATCATTTTCGTCATCCCCTGCGGCAATCATCAAATCGCCTTTCCCGAACAAAGAACGTATCTCTCTTAGCGCAAAGCCTTTAGAAGCTTTTATATCGGTGACTAAGAGGATATAATAGGAGCTATGGAAGGGATCTCGAATGAGCGAGACTTGAAAGGAGCCTTTTTTTAAAAGTCTGCTGCCTATTTTTTTCATGACATCCAGCCGTCCAAAACATTTGATTAAAGGGATCTCGAAATCAAAAGCGAATTGATCGACTGCAATCCAGGGTTCTTTCTCTCTTTTTTGAATAGCCTCGAGATAAGTGCGATCTTCCTCTTTGAGAAGATGCGGGCGGAAATAACATCGATCGTTATGTTCGCAGCCCGAATACACAATAAAATCTGTCTCAAACCCTTGATACGCCTCTTCCAAATCGGAAATTACAGACGGTTTCATGTACCGTTTAAAAATAATTTTATCTTTCTCTATGGCAAGCGAGCCATTTTGAGCCACCGTAATAAAGGGAAAGTCAAAACAGTTTAAAAGGGGCCTGGCAAAGACAAGGGCTCTTCCTGTGGCAAAGACAAATCTCCAGCCATTTTGAGAGGTCTCTTTTAAAAACGCAGCAACTTCAGCCGGGACAGTGTATTTGTCCTGAGTAATTGTCCCATCGATATCTAACGCGATCCAACCCTTCATAGACAAACCAGCATACCCAATTTGTATTTATAAAGCGACTCTTGATATAGTCTGCAAAAAAAGGAATTCCGATGATTTTTCATCTTCTTGCCGATGCGGTAGATACTTCGCTTCTTGCAGACATAGACCCTGCCCAAAGCGCTCCTCCCGGAGATTTGGGGGCGACTTTTGCCAAAATGATGCTTACCTTTGGCGTATTGATCCTCCTTCTTTTTGGAACATACTGGTTCATACGGAGGATCATTCAAATGCGGCTGCAAAAAGGAGTCGGGATTTCCTCAATTCACATCATCGAAAAAAAGATGATCAGCACAAAAACAATGCTCTATCTTGTCGAAGTCGATGATAAAAAAATTCTTTTAGCTGAATCGCAATTGGAGATCAAACGGCTAGAAACCTTTGAAAATCAAAGCTCTGTTCCATCGTGAATCCTTCGATCCAATCTCCTTAAAAAAGGATCGATGGCCTCTTTTTGCTCCGAAGACAAATGATCGATGAAAAGAACTCCATTGATATGGTCGTTTTCGTGCAAAATAACGCGAGCTTCCCATCCGGAACAATGCTCTTTAATTCTCTTTCCTTCGAGGTTGGTATATTCCACGACAATACTTTTGGATCTCTTGACTTTTGCATGGATGGAAGGGATCGACAAACAGCCTTCCGAAACTTCCCATGTATCTTGGCTATGCTCGGAAATCTTGGGATTGATAAAAACTTTCACATTTCCCAAATGCATCTCTCCCATGTCATCTTCCGAAGGAACCCGAATGACGAAAATCCGAACCGAGTGGTGTACCTGAGGCGCGGCAAGACCCAGACCATCGCAAGCATCCATTGTTTCAATCATCTCTTCTACAAAAGTCCGGACAGAATCGGTGATCTCCCCGACCGGATCGGCTATTTTGCGCAAAATGGGATTGCCATAATAAGCTAGAGGAAGCAATCGGATTTGGCTCACGGTCATGAGATGCGGAGCATGCCCTTCGATGAGCTGGCCGACGCGATAAAACCACTTCCCCCTAATCTTTTCAAAATAACTTTTTTCGGTAAAAGAGGCGTCTTCTTTTTTCTGCGTCAAATGGGCTAGAAAAGTGACAATTGCAACAGAGCCTTTTTCCTGAAAATCGAGGATCTCCAACTTTTCAAACTGCGAGCGATTCGAAAAAATGGAAATAGAGCGCTTCCACTTCGCGGTATCTTCTAAATATTCGGGACTTGCCGGATGGGTCGTTTGAATGATGTAATCGGGGAGATTTAAGGCATATGCCGCATATCTCGAGCGCATGAGAAGCAAAGCATCCGAAGGCTCCTTTCCCTGGTGGAATGGACGGCAGCAAACCTCGTAAAGCTTCCCGCTAGAGCAGGGGCATTCTTTCAATTTTTTTCCCATAACGATCTGATTTAATTGAATCAATTATATATCTTCTAGAATTCTTTCTCAAGACACGTATAGTCGTTTAAATCATCTTTTTCACTTTGGACTGCGCCAAAGCGTCAAAAATCAATGAACGCAAGTGGGTTTGTATTGGTTTAATACTAACCCACTTGCGTTCATTGATTTTTGACAGCTTTCGCGCAACTCCAAAGTGAAAAAGATGATTTAAACGACTATAATATGGTCTTGCTCGCCGCCCACAACAAAAACATGGCCTTCCGGATTCACATAAAGATCGTATTCGAGGCGAATGCCGAACTCTCCTTCCAGGTAAATGCCGGGTTCTATCGAAAAGCAAGTGGATAGCAAGATAGGACGCACATCGTGCATCTCCAAATTATCGATATGCGCGCCGCTTCCGTGCAATTCGACCCCGATGTTGTGTCCTGTCCGATGGGTAAATTGAGGGCCATATCCGGCCTTTGCAATGATTGAGCGGGCGACATCATCGACTTCAAATCCGGCAATTTTCTTCTTGTTTTGAAAAGATTTTTTGACAAATTCCGTAGCTTCTTTTTGCGCTTTGCGAACAATCTGAAAAATCTCTTCTTGTTTCTTACTTGGTTTTAGCGAAGCAATCCCTACGCGGGTGATATCTGCAAAAACTGCGCGGGCAGAATCTTCCTTGGCCCACATATCGATCAAGATAAAATCCCCTTTCTCGATCCGCTTTGCAGAAGATTTTGTCAAAAAATAATGGGGATCTGCACTATGTTCATTCACGCTGACATTCGGCGGCGTATCGGTCCATAATTTATGCTCTTTAAAATCACCCATAATCTTTTGCTGGACGTCGTATTCGGTGATCGTTTTTCCTTCTCTTAAATGAACGGCAATCCAGCCCCACGCCTTCTCAACCATCTGATCCAATAATTTGCCGGCTCTTAAATGGCTTTGCGCCTGATCTTCATCCAAGACGGCTGTAAAATAGGGAAGAAAAGAAGATGAGCTTACGACATGCACCCCAAAAGATCTCACAAGATCGATTGTCCCTCCATCGACGCGAGAAATATAAGGGATCTCGTTCATGGGAGAATATTCCATCGCAATTTTTTTATGGCCCCGCAAAATGGACCCTAGCTCTTGATGGAGCCTCTGCCAGGAGGAATACACTCTTTTTTCCCCTATCCAAGCGTCCAATACATGAGACTCAATCGCATGCACAATTTTTATAGGATCTCCCTTTGCAGGAATCCAATAAAAAAAACGGCGCCGATAGGTGATATCCGAAGGAAGATCTAAAAATAAATAAACGAGATTATTGCTCCTTGCAAAATCATAAAGGAGCCATCCGTCAATCCCCTGTTCCAATAAATACTTTTGAGCCTGCTGAATCTGATTCATCATCGGTGGATACTTTGTATTAAGGCAGCCGCGGCTGCAATGCGTAAAATGGGAAAGGGCTCATTCAGAGCTGAAATTAAAAAGTGAAAAGATTCCACATTGCCAATGCGTCCCATCGCCTCTAAAATATGGAGTTTTCTCTCGTGGTCGGCATAGACGTAAGCTCCTTGCAGATCGCGCAAAACAGATTCATCTCTCCCGAGCATCGCCATCACAAAACATGCTTGCAAGCGGACATCGGAATCGGGATCGTCGAGCAATTGCCTGACTACTTCCAAAGAAGCTTCATCCCCTTCTTGCAGAAGCGTCGCTGCCGCAACCCCGGTAATTCCCCACGTTTTTTTCTTCAAAAAGCTCTTGACCGCATCCAAAGCCCTGGGATCTTCGGCGAGAGTCAAAAAAGAGAGGAGATTGAGCCTTGTGATCTGATCCATCGCTTCCGGGTAATTGGGAATATGATCCACATGGCGCACCTGGCTTGGCGCTAAAATCTGAAATAATGGGTTGGGCCTTGTGTCCCACATCCACATCCGTTTTTCTGTCTGCAAAAACTGATATAAAATGTCGCAGCAGGCAGATACTTCTTGCCTTTGGCCTAAAAGGCCCATCGCGAGATTGGCTTTCACATACATATCGGAACTTTCTTTCATCATCCGAATCGAAAGCGCCACTCCCTTACCTCCTGTGGCAGAAACAGCGGCAGCGGCGAGCCTTCGGTTTTCCGATAAAGAATCATTAAGCCATTTTGTAAAAATGTCGTTGGCGTCCAAACCGGAAATCGTCGCCGCCCAAGCAGCCGTCATCGCGACTTCGGGAGTCGGATCTTCTAGGACAGATTTCAATCTCTCCCGCGCCTCTTCAAGAGGAGTGATTTTTCGAAAATAGAGGCCAAATGCATTCAATGCAGCGATCCGAACATCCGGATGCGTATCGTGGATGAGGCGCAAAATATCTTCCTTGGCCTCAGAAAGCTCGAAATGGGCGGCAATATTGCATGCCAAATGGCGCAGCCCCGCGCGGTTGCTTCGAGCAAAGACAAGCCACTCTGAAAAAGAGATCTGATCGTAAATTCCACAAAGCGCTTCAATGGCTCTCAATCTTTCTTCATATGTCGTTTTCTCTGATTGAATGAGCGATTTCAAAGACAGGGCCATCTCTTTCATCCGAAGAACGCCGCAGGTCTTGATGACCTCGAGACGGACCATCCACACCTTTTCTTCCTGCATCATCCGAGTCATTTCGTCTTTTAAAGGCGCATCGCGATATTGTCCGGCCATCTGGACTGCCACCGAACGAACGACCGCATTCGAATCGCGCATCATCTTCAAAAGAATCGGCAAAGCGCGCACATCATGAGTCAGAAATGAGCCGATCAGCGACGCAAGGCGCACGCCATATTGAGTAGATTCGAGCCCTTTTTTTAAAACGCCCCAAGCCACTTCCTCGAGAACATGCCGATCTGTCGATAAGTCCGGATAAAACGCCGATAGACGGTGCCACTGCTCCAGAGCTTTCTCTTCAAAACCGCCTGCCGCCAAAGCCATAATCAAGGCAGTGCCCGAGAGCCTTGAATTCGGAAACTCTTCTGCGACTTCTTTCGCCTCGATTAAAGCCGACGCCGTATCGTCGATGAGCAAATGGGATTGGACCCTTCGAACCGCTTCCGCTTCTGTGATTTTGGCAATGCCAACAAGAGGAATCAAGGAAGCTGCAAACATAAAAAGCATGCTACACCAGATGGCTGAGAACCTTGCCGCCAATGAGATGGAAATGGAGATGAAAAACAGTTTGCCCTGCATTGGGACCATTATTTGTGATTAATCGATACCCATCCTCAATCCCCTTTTCTTCGGCAATTTTTTGCGCCACTTCCAAAATCTCGCCAATCAGGGGGTAATCGTGGGGCTCAAGACTATGTATATTCGGAATTTCTTTTTTCGGCATGATTAAAATGTGAACAGGGGCGACGGGATGGATGTCTTCAATGGCTAAAATCCGCTCATTTTCAAACACTTTCGTGCAAGGGAGTTTTCCCTCAATAATCAAGCCGAATACCGTAGTCATCTATCCATTTTCCTTCTTTAAGGCCATGTGAAGCGCTTTCAATGCATCTTCTTTTGTTTCCCAAATTGAAATAAAACGTCCCTTGTGACAAAAAACAGCGCCTAAAATGCCGCTTGCTTTCTTCAATTCATCTTCCAAAAGACCCGCCCATTTTTCCGGTAAAGGGCGCCGCACTTTCATCCGCTCGTGGATGGAAGGAGGAATCCCCCGCAATTTCCAATGGCCGCCGGAAGGCATGATGACAAACTGCGCCGGATGAATGTCGCCGCCCAATTCAAAAAAACTATCAATCCAGGGAATCGGAGCGTCAAAAATCAAAACATACCCGGCCTCCTGCATTGCATTTCTCACAAGAGACTTACAATCAGCAGTATACAAAGATCTCTTTCGCAGCCGATCCAAATGCCCTAACACGAAATCGACAGCCATAAAAAAGGCTCTGTCCATTTCTTTATCGGAAGATTCGTAGTCGATTGGCAAAAAGTTAGAAATGACCTGAGAAAAGGAAGTGGTTCCGACTTCGATTTTTGCAAGGCCGTTATCGTGGGCATCTACGCCGAGAATTAGATTGCGGTGATAGATCTCAAAAAGATGCAGGTCGATAATTTCTTCGTCTTTTAAATAAAGGAGAACCATGCCGGCGCTGCTTAAAAGGCCTTTATAATCTGCCTGATGGTGATCGAATCTCTTGAGTTTTGGATCGTATACGCCGCCTACATCGCACACGAACTCCATTTGAGATAATTCGTCTAAATCTCTCGTGCGCCGAATGCCGGAGCGATCGATTAGATCAAAAAGGAGAAGAAGGGCTGTTGCGGTCACCTCGTCGGCGTGAAAAGACCCGCTATGAATGCCGAGTGTACGAGGAATCATGGTTTTTCCTTGACGGTTAACTTATAAAAGATACCCTTAAATAGATTTTGCGTAAAGGGAGCCTATGAAAATCACAAGCTCAGGTTTTAAAGAAAAAGGACAAATCCCTTCCCGCTACACGTGCCATGGAGAGGGAATCAGCCCTCCCTTACAAATCAGCGGTGTGCCGTCGAATGCAAAGAGCCTTGTCCTGATTGTAGAAGATCCCGATGTTCCGAAATCTTTGCGAGAGGATGGGATGTGGGATCATTGGATTTTATTCAATATCGCGCCGGATATTGAAAAGATCGAAGAGAATGAGGCGCCTCCATGTAAAATGGGGATGGCAACCTCGGGGAACACCACCTACGATAGCTTCTGTCCACCCGATCGAGAGCATCGCTATTTTTTCAAACTTTACGCTCTCGACATCATGCTGGATCTGCCGGAGGGCGCTTCTAAAAAAAGAATAGAAAAAGAAATGAGCGGACATATTTTGACAAAAAGTCAGCTCATAGGACTTTATGGAAAGAGAACGGAATAGAGTTACTTATGGAAAGTTATTTAACCCCTGAGCACTACGATCTCGTGACTCCCGATGGGAAAATTGTACAAATCAAAGAAATCGGCAAAAAGAAAAAACGGGCGAGTATCCTCATCGAAAATATTTCTCCCGCCTTTGTGGGATTTGATTTAGACAAAGCGTCGCTTTCTTTCAATTTAAAAAGCACACTCGCGCAGCTTGGCCTGAATGCCGTGGAAAAAGCGATCCAATTCGATCGGATAAACCATATCGCCCACGTAGAAATAGAGCTCGTTGCCTTTGGCCATCTAGGCTCTGCCATGCTCGAACTTTTAACAATCGGCGCCTATATCGGAAAACTCTTTGCCGCAGACGAAAGAAGAAGAGTCCGGGATCCCGATTATCTAACCCGCCTTTTCGGAAGATCGGATCGAAAAGGGAGACCTCTTCTTTCTTTGGGAAACCTCGAAGGGAGTAGAGAGCTGATTTTAGAAAAAAACCAAGGCAGAGCTGTCGCATTTCTATCTGTGCGCGATGGGATCTTAGTGTATAACGCAGATGTATACGGCTTTCTCCCCACTCTTGCAAAAGCGCTTTGCAAAAATATGCCCCACACAAGACAGCTCCTCCATCTCCACCAATACTTTGAACCGAAAATGCCGCGCATCACGCAAGAAAATGAGGTGCTCCTCGTCCGCACAGCGCCCTTGCATATCCGCACAGTCTACGCGCGCGTTGTCGATTCGCTTCTCCCCTCGGGATTTCATCATACAAGCGCAAATATCTTACAACCAGATACTTACGCCTCTGGAGATATCTACGAATTCTATGGGAACAGCAATCAAGTTCTCGATGACATCCCGTTAGAATTTTATACTTTAGAGCCGCATCGGGAGCACGTATTTTTTGCAGACCGCGACCAACTGGTTGCCTCCTTGGAAGATCCGAAAAAGCTTTTTTCGGCGCTTGAAACGGCGCCTCAGGGGAAAACATCGCTTGCTGCCGTATTTGTGGTGAAAGGAACGCAAATGCAAAGCCTGAAGGAAAAAGACTGGATTACACGAGATCCTCTCAAATACGATTTTCCAGGGCTTTCTTCTCCCTCGCGCCAAGCGATGGTCGCGGAAAAATACATCGAACACCAGCCGGCCTACCCATTTTTGAAGGCGATTGAAGACGGACTGATTACATCGCAAGGGGTTCTTTTATGCCGCCACTTCCCCTCGCCTCTTTTGAAGAGGATGCTTTTGAACGATCATGTCGCAAGATGCTTGAAACGAATCTACTTTCAGCTTCCCTCTTGCAGCCACGATGGATTTTTCTCCCATGAAGACAGGGCTTTTTTGGTTGACCTTGCAAAATTCGGCATCCCGGTTTATTGGGTCGATGAAATTTCCTCGCAAATACTCCAGTACGTGCATAAACCGGAAAATGATTCGGGGATGTTTGTGCCCTTGCCTTTTGTCGATATATTCCGTAAAGCGAGCATGTTTGGCGTCTACGGATCGAACCTGCAAGAGGGCAATTTTGAAAAAGAGCTCGAAATACTTCTTTCGGGAATTTTGGCAATGCGCAAAGAAATGAACCACCCCCTTCTTTGCAAAACAACACCCCTCGCGCTTGTCACCGGAGGCGGCCCGGGAGCGATGGCAGTCGGCAACCGCGTTGCGAAAGCAGTCGGCATCCTTTCTTGCGCAAATATCGTCGATTTTCGAACAAAATCACAAAGCGTCGTGAACGAACAAAGACAAAATCCGCATATCGAGGCGAAAATGACCTACCGATTGGATCGTTTGGTCGAAAGACAAGCGGAATTCTATCTTGATTTTCCGATTTTTCTTCCCGGCGGAATCGGAATGGATTTTGAATATACGCTAGAAGAGGTGCGAAGAAAAACGGGAGCGTCTCCGCCGAATCCAATTCTTTTATTTGGAGATCCTGAATATTGGCGCCGCAAAATCACCTCTCGATTCCAGCTCAATCGGGAAACAGGGACAATCAAGGGATCGGAATGGGTCAGCAATTGTTTTTACTGCATTCAAACGGCAAAACAAGGCTTAAACATCTATAGACAGTTCTTTGAAAATAAACTGCCCATCGGAAAAGAAGGACCTATCTATCCCGATGGATTTTCTTATTAGAAGCCGTAGCTTAGGTTGTATTCCATGTAGTGAGTTCTCATTTTTGAGAACTGCCCTTCTAAGGAATACCCATGATGGTACTCGACATAGAAGCGGAATTTGCGCCCAATGCCCTGCAATTTGCTAAATTCGTACCCAATTTTGTAGGTTCCATCGAAATTCCAGTTGAGCTCTTGGTAGTTGCGCCAATGCAAACCAATGTAAAGAGTTCCATAGAGCTTTTGCTTGTAAAATTTTGTACCCAAGAAGCGGACTTCCGTGCCGTATTCAATATACATGGGCTTCCAAGGGAAGGATTCATCGCTATGAACAATCGCGCCAGGGAAACCATAAACGCGAATGGCCTCGCTTGCCTGATAGGAAACAGCAAAGTCGATCGCCTCAATGCTTGGATTGACCCGATGAATGCGCGGATTGTCTCTTTGCGATTTAGGACCCGAATTTACATCTACAAAGCCTGGATGGTTGACTAAAAACTCATCGCCTAAGTGGCTGGAAATGTGATAGCCGCGGAGGCGGAAAGACCATTTATC
>CAYOMT010000028.1:0-7252 GCA_964405125.1 uncultured bacterium
ACTACCATCCCGGGGTGCATATTGTCGATGTATCCCACTATGCGAAACCCGGCATGCATTTAGATACCGAAGCCTTTACCCGCTGCAATTCGACCTACTTCCCCGGCACTTGCGTTCCTATGATGCCCGAAGCGCTTTCGAATGAACTTTGCAGTTTGAAACCAAAAGTCATCCGCCTCACCCAATCGGTCTTTGCAGAAATCGATCCTCACGGAAATGTTCTAAAGTGGGAAATTGGAAGAAGTTTTATCAAAAGCGCAAAGAGATTCACTTATAAAGAAGCTCTTGCCGTGATTGAAAAGAAAAAAAGAAGCGTCCACGCCCCTTTATTGCAGAGGATGGTCGATCTTTGCTATCTCTTAAAACAAAAGCGGATGGAAAGAGGGAGCATTGATTTTTCGATGCCCGACCATGTCCTCATCATCGATTCCAAAGGGGTCCCTGAGCGGCTTGAAAAAGTAGAATACGACATCACCCACCAAATGATTGAAGAATTCATGCTCAAAGCCAATGAGCTCGTTGCAATCCGCCTCAATCAGCAAGGAAAAACCCTCATCTACCGAATTCACGAAGAGCCGACGGAAGAATCGTTCAATGATTTTTACGCATTCGCAAGATCTCTCGGATTCAAAATGCCCGCAAAACCAACGCACCGAGACATCCAGCATCTCTTTCAAGAAGCAAAAGACTCGCCCCATCTTCCGCAATTATCGGTCGGCTTCATCCGGAGTATGCGCCTTGCCGCCTATTCTTCCGAAAATATTGGCCACTACGGTCTTGCATTGGAACATTACTGCCATTTCACAAGCCCGATCCGACGCTACACCGATCTCATCATCCAGCGCCTGCTTTTCGATGAACTGCCTCCTGAAACCGATTTAAAAGCCATTTCGACTGCCTGTTCAGATAAAGAAAGGGTCTCTTTTCGGGCAGAAAGTTCGGTCATTATCCTCAAAAAACTCCGGATGGCAGAAAGTGAGTGGAAAGAAGATGCCGCCAAAATTTATCCGGCCATGGTCACAAAAGTGAAACCTTTCGCCCTTTTCTTTGAAGTGCAATCTTTTGGTTTAGAAGGGACTTTTCATATCTCCGAAATCGGAAACGATTTTTATGAATACAACCCTTCGAGAATGTCTTTTAAAGGAAAACGGACGGGGAAAACCTTTTCAACAGGCCAAACCATCTTTGTGAGATTAGAAAAAATCGACTTCCTGACTCGCCAAGCCGTCTGGACTTTGACATAATTTCCCCTTTCTTGCATCCTTGAGGCTATGTCTAAAAAAATTTCCTTTGTTTCTCTTTCCATTCTGATTATCGCAGCCATCGACAGCATTCGAAATTTACCTGCTGCAGCCCTTTTTGGCAGCACGCTGATTTTTTTCTTCGTTCTCTCCGCGATCATTTTTTTCATTCCGACCGCGCTGGTCGCAGCCGAACTGTCTGCCGCTTTTCCCGAAAAAGGGGGCGTCTATCAATGGATTTTAAAAGCCTTTGGAAAAAAACCTGCGATGACGGCCATCTGGCTTCAATGGATCAATACCATGGTTTGGTATCCCTCCTTCCTCTCTTTTGTGGCGGGAACTTTTGCCTATCTCATCAACCCCGAGCTCGTCCACAATAAAACCTATCTCGTCATTTGCATTCTCACAATTTTTTGGGGCCTTACACTCATCAATTTAAAAGGGATTCATATTTCTGCGATCGTAAATAATTTTTGCGCGCTCATCGGAACGATTCTCCCCATGATTCTTCTCATCATTCTTGGATTTTTTTGGATTTTTAAGGGAGAGCCTCTGCAAATCCGCCTGCAGCCCGACACTCTATTCCCCTCTTTGACAAATGCAACCCACTGGGTCTCTCTCGTGGCCATCATGGCCTCATTTTTAGGCATAGAACTCGCCGGCGTACACATCAACGACATCAAAAATCCGCAAAGAAATTTTCCCAAAGCCATTCTCATCGCCACAATATTTATCCTATTTTCTATGATCTTTGGCTCTCTTTCCATCGCTTTTGTCCTTCCGGAAAAAGAGATCAGCCTAATTTCCGGAGTCATGCAGGTATTTGATAATATGTTCCGCGCTTTTGGACTCGAAGCCCTTGTTCCCGTATTGACTTTATGCATTAGCATAGGAGCTGTTGGCGCGATGGTCAATTGGCTTATCTCCCCGGCCAAGGGCCTTCTTCATGCGGCTGAATTCGGATTTCTCCCCCCATTTTTTGCAAAAACGAACCGAGCCGGCGTTGCGCAAAACATCCTCTTTACGCAAGCAGCTCTAGTCAGCCTATTTTGCCTCTTATTTCTCCTTGTCCCCTCTGTCAATGCATTCTATTGGTTTTTAACGGCTTTGAGTACAGAGCTCTACATGATTATGTATATCTTGATGTTCTTAGCTGGACTTCGGCTCCACTACAAATTTATCAACCGCCCCCTCTCTTTCAAAATTCCGGGGAAAAACATTGGCATTTGGGCGACCTCTCTTCTCGGCTTTATCGGATGCACGATCACGATTGTGATTAGTTTTTTCCCTCCCGACAATATCGAAATTGGCAACCCTCTCCATTATTTTCTCATGATTTGCATAGGCAATTTGTTGACAATCAGCCCTCTTTTTCTCTTTTTCAGATATCAAAAAAGGCATGAAACGTAGCCATATACTTTTTCCTTCCACGTCGGATTTTCTCTTAAACTTTGCTGGATCGCAAACACTTTCTGATACCAGTAGGGGGCATAGAGCTTTTGATAATCCCAAGCGCGAATGGCAAACTCTTCTTTCTTTTTCTGCAAAAATTCCTCTGTGACCTCATTCCAATTCGAAACAACGACAACCGGCAAATTTTCATAAAGAGGGTTTAAAGTAGAGCTTAAAACAATTGGATAACACCCCATGAGAAGCGCTTCCCAAGTGCGATGGCAATCCAATCCATTGCCAGGAGGGCTCACGACAAAAACCGTCCGAGAAAGATCTTGTAAATACTCGCTGAATGAAGCCGGCTGCCTTGCAACACAAAACGGGCAGGCAAGAAAATAATCGAGACAAGGTTTCCTTAGAGAAAAGTTGGTATCCACTGAAAAATTCACATAGACAAAACAAGTTCTTTCCAAACTGCCATGAGGCGGAGCTTGAGAGGCAATCGGTTCAAGCAAAGACACCTGCCCGTGAGGCCATACCTGATTGGCAAGGCCAATTGGAATCGGAATCACTCTGTTTGAAGGCTCGCGATCGATATTTTGGACAAACCAGGCGGCTAATTTATTTGACTCTAGAAGAGGGGCAAAACGGCCTGGCTGCGGATTATCCGTTCCGCTTTCGCAATTTGGCGTAATTAAAATGAATCGATTTTTGATCTTCGGAAGATATTTGCGACCAAATTTTTTAAGCAAATCATACTCGACAAAGATTGTGTCTCCCAACCTAACATCTTTAGGATCAAACGATTCTTTTTTAGAAAGCCTCCAATCTGCAAATACGCGCCAAGTATCGCCGGCTAAATAAGGATAACTCGAAGTCCCAAAAACGATATTTAAGAAAAAAATGAATCCAATGATTTTCATGAACCTATCCTAATAAAAAGTTTCAGTCGATTTTAAGGATTGCATCGAATTTTAGGATTAATAAAAATCCGATCATGCCCATGCAAGATCATCGAAGCATGAAAAGGGATGTGCTCGCATGTCCAAGCCAAGGTAGCATCCTTTGTACAAGAAAACCATACGATATTCCCCTTCGGCAAGCGCACTCCCAGCTCGTCGGGGTAATTTTTCCGCTTTCCCACCAAAGGGCCCGATAATTCTATCGAATCAGCGCTCGCTAAAAGGGCGTCATATTCTTTTAAAAAAGGGACATCATTTGTTCTTCTGGCTTTAGAAAGCCACTGATCGACGACCTTTTCGAGATCCTTTGTCACAACGCCGGAATATCTGCATCCCCGGATGGCTTCGCGCTTATAAACGCCAAGACCTCCAAAAGCGGAATAGACCCTTTTCCAAGGATCTGTTTCTTCCAAAGTAAATTGAGCCCGAATTGTATCTAAAGAATCCCAGTACATGGGGCCTATCAATTCAAATCCAATCGGCCACTCTTCGCTGCGAAGGGCAAATAAATCATAAGCTCCATTGGCCAAAACAGCATCCCATTCTTGCTCGGGGCTGAGAATCGTTTCTACAATCGCATCGACAGACCAAGGTTCTAAAAAATCGAGATCGGCCCAAATTACGTACTTAAAATCGTCAAATTTCTTTTGCATGGCAAGATCGAGAACTTTGTTTCTGGCTCTTGCAATTTTTTCAGTTCGATGCGGGATTTTCATCGACAATTGCTTGGAAAGGCGGCGCGTTGAGAGTTGCTCTGAAAGAAAAATAAGATGGGGATCTGCTTCTGCATACAGGCGCAATTTGTCTGCTGTATCATCGGTCGAATTATTCTCGTAAATAATGGCTCGATAATCAGCAAAGCGCTTTCCGAGATCGGAAATAGAGCGCATTGTATTGGGAACTGCCTTCTCGATATTTCTACACACCCCGCAAATCAATACTTTCTCCGGGATTTGCGGATTGACAGCGCAAGGGATGTCTGAATGTTTCGGTTCAGAGAAAAAGAGAACCCCTAAAAAAAGAATGACACCCAATACCAACCGAAGCGTGCGCATGGAAACATCGTAAGAAAAATCATGGATTCATGCAAGCAAAGCGTATTTTTGCAGATAAAATTGCGCTTCTTTAAGTAGATCGTAGGGATCTGTGTGGCAAGAACTTAAAATGGATTGCCTCATTTTGATGAGATCCTCATTTCCTTTAAAAACAAATCCGAGCAATTGCTTTAATTTATTGATGCGCCATTTTGCGGGAAAATCAAACGGCATTTCGGATAAATAGACCTCGAAAAACTGCATGAGATCTTTTTCTTTGGGAGTAAATGTTTTTCCAGAAAAATGGGCGCGGATCTGATGGAATAGGAAGGGGTTCATAATGCTTCCTCTTCCGATCATCAATCCATCGCATTTTGTCGTCCGAAGCATGTTGAGAGCATCTTCGACATTCAAAATATCTCCATTGCCGACCAAAGGGATTTTCAAAAGCGATTTTGCAAGGGCGATGAGATCCCATCTTGCGGGAGGACCATATCCATCGACTTTTGTCCTTGGATGGAGCGTGATATACCGGACGCCGGTTTCTTCGGCTGCCAAAATATTTTCAGAAAATAAAGAAATATCTTCATAGCCCGATCTCATTTTTACAGTGACGGGAATGGAAACGGCATTTACAACAGCCTTGACAACCGTGTGTAAAAAAGAAGGATCTTTCAATAGGCTAGATCCGGCGCCCCTGCCTGTCACAGTATTGGAAGGGCATCCGCAGTTCACGTCGATGCGAGGCGCCCCCATCTCGGCCAATTCCCGCGCCATATCTGCCATCAAATCGGGATCGGACCCCATAATTTGGGCGGCCAAAGGAAGCGGAGAGAGTTCGTCCGCAACATAAACGCGGGAGAGGCTTTTTATATGGGCATTGGCTGGGACGCGCAAAAAATCGCGAACCGCTTCGTCAAAACCGCCGACAAAAGCCATGGCTCTGCGAAAACAGCGATCCCCGACCCCCTCCATCGGAGCTAATTGGAGATACGGACACCCATTTGGATCTTTCGATAAAACAGTCATCCGTATAGGATACCCCGTCCCCCCTTAAAATGCACTCAAGAGAGACAAAAAAAAATGATTTCAGTATAAGATTTATTTAGATGAAAAGAGATTCAAAAAAACCCATCCTTTTGAAATATAAATTTCGATCTGTTTTTCGCCAGATAGCAGAGATGACCTCTCGCCGCATGGGATCTCCTTTGACGTTTCTCGCTGCTTTGTTTTTGATTTTTCTGTGGGTCGGATCCGGATTTATCCTAGGATTTGATGAAAGGTGGCAACTCATCATCAATACAGGAACAACGATTGCCACTTTCCTCATGGTGATCCTCATTCAAAATACACAATATCGGGACGCCAGATCGATCCAATTGAAACTCGATGAACTCTTGTACGGCACACAAAACACCCGCAACTCTTTTCTGGAAATCGAAGAAGAGAGCGACGAGGAACTCGATCTTCTCAAGGAAGAATTTAAAAAACTTCGAAAAAAATATATAGAACAACTCAAAAGCAAAAAGAAGAAAACTCCTTAAAATAAATGTAAACATGACCCCAATTCAAGCAATCCTCTTCGATCACGATGACACGCTTGTTGGAACCATCCAGGCAAAATGGGCGCAGCACAAATTTTTAGCCAAGACATTTTACGGCAAGGATCTCACTGACAACCAATTGCGTATCCATTGGGGAAAACCGCTTACCCTTTTAATTCAGCATCTATATGAAACAGAAGATATCAATACAGCCATGTCCCATAATATCGCAACCCGAGATCAATTTCCGAAGCAACTGTTTCCAAGTACAATCGATACATTAAAAACTCTTCGAACGCAGGGAAAAAAATTAGGCCTTGTAACGGCCACTACCCGCTCTAGCCTCAATCACGATTTTGAAACGCTTGGGTATGCAAAAGAAATTTTTGACTACATCCAGACAGAAGAAGATACGAAATTCCATAAACCGGATCCTAAAGTATTTGAACCCGCTTTAAACTGGCTTGCACAAAACAAAATTTTGCCCCATGAAGTATTGTACGTAGGCGATCACATCAAAGATATGCAAGCAGCCACCGGTGCCGGCCTTCATTTCATTGGAGTTGCTACCGGAATTATTTCTACAAAAGAGTTTGAAGAGCATCATGCCAAATCTATTCAGGAACTATCCGAACTCTTAACTTTACGGAGATACTCCTGAACGGCCATAATAAAAGTTCCGTGGCTCCAGGTAAGAGGAGAAACCGAGAGAGGCTTTTGTGTCTTTGCATCGATTTGTTCAGCGAGAACTCCGCTTTGCAAAGCATGATCTGCCACCCATTCGAAGATATCGAGAGCCGGCTCTAATTCTTTTTTCGTTTTGGCCCGCGCAATATAGTACTGAGCCACCCATAAAGTCGTGACAAACCATGGATTGCTCATTTCATTTTGACGATAAAAAGAATCATTCTCATAACGAATAAACCCGCCGAAATCCCCTTTCAACTTTTCGCATATCTGGTTCATCGTACTTTCAACCTTCTCATCATTAGGACTATACATTCCAAACGCAAAAATTCCATAAAGGCTCGCATCGATTGTTGCATCGACTTCAAAAGAGCCGTCTTTTCTAAAATTGA
>CAYOMT010000028.1:7352-14725 GCA_964405125.1 uncultured bacterium
AGGCTCGCATCGATTGTTGCATCGACTTCAAAAGAGCCGTCTTTTCTAAAATTGACCATGCGGGCGAACCGTTTTTCTTGGCTTAAGTAAAGATATTTATCCATCCCATCGCGCATTTTGGAGGCGCCCAAGCGGTATTCTTCTGCAAGGCTTACCTCGCCAAAACATTCTGCAAAATGGGCCGCTGCCATGAGCCCTCCATACACTGTAGAGACGGTGAAGGTCAAAACCCCCTGCCTTTCCTCCCAAAGATCATAACTTGGCAAAGGAAGCCCCGTTTTTAAATCCCGATAATTCATCATAAAATCGGCAGCTTTTTTAATGAACGAAGTATAGAGAGGCCGAATGAACTCAAGATCTTTGAACTGTTCATAGTGATTCCAAAGAGCCCAAATGACAAGCGCCGTCTCATCTTCTTGGATAGGAAGCTGCCCTTTTTTGTCTTTGATCCACGGATGCCAGGAACTGGCTACTGAGCCGGAAGGAGTATATTTATGATAAAAATAGCCATCCTCTGAAATAATATGCGCGCAAAAATTGTAAAACTTCTGTGTGAATTCATATCCCGCAAGATCCAAGGCATGCGCAATCAATGCCCCATCGCGCGGCCACATGTAATTGTATGTATCTCGATTGAAATAGATAGAATCCGAATCGTTTGCAGCAATAATGCTTCCGCAATCATTGATTTGAGTGCGGCAAATCAAGAGACTTCTTTTGTATTGCCGCGCCACTTTTTCCGGTAGTAAAGAAAAGTCAATTGCTCTATTGTGAACCCACAATTTCCAGTAGTCATACGTTCTTTTAAAAAGGACTTCCGGGGTTTTTTTCTTGATGAGTTCATTGAGGGCCTTGACCTCCTCCCAATTTTTCCCGGCGGCAATCCAGTAATAACATTCTTCCTTTCCTTTTGCGGGAAGCGAAATGGGGATCGCGATCACAGAATCGACAGAACCTTGCGCAATCGGATTGCCGCTCAAAACTCCATCTTCGGCATCTTTCCATGTACCGATAGTTGTTCCCGATTCTTTATTGCCCGTTGCAAAGAAATCGATGCCAAATTTGTGATTGGCTCGAATATTGATTAAAAAATATCTTTCCCCCTTGTAATGAACAAGGGAATGATTTTCGGGTCTAAATACGGCCGTATCTCCGATCTCATTGCCATAAATATGAAAATCATGTGCTAAGAAAAGCCTCACCTCTTTTGCGTCATTGGACAAATTCTCAAGAGTGATTTTTTTCAAATAGATATTCTCTTCAAAATCGACAAGGTCATTGGAAGAAATTTTTAGATCAAATCCCTCGAGATCGACTTTAGTCACTAAAGAATCATCGAGATAGTCATTTTGGACTCTCCAGCCTTCGGGGACCCAGCTAAAAATCCCATCGACCCAAACCCCGAAGCGAAACGGCTCGCCCCTTGTATGATTTTCTTCCCCGACATGAGGGAAATAAAACTCCCTTAAAATTGAATTTGAATCAAAAGCAATTAAAACGCGTCCATTTCCGATCGGAATATCTCTAGGCACTGAAACCCGCCTTTTGCGCAATTTTCTTCGCTTCTTCGATTTTTTCTTTTTGTATTTTTGATCCCGTATCCATCGGTTCTGCGTGAATGAACTGAATGTCTGTGATCCCCACAAATCCAAAAATCAATTTGAGATACGGATCTTGGAGATCATATTTTTCATTCGGTCCCGAATATCCCCCTCCCCGCGAAGAAATCACAACCATTTTTTTATTTTTCACAAGCCCTTCCACAGAGCCGTCTTCCCTATACTGAAAAAGAAATTTGGGCTGCACGATGAGATCGATGTAGTGTTTCAGCATATAAGGGATGTGAAAATTCCACATCGGAGTGCTGATGAGATAAAAATCGGCTGTTTTAAATCGTTCAATATGCTGAATGATTTCCGCCCAAGCTTCTCTAAGTCTCCCAAATAGCTCTTTTCCTCCGAGCAAAACATACTTGCCCGATACATTCTTCATACTCAAAGGAGGGAGGGGCTCTTGAGCTAAATTCAATTCGTCTACAATCCAATCGGGGTGATTTTGCCGAAATGCTTCGAGAAAGGCTTCCGAAACTTGTAAAGTGCGAGACTCGCCCTCCCGCGGGGTGGCTATGATGTGCAATAATCGTTTCATAATTTCCCTCTCCTAATAAATAGACATATCAAACTCAAGAAATAATTTCTGCAAAATGAAATACCCATTGTATAATCTGTGAAAAAAGGAGATAGGACATGGCGATCATCGATCAAATCAACGAAGGGATCAAAGAGGCAATGAGAAGCCGGGATCAAATTCGACTTTCTACGCTCCGCATGCTGAAATCAAAGATCCTAGCTGTCGATGCGCGCGGCAACCTTCCCGATGGAGAAGTATTAAAACTTTTTAAAACATATTTCGGAAATCTCCAAGAGGCGCTAGCTCAAGCCCAAAATGCAAATCGACACGATATTGCAGAGCCATTAAAAAGCGAGCTCCAAATCATTCAGGAGTTTTTGCCCAAAACCCCCTCCCCCGAAGACACGAAAAAAATCGTCATGGAAGCCATTGCCGAATCGGGAGCCAAGACGAAAAAAGAGCTGGGATTAGTCATGAAAGCGATTATGAAGATCAACAATACAGTGGATGGGAAACTGGCCAAAGAGATCGCAAGCAGCTTACTTAGCGACTGATCGATTCTCATTTTCAGGGCGCGTCCAAACGTGTCTTAACGCGCTTTTGCATCCATATGAAATGGTATTTTCTAAGAATTTATGGGGCATGGCGCAAATTAAAGGACGTATCCCATTTTGCCTAATTAGCTGCCTCACTGTATTGCGCATATTCAAGTGACTGGACGGTTTTTGCATCTGGACTCTGATTGTCTCGGGGACAATATTCACACACGTTTGCAAACTGCCTCCGAAAACGGAACTCAAGGCAAATTCTGAATAAGAAAAAGTCTTGGGATCTTTCCGAAACACCCATTTACTTAAGTCATCTATAACGAAAAAATTCGTCCATAAAAATGCAGTCTGGATCAATAACGGCACATATCCTCGATACAGCCCGCGAACTACATTTCCCGATATATGCGTCTTATAAATATTTTGGATAGAACCATATTCGGTAATTTGCAAAGTAGACATCCTAGTAAAAGGGCAAATCGCCGTAGCGTCAATTAAGGAAATAATCGGGACTGCCATCAAAGAAGAGGCAATTGAAACCGCCTTGGGATGCGCCGTTTTCCAAGATTCGGGAAGATAAGATTGCATTTGCTTGGGAACATAAATCATGAGAACGCCTCGATAGGATTCCGAAACAAAAATTTTCACAGCCGAAGTACTGGTCGATCGATAAAATCCCCTGACTCCGTTCTGGGCATAAATACTAGAAATAATTTCTGTATTGGCTAGATCTGGGCGAGCTTGTTTATTTGTTTTAATTACATAAACTGGGTGCTTAACAAATAAAAGGCCTAATTTTGGAATTGCAAAGGAAAGCGCGATCTTAAAATAGTGTACAGCAGGATGATCTGACGATGTGATTTTAGCCATATAGGGCGAAGAATATAATCGATCGCTAAGATTTATACCAATCGACAAAAAAATCCAAGAGCTGATTGAGCAAACGGATATCCCCCAAATGGTGGGATTGATTCGTAAGAATCGCAATTCCGAGCTTCTCTTCGGGCACTAAAGCGAGAATAGAGCTCATCCCAACAGTTAAGCCTACGTGAAAAAAAACGGTCTTGCCAGCAAGTTTATACATCATCCACCCCAAACCATAGTGAACAAGATCCTGGCCATGAGAGTAAATTGCCCAAGTGGAGGCGAAATTTTCATCCCCGACGAGTTCTTGTCCATCCACTAATGTATGCGGCTGAAAAATCGGAGACCCCATCTCTATATCGAATAAACAATACTGCATCCACTTGGCTAAATCCTCTACGCAGCTATTCATCCCGCCAGAAGCCTTAATCTGGCTCCAATTGAGAAAAGGGACAGAGCTAAATTGCTGATTCATAGGAAGATGCGGATTTGCCCGATTTGTATCCTCCATTAAAAGTTCGTAAGAAAAATGGGTTCTTTCCATATGGAGCGGATCGAAGATCCGTTCTTTGCAAAATAGATCCCATGGAGATGCGATGACGCTTGCTATCACTTGAGAGGCGGCCTGATAAGCTAAGTTGCTGTAAGAAAAATGGGAACGGAAAGGGAAAATAGGGTCAATCGAAGCAAGGCGCTGCATGAGATATTCGGTTGTATGATCTTTTTTATACCATTCGTTGTCCTCTCCGCTGCATGTGCCCGGCAGACCTGTTTTATGAGATAAAAGATCGATTAAGTTCATTTCTCTACTGGCAATTGGATCTTTAAAACAAAGAGTGGGCAAATAAGTTCGGATAGGAGTATCCCAATCGAGCTTATGCTCACCCACCAATATGGCTGCAGTAAGCGCTGTAAAGGCTTTAGTCAAAGATGCAACCTGAAAAAGAGTCTTGGCATCCACGAGGTTTGCCTTGCCTCTTTCGCAAAAGCCATAGCCTTGCATTTTGATCTCTCTGCCTTGATGCACAATCGCGAGAGACAATCCGGGAATCCCCCATGTAGCTAGTGTCTTTTCTGCAGATTGATCGATCCAATCCTCCTCTGCTAAAAGAGGCAGAAAGAAAATACATAGAAGCAAGAAAATGGATCTCAATAATCGATGCATCATTAGTAACCAATAGGAATCCCATCTAAACGAGAATCGGAGGCTCCTACGAGCGTATTTTGGACAGGGTCGAGTAAAATCGCCTGGGCGCTTCCTTTAAAACTTGAAACAAACCAGTGCGGATCGATCCAATCGGACGGGGTTTTTTGTCCCTCTACCCGTTTATGTCCTAATTTCTCCAATCCTTGGATCACGGAAGGAGAAAACGTCTCTTCAATCGCGCACAGATTTCCCTCTAAGACTCGGACTCTGGGAGAGGAAATCGCCTCTTGTAGTTTCATATTCCGGTCGATGAGATTGGATAGAATTTGCACCTGCCCCTGGGGCTGCATATTTCCTCCCATGCATCCTAAAGTCATCAAAAATTTCCCCTCTTTAAAGACGATTGCGGGAATGATGCTATGGTAAGGCCTCTTGTGAGGAGCAACAACGTTCGGATGTTTGGGGTCTAAAGAAAATTCGCACCCTCGATTATTCATCACAATCCCTGTTCCTTTGGGGACGATGCCTGAACCAAAGACATCCGAAATGCTCGTAATCAAAGAAACGGCATTTCTATCCTTGTCGACTACCGTAAAATAGGTGGTGTCTCCCCCGATTTGACCCGGATGAACGAGCGGCATTGCCTGATTTAAGAGGATTTTGCCTCTCCTTTCTTCAATAAAACGGTCTGATAAAATCGTTTCCCAGGGAGTTTTGAAAAAGTGGGGATCTGCTATGTATCGATGCCCATCGGCAAAGCTCAATTTCAAAGCCTCTAAAATGAGATGCTCATATTCGATCTCAGACATTTTTTTTAGATCAAATCCTTCCAGAATCCGGAGCGTCTCCAAAACCACAAGCCCTTGCCCATTCGGAGGGATCTCATGCACTTCCCAACCTCGGTAGTTTGTGGAAATGGTTGATACCCATTCACTTTTCTGCGCCTTAAAATCGTCCAATTCGAAAAAAGGGCAATAGGAAACGATCTGTTTTGCAATGGGTCCCTTATAAAAACCATCGCGGCCTTCCTTGCTTAAAAATTGCAAAGTGCGGGCAAGCTCTTTTTGTCTAAATTTTTCTCCCGCAACGGGCGCTCGCCCATTCAAAAGATACGCCTCCGCGCTATCCGGGAAAAGACGCAATTTGGAAGCTCCATAATCCCAGACTTGGGATATTTTTTCCCCGACGGCAAAGCCCTCTTCTGCATAATGAATGGCGAAAGAAAGTAAATCAGATAAAGGCTTTGATCCATATGCCTCATGAAGAGTCATCCACCCATCAAAAGCGCCGGGAACATTGATGCTTTCAAATCCATCTTGAGGAATTGCGGCCCGTTTTTTTTTCTGAAAATATTCGAGCGAAAGTTTTTTAGGTTGTATCCCGCTAGCATTCAAGCCCCTTAGCGTCTTTCCCCGATTCCAATGGACAAGAGCAAAAAGGTCTCCGCCAAGACCGCTCATCATGGGTTCGCATACATTCATCATGGCAGCAATCGCAATGGCGGCATCGACGGCGTTGCCTCCATTTTTTAGAACTTCAATGCCGACATAAGAGGCTAGAGGCTGACTTGTTGCGACCATAGCATGAGGGGCGTGCACAGAGGGTCTTTTGCTATTGAATAGATCCATTTTTTCTTCCTCTGCTAGTTTTTTTGGCAGTTTCTTAAGATAAAGAAATTTATACAACATTTTTTTTGATTTTGCTAGCTTCGAAAGAAAGGAGCTCCATATGAAACACCACCTCTCTTTTCATAAACTCAAACCTCAAGACAGATCGAAAGGGGGCTACCGGATCAAAGCGACGAAAAAGAATTTCCCTGCGCTGCAAAACATGTCTTTTTACAAACTTGTCTTAGAAAAAAAGTGCATACGAGAGCCGCATTGGCATGCAAACGCCGATGAACTTGGCTATTGCCTAAAAGGGACTCTGCTCATTTCGTTCTATGGCAATAAAAACACAAAAGAGACGTTCCTTGTTAGACAAGGACAAGCCTTTTACATCCCCTCGGGAGCGCTTCATAGTATAGAAAACATAGGTAAAGAGAGAGCGGAAATGATCCTCCAATTTTCGCATGAGGAACCGGAAGATTTTGGACTTTCCTCTGTCTTTGGGATGTTTTCGAACGCAGTCTTGGGCAACACATGGAATGTGCCGGCAAGTCATTTCAAAAAGATGAAACGGCTTTCTAAAGAGTCTTTCATCGCAGAACTTGAAAAATCAAACCCCGTATCAAAAGATATGCAATACACATCGCCTTATCAATTTGCTTTGGAGGAAAGCTCTCCTCTCGTGGCAAATCAAGGAGGGTCTGCGAGGGTGGCTAGAAACAGCGTTTGGCCTGTTCTGCAAAGACAAGCTTTATACTCGCTAGAGCTTACCGGCAAAGGGATGAGGGAGCCTCATTGGCATCCGGAAACAGCCGAAATGGGGTATGTGGCGAAAGGGAAAGGAAGAATGTCGATCCTATCACCTTCGGGGAAAATCGACACTTACGAGATGGAAGAGGGCGACTTATATTTTATTCCCAAAGCATATCCGCACCACATCGAAAACCTGAAATCGTCAGCTCTCCATCTTCTGATTTTCTTTGATCAGCCGATGCCTCAAGACATAGGATTTACAGGCAGTGTAAAATCTTCCTCCGATACAGCGCTATCCGGCGTGATGCACTGCGAAAAAGATGT
>CAYOMT010000029.1:0-1545 GCA_964405125.1 uncultured bacterium
GAAGAACTCAAACAAATATGCCTTCTCCCTTACCGCAACCAAAAAACCTTGTCCATTTGAAGAAATTCGGGTATACCCATTTCTGATATGAGAAAAACAGCCCTCTTTCTTGTCTCTCTCTTTTTTTTCTTTATGATTGGATTTGCAACATCCCGCATCCATCCCCGCCTCGCCCTCTTATTGACTCAAAAAAAACACCTTCCCGCACAGTTCAATCCGACGCCTTACCCCCTAAAAAACCACTCTTTTACCATTGCCATCATCGGACGCAACAATGGCGCTTTCGTAGGAAAAACCCTTCGGTCGGTTCTTTCCCAAAATTACGACAATTTCCAAGTGGTCTACATCGATGATGCGTCGACGGATGGGAGCTTCCACGAAGCGCGCGATGTCATCTACGACAGCGAACAATCTTCTAAAGTTCTCCTTGTGCAAAATGAAAAACCTCTAGGAAACATCCTCAACTTGCTTCGAATTGCAGAAAACTGTTCCGATGAAGACATCCTTGTCGTTGTGAATGGAGAAGATCTTTTGGCCCATGAGTGGGTATTGCAAAGATTAAACCAATACTACGCAAACCCGGATCTTTGGATGACCTACGGAAAATATTTGGAATTCCCCACATTTTCTCCCGGATCATGCCCCTCTCATTTCAATGAGAAAACCATCCGGAATACTTCCCTCCCCCCGCTCCATCTCAAAACATTTTACGCAGCGCTTTTCAAAAAAATCCAAGAATCGGATCTCATCTACCATGGAGAGTTCATGCCCGATTCCGCCGATTTTTCCTATATGATCCCCCTTCTTGAAATGGCCCAAGGACATGTCCAATATTTAGATGAAATTCTCTATCTCGTCGCGCAACATCCGGCAAAAGATGAAAACCTCCATCGCCTGATCGAGATCAGCCTACGCGAAAAAAGTCCCTATCCACCCATCCAACTCTTCGAAGAAAAGAGGGAAATATGAAAACCTATATCCTATTTTTTTCTCTTCTCGCCGCCCTTTTTTTTGGATATAGAACAGGAAAAAATCCCGAAGAAAAAATCCTCTGCATCAAGGGAGAAGCAGAAGTTGAATACCCCGTAAAGGAGAGAAAAACATTTGTATTTGTTGTCTATGCGTACAATCAAAGTCTTTGGGTGAATCGGACCTTGCTCTCCATTTTTGAACAAGAATACGACTATTATCGGATCATATTTATCGATGATGGATCAAGAGACAACACCTTTGCAAAGGCGCGCGAACTCATTGAAGAAAACAACCAAGAATCCAAAACTCTTTTGATCCGCAATGAAACAAAAATAGGATTCCTGCCCTGCTTGCATCAAATCGCCCACAATCTTCTAGATCAAGAAGTCATGATCCCGATCCATGCAAAAGATTGGCTCTCCCACACCGGAGCGCTCACGCGAATGAATGCGGCTTTCCAAGATCCCAATGTCTGGACAGCTTCCTCATCGGGAATTTCCTACCCTTCCTTTACAACCCATCCAGTCGGCCTAGAAGGATTTTACGCAGCTCTTCTCAAGCAGCTTTCTTCAA
>CAYOMT010000029.1:1645-14496 GCA_964405125.1 uncultured bacterium
GAAACAGCCTTATTTTCGGAAGGCGAAACGCCTTTGTGGTGCGATTGAGAACGATCTACTCTTTTCATACAATCCTCCTGTATAAACAATCTTTTATTTCATCGGACGGATATTGTCCAGAAAGAAATCATCGACTATATCTCCAAAATCCATTAGGTTATTTAGGAAAAAACCCATCTGCGGAAAAAAATATGATCGACAAAACAGACGAAAAAACCAGAAAACAATGGCTGATCTCCTTTCTTGCAATCACGATCCTGAACCAAATTTACGTAATATTCAACACGCTATCCTCTGATCCAATTCCCAACATGCCGATTTGGTTCAATCCTTACATGATGGCTATAAATCTTATTCTTCCCACCCTATTCTCATGGGCGACATATCATTGCGCTTATAAAAAACCGGGAACAAAACTTTTGACATTCCTCCTCATTTCTTCCCCTGTTGGAATCATCTTAACTGCCGTTCTCTTCTCCCTCGGAAAACTCCCTCAGATCGCAGAATCCCGGGCTATAATGTCCATCACTCTCTTGCAGCAAGCTGCCGGTTTATGGCTCTTCATCCTCAATTGGAAAATGAGAACCATCAATAAAAAATTGCAAAACCCTCCGGTCTTATCCCAAATGCAATAAAAACCCTCGAAACTTAAGCTTTTATAGAGTATAAGTCTGGTTTATATGAAACTTTTTTGGAATCTCGTCACGCGTCTTGCTTGGCGTCTTTTGTCTCTTCGCTATACTTTTGAAGTTAAAGGGTTGGATAAACTTTCAAAAGAGAACTTCCCGAAAAGCGGGGGCATTTTATTTCTGCCCAACCACCCAGCCCACATGGATCCTTTGTTCCTATTTATCCTCTTGTGGCCGAAATTCCGGATGCGCCCGATTGTCACCGAATACATCTATCGGATGTCCATCATCAAGCCTTTGATGAAACTCACAAAAGGGCTCCCCATCCCCTCATTTTTGACTTCGGTCAACCAAGTCAAAATAAAAAAGGCAAAAGATTCTATCCAAGCCGTTGCCGACGGACTCAAAGAGAATAAAAACTTCATTCTTTATCCTTCCGGAAGACTCAAACTCACAGGTCTTGAGATCGTAGGAGGCTCTTCCGGCGCTCATGAAATTGTGCAGCAGTGCCCCGACGCAAATCTCGTCCTCATTCGGACAACAGGTCTCTGGGGCAGCAGCTTTTCAAGAGCCATTCTAGGCGTTTCTCCGGATCTTCCCAAAACGTTGCTGAAGGGATTTAGAACTTTGTTAAAAAACGGTATTTTCTTCGCGCCTCGAAGAAAAATCCTCATCGAAATTGAAATTGAACCCAAGGGAATTCCAAGAGAAGGATCGAGGATTGACTTCAACCGCTTTCTTGAAACATGGTATAACCAATACCCGGCAAGCTCAGGAAAAATCTGTAAAGAAGAACCCCTCTATCTTGTCTCTTACGCATTTTGGAAAAACGATCTGCCCAAAATTGCAGCGCAAGACAAAATAAAATCTACCGGCGCCCACATTCCGATTTCTCCCGAAACAGAATCCAAAATCACCAAAGAACTCCGCCGGATTCTAGGCAATCCAAATATTCAGATCGAGCCCGATAAAAACCTGACGACAGATCTGGGAATGGATTCCTTAAACATCGGAGAAATCATCGGTTTTCTCGCCCAGAAATTCGACCTCGAGGAACTCCATCCCGAAGACATTGAAACAGTGCGCGATGTGCTCGAAATTGCAGAGTCGGCAACAAGGGTCAAAAAAAATCCCAAATCTCCGGGAAGCGTCAAATTCCCCAAAGAATTCGGAAGGCCTTCTCCGAAACCGCCTCAAGGAAAAACCCTCATTGAAGCCTTCTTGAATGTTTGCGAAAGAATGGACAATTTCATTGCGTGCGGAGATGATCTATCGGGTGTCATAAGCTATAAAAAATTCAAAAAATCAGCGCTCATCTTAGCCGGATATTTTCAAAAAATCCCGGAAACCCACGTCGCCGTCCTTCTCCCCGCTTCTTCAGGCGCCTACATTACGATTTTCGCGCTCCTCTTAGCCAATAAAATCCCTGTGATGCTCAACTGGACGCTCGGGCCTCGCTATCTCGATGAAATGATGCGAATCAGCAACGCCAAAACCGCCATTTCCTCTTGGCGCTTTATAGAAAGACTCTCCCACGTTGAATTTGGAAGCTTAATCGATCAGATCGAGCTTTTAGAAGATATCCGGGGCAGATTGAACTGGAGAACAAAAATCAAAGGGCTTCTCAATTCCTTCAAATCGACCCACTCCATTCTCCGTTCTTTGCAGCTCCATACAAAAAGCGAAAACGACACTGCGGTCATCTTATTTACAAGCGGCACGGAGGCCGTCCCCAAAGGAGTTCCTCTTTCCCATAAAAATTTAATCACCAATCAAAGATCGACCGTCCAATGCATTGACATCCACTCTTCAGATGCCATCTACAGTATATTGCCCCCATTCCACTCTTTCGGATTTTCCGTCGCAGGGACGCTCCCTATTTTAGCCGGCATGAAAGTGGCTTTCTTTCCCGATCCAACAGATAGTTTTTCTCTTGCAGAAGGGATAGAGCGTTGGAAGATCACCTTATTCTGCGGAGCTCCCAACTTCTTAAAGGGCCTTTTTTACGCAGCAAAACCGCAGCAGCTATCTTCCGTCCGTTTATTCATTAGCGGAGCGGAAAAAGCGCCAAGCGAACTCTATGAGTTTGTCGCAAGACTCAATACAGGGGCAAAATTAACCGAAGGATATGGCATTACAGAATGCTCTCCCGTCCTTTCCCTCAACCGATTGAACCTCCCCTCAAAAGGCGTGGGCCATTTACTCCCCGATGTCGAGGCCTGCACCATCCATCCGGAGACCTCCACTCTTCTACAAAAAGGGGAAGAAGGAGAAATCTGCGTTCGAGGGCCCAATGTATTCAGCGGATATTTAGAAAATCCCCGTTCTCCTTTCATCGTCATCAATGGAAAACAATGGTATCGAACGGGAGATATCGGCTATTTTGATCGAGAGGGCTATCTCATTTTATCTGGACGGCTTAAGCGCTTCACAAAACTTGGCGGAGAGATGATCAGCCTCGGAGCGATTGAAGAAATTTTAAATACCGAACTTTCCAAACAAAATAAACAACCGGAAGAAGCTCCGATCGTGGCTGTTTGCTCCCGCGAACTGCCGAATGCAAAGCCGGAAATCATCGTCTTCACAACCAAAGATTTAACAAGAGAAGCTGCCAACGAAATACTCATCAACGCCGGGTTTAGCAGACTGATTAAAATCTCTCAGGTTCGAAAAATCGATGAAATTCCCCTTCTTGGGACGGGGAAAACAAATTACAGACAATTACAAACATTAATTCAATGACGCTTTCTCTTTTTAATACAGAAACTAAAATGAAAGAAAGGATCTTCCCGCATCACGGAGATACCATTCGGATGTATACCTGCGGGCCTACGATCTATAATTTTGCTCATATCGGCAACTTTCGAACCTACGTCTTTGAAGATCTCTTGCGCAGAGCCATCCAATTTTTTGGATTCAAAATCGACCAGGCCATGAATCTCACCGATATCGACGATAAAACCATCGGCGGCGCGATAAAGAAGGGAGTGCCTCTCAAAGAATTCACAGAACCCTATCGGATTGCTTTTTTTGAGGATCTAAAGACGCTAAATATTGAAAAAGTCGAGCACTATCCTGCAGCCACTCGATACATCCCTCAAATGATTGCAATCATCGAGGATCTCATCGAAAAGGGAATTGCCTACGAAAGTCCGAATGGAAGCATCTATTATTCGATTCGCAAATTCGCCTCCTATGGACGGCTTTCCCACCTTTGCATGGATGAATTAAAAATCAATGCTTCCGGCGATAATGTTGCAGACGAATACGAAAAAGAAGATCTTTCCGATTTTGTTTTATGGAAAGCCCATGATCCTTGCCGCGACGGAAATATCTATTGGGAAAGTCCTTTTGGGAAAGGGCGTCCGGGCTGGCATATCGAATGCTCTGCAATGGCCATGAATATTCTCGGAGAAACCATCGACATCCATTGCGGCGGCGTCGACAACATGTTTCCCCACCACGAAAATGAAATTGCTCAATCCGAGGGCTGCTCCGGGAAAAGATTTGTCTACCATTGGGTCCATGTAGAGCACCTTTTGGTCGATCACAAAAAGATGTCCAAAAGCCTCGGGAATTTTTACACGCTGCGCGATCTTTTAGAAAAAGGCTACACAGGCCCCGAAGTGCGCTATCTCCTCCTTTCCACCCATTACCGCACCCAATTGAATTTCACATTCGCCTCATTGAATGCAGCAAGATCCTCTCTTCAAAGAATTGAAGATCTCATTGCAAGGCTTCGCGCTTTGACAAGTGTGAAAAAAAACGAAGGGCAGCCTCTCGATGTCTTAGAAAAAGCAAAAAGAGAATTCAAAGAAGCTCTCGCAGATGATCTCAATATTTCCGCTGCACTCGCTATCCTTTTTGATTTTCTCCGCGATGTCAACTCCCTCTGCGACCAAGAAAAAATCGGAGCTCTCGAAGCCAAAGCCATATTGGATCTTTTTGAAAGATGGGATGCTGTTTTAGGAGTGCTTCCTCTCCATAAAAAAGAGCCTATTCCTCAGGAATTATTGGATTTTCTAGAAAAACGAGAAAAAGCGCGAAAAGAAAAGAATTTCCACTTAAGCGATCAAATGCGCGATGAAATTCTCTCTCGCGGTTTCCTCATCGAAGACACCCCCACAGGCGCGCGCCTAAAGAAGAAACTATGAATAAAAAAGGACTGACCCCTGACGAGCGCTTCCTCCTCAAACTCTATGAGTTATCCAATGCAAAAGGAGGGCCTTTTCACAAAATCGCATCCAACCGGATAGCGAAAGAAATCAGCCAAACAGAAACTTCTGTAAAAAACATTGTCAAACTTTTGGCTCAAGCCAATTTTATTAAAAAAATTGGAGATACCGAAGTTTGTCTCACCGAGCAAGGCCACAGATTTGTTTTAAATGAATTATGCGAATAGACCGCTTGCGGAGAAGCTCCGCCCTCAAACCCTCGATGATGTCGTAGGGCAATCCCATCTCATCGGCCCCGATGGATGGATGCGAAGGGCCATAAAATCTAAAAAACCGCTATCGATTGTCCTTTGGGGCCCGCCTGGATGTGGGAAAACAACCCTCGCGAAATTGTATGCCAAATCCTTTGACGCCGACTTCCATTCCATCTCGCAAAGCATAGGCGATCTAAAAAAAATCATCCAAGACGCAGAAAACCACCCTCTTTTTCGCAAAGAGCTCATTTTATTTGCCGATGAAATCCATCGATTCAATAAAGCGCAGCAAGACGCCTTTCTCCCCTACATTGAAAGCGGAAAAATCACTCTCATCGGCGCCACGACAGAAAACCCTTCCTTTTCTCTCAATAACGCCCTTCTCTCCCGTCTTCGCGTTCTCATTGTCAATCCTCTTTGCGATGAGGATCTCCAAATTCTTCTGAATCGATATCAAGAGCAAGGCAATCCCCTTCCTCTCTCCTCGGAAGCCCAAAAGACGCTCATCGCTTGGAGCTCGGGCGATGCCCGCTATCTATTCAATATGCTCGAATCGATTTCCCTGGTTCCAACCGGGCGCATTCTCGAAAGCCCGGATCTTCCAAACTGGGTTCAAAAACGATCGCCTCTCTACGACAAGAAAGACGAAGGGCATTACAATCTCATTTCCGCACTGCACAAAGCGGTCCGCGGCTCCGATCCGGATGCTGCGCTCTATTGGCTCTGCCGCATGCTCGATGGCGGCGAAGACCCTCAGTTCCTTGCCCGCCGCATCATTCGCATGGCAAGCGAAGATATCGGTCTTGCCGATCCAAACGCTTTGCAAATCGCCCTCAACGCCTGGCAGGCATTCCACCATCTCGGCTCTCCCGAAGGAGATCTTGCGCTGGCTGAAGCTGTTGTATATCTTGCTTTAGCTCCGAAAAGCAATGCCCTTTATACAGCTCTTGGCCAAGCAAAAAAGGCCGCAGAATCAAGCGGCCATCTTCCGCCTCCCAAAATCATTCTCAACGCTCCAACAGCGCTGATGAAAGAAGCCGGATATGGAAGTGGGTACATCTATGATCACGATACCCCCCACTGCTTTTCAGGGCAAAACTATTTCCCCGATGCCAAGGAGCGCGAAATCTTTTATACGCCGCAAGAAAGAGGCTTTGAACGAGAACTCAAAAAGAGAATCGATTATTTCAACAAATTGCGCAAGAATCCAGGTGATCATTAACAAGTCCGACGGCCTGCATGTAGGCGTACATAATTGTAGAGCCGACAAAAGTCATTCCCCGCTTTTTTAAATCTTTAGATAAAGCGTCGCTCTCTGCCGTTTTAGGCGGGATCTCCTTCATGCTAGAAGGACGATTTACAATCGGCTTTCCTTTGACAAAACCCCAAAGATATCGATCAAACGACCCGAATTCTTTTTGGATTTCAAGAAATACCCTCGCATTTTGACGCGCCGCCTTAATTTTGAGGCGGTTGCGGATAATCCCGGGATTCAAGAGCAATCCTTCCAACTCCGCATCGGTCATCTTGGCTACTTTCTCCGGGTCGAATCCGTGAAATGCCTTCCTATAGCCTTCGCGCCTTTTGAGAATTGTCTCCCAACTCAATCCCGCCTGAGCTCCTTCTAAAATGAGCATCTCAAATAATCGGAGATCATCGTGGACAGGAACTCCCCACTCCCGATCGTGGTACTCGGCATAAAACTCTTTGCCTTTTCCATTCCCGAAACACCGGACTATTTCTTCTCGTGATTGAGCAACCATTCCTTCCTCTTTAATCCCGCATTATAGCCCCCAAGAGATCCATCGGCCCGAATCACGCGGTGGCACGGGACGATGATGGCAAAAGGGTTTGCTCCATTTGCAAGACCCACAGCCCTACACGATTGGGGATTTTTTATCTCTCTTGCGATCTCTTGATACGACCTTGTCTTTCCAAAAGGAATGCGTTGCAAAGCATTCCATACCTGAAGCTGAAAAAAAGATCCCGTCATGCAAAGAGGGGTTTTAAACTCTTTTAAATCCCCTCGAAAATATTTTTCCAATTCTAGACGAAGAAATGGAGCCTCGCCAGGAACGGCAGGAATCTTTTCTTCTTCAAATCCTAAATAATGGAGCGCTTCGCCTTCTAACACCGCATACATCATTCCAAGCGGCGTCGCAATTTCTACTCTATGCAGCACGTCTTTGATACCAAAATAACATTTTAAGACAAACAACTGCTTTCAAAAAGTCCCCAATCAAAAAAGGAAGAACGCCGAGGTAAATAGCTTTGCTAACCCCAAGGATCGTGGAAAGATACGATGCGCCGCAAATATATACAATCAAAGTCCCCATCAAGAAAGAAACCGATGCCGACATCTTCTTTTCACTCATATATCCGACAACGCAAGCGGCAATCAGATACCCAACCAAATATCCAGCCACAGGACCTGTTGCAAATAGGGACAATCCAAACGCTCCTTGGATCAGAAAAAAAGCTGTCGCAAGAACCGCTCGTCTGCTGCCCAAAAGGACGCTTAAGAAAAGGATCGTCTGCAATCGAAAAGTAATCGGAACCGGAGTGAAGGGAAGAGGGATGGAAAACTGCCCCATCAGTCCAATCAAAAGACCAGACAGCACGACGATCGCGGCATCGCGCATCAAAGTATTTTCTTTTTTTAAAGAAAGAGCATTCGTGAAGATCATACACTACCTACGTGGGTGGTTAATAAAGTTTCCCAATCTATGCAAGGGGAAGCAAAATCCGGCTCCGCATGGGTCGACCAGCCGGGAATGGAGGAAATCAGACGAGAGCCTCGCCTTTGAAGATGCAAAAATTTCCCATGATCATCGCTAATTTCCCTTCCCAAAGAATATTTCCGGTGGATGGGTAAATCGCGAATGAGTGTTTTAAAACGGGTGGCAAAAGTCTGGGTCGTCGATGGCGTTGTACGCCAATGGCATGAAGGAGTTGTAAAAAGTTGAGATGGCAGCCCATCGTACATCGAAAGAAAATATTTATCGCGGTGATCGTATAAAGTCACATAATCGACATTCGGAATCTGGAATCCTTCCAGCAAAATATCGACCCACCCGGCCCGATGAATGTAATCATCTTCCACAAAATAAAGGATTGTCTCGGGATGAAGAGAAAGTTTTGAAACATGATCGATCAAGCGAAGAAAGGCGCCGGATTCAGTCCCTTCTGTGATTTCAATTGTATTTTCCTTCGGCAGGAAATGAATTTCTCTCTCGCCTCTTGCCACATCCAAAAAAAAAGTCAAATTCGCTTTGTCTCGATCGATTGTCTCCATTAAATTCAGATAGCAGGATTTTTTCGAAAACCCAGCGGGCCGTTTTTTGTACTGACTAATTGTCGACAAAATACAATGACGGGAAAAGACCTCGATCTTCCCCTGATAGAGGCTGGGAGAGGAAAAAGTTTTCGGGAAAATTTTTTGCCAAAGATTTTTCATAACCAAAAGATTAAAGTCTCGGAAGAATTGTTGCAACCTGAGAAAGAATCGATCTCCCTTCCGCATGGGTAATCATTTCACTTGCCTCATCCAACGAAACCCACATCCCATTTTGAATCTCAACACTTTGCAAAACCACATCGCCTGTGACTTCGGCCACAAAATAAGAAACTCTTTTTGAAACTCTCTCGCCTCGCACTGTGAATTGATACTGTTCGACAAAGGGATCAATCCGCAGACAATCGACCGGATCCAAATTTGTCTCTTCTTTCAATTCGCGGAATGCCGATTCAATCGGTGTTTCATCTCCCTCCGCATGCCCTTTGGGAAAGCCCCAATAGTGCCCCTTATTGTGCTGGATCAGAAATACTTCCCAGCGATTCCCGTTCTTTCGGAGGGGGATAATGCCAAATGATTCTTCGTATTTCATGGATGATACGGTGCAAAAACAAGAGTTGAATTATGCCCGCCGAATCCAAATGAATTTGCAAGACCTACTTTAATGCGATGCGATTGCGCTACATTTGGCACCAAGTCAAAATCACTCGCCGCAGGTTCGGGATGATCGAGGTTGATGGTTGGATGGAGCATTCCGGTCCGAATTCCCTGAATTGTGGCAATCGATCCAAAGCATCCTGCCGCGCCGAGAGTGTGGCCAATGAGCGATTTTGTCGCATTCACTTTGATATTTTTAATATGCGATCCAAAGACCGTTCTCAGCGCGTTGAGCTCGCAAAGATCCCCTGCCTGCGTCGATGTGGCATGGGCATTTACATAATTTACATCTGTTTTTGAAACGCCGGCGCACCGAAGAGCCTCTTCAATGCAAAGAGCCACTCCCTTTCCATCGGGTCTCGGATCTGTCATGTGATACGCATCGCAATTGACCGATCCTCCGAGATATTCAGCATAGATGGGAGCGTTGCGCGCCAGAGCATGATCCAATGACTCTAAAAGAAGAACGCCCGCCCCCTCTCCCATGACAAAACCATCCCTTTCCGTATCCCAAGGACGAGATGCCTTGGTGGGGTCTTCGTTTCTCGTCGAGAGAGCTTTGATCGCCACAAATCCTGCAAGGCCGATCGGATTGATGGAGGCCTCCGCGCCTCCGCAAAGCATGACATCGGCTTTGTCCTGCCAAATCTGTTCCGCCGCCGAATGAATTGAGTAATTGGACGTTGCGCAGGCAGTGGAAATGGAATAATTGGGCCCCATGAACCCGGTATCAATGCCGAGTAAAGCGCCTCCCATATTCGTAATGATATAGGGGACAAAAAAAGGAGTTAAGCGCCGATATCCCTTCGTTAAAATCGTTTCTACGCCATCGTAGAAAACGGTCATTCCGCCCATGCCGGAACCGATGATAATTCCTGCGCGCATTTTATCTAGCTTATCTAGGGCCTCTCCTGTCAACTGGCCGCTTTCCAAAGCCTTCTTTCCCGCCACCATGGCGTAACGGATAAATGGATCGACTCTGCGGGCTTGTTTTTTATCCATGTATTCGCCCGGATCAAAATTGCGAATGACGCCGGCAAATCGAGTGGGATACTCAGAACAAGGAAATTCTTCAATCGGAACAATCCCGCTTTTCCCTTCCAAAAGCTGATTATAAAATTCTTCAACATCTGTCCCAAAACAAGAGACGATGCCCATTCCTGTGACCACAATCCGTTTTTTTGCCATGCGCCTTTCCTTATGGACCGATAAAAATTTTCAGTCTCTACCAAAAAAATCTTTCAACGGCACTATCATACCAAAAATAAACCCCGCAATCAATACTAATAACTTCCGACTTCAGCCGCGCAAAAAAGAATGCTCTTACACGATCATAACAGGCTCATTATTAAGACGATACACGATACATATCGTTAAGCTTCCGCTGTCTTTTTTTCAACGAGAGCGCCCAAGTGAAAGGTCGCAAGAACACAGCTAAAAGCAATGAGAAGAGAAATTCCGGCGGCAAGGGGCGCTGTCGCAAGAACGCTTCCAAAAATCTGGACCAAGGCGAGAGTTAAAAACGAACCGCCTCCCCGCCCTATCCTCGCGCACATCCCATCGACAACCAGCTTCCCTTGCATTTTTTCCAAAGGGGGCAGGAGAATGAAAGAAATTTCTTTGGAGGTATCGAAGAGGGTATATTTTGCAGCGCGGACAAAGCAAAAGAAAAGGGTTCCTAAAAAGACAAGAACCTCGAGTTCTAAAGAAAGAGAAGGGTTCAAAATCGCAAAAAAGAAAGCGCCTTCCGTGACAAGCAAACAAATTGGAGTGACTAAAGAAGCCACCACCCAACGGCACCTGCGCAGAAGATACGGAGTGATTACAAGGGCGCTAAAAGCCGTCAAAATCCCATTCCAAAGAGAAAGTTTTCCCATAAAATCGCAATACTCTCTTGGGTCGGGGAATCTTTGCTTTAGAATATCAAGGAAAATGATCTCTCCCAAAGCGTAAGCCACATAATCGGCAATTGTAATCCAAGCTAAAAGAAGCAAATAGCGGGATCTGCAGCAAATTAAAATACTCGACCAAACGGACAAAGGCTCTGCCTTCGTTTCAACAGGCTTCTCCTCCACGGAAGAAGCGGGCGCTGCCTTGGTTTCTTCGGAAAAATAATTCCACAGAAGATGAAATAACCAGGCGGCTCCAATGCTTAAAATCGCAAGCACCCACATCAAAAGGGCGAGAGATTCAGTCCACGAGCGATGCGACAATACATCTGAGGTGCAAAGAGAGATGAGAGGTCCGGCTAAAATCGTCCCCACGCTCCCACCAAGCATCAAAGGAGCATAAAAACGCTTGGCATTGCTTAAGGGAATATACTGATTCACAAGGCCCCAAAAAAGAACCGTCAGCAAAGCAATTTTCCAAAGCTCCGCCATCACAAAAAACAGCATCGACGCAAAGACGGGAACAAAAGCTGCAACCGAAGGATTGTGAAACAAAGTTTTACAAGAGGGAAGCAAAGGATAAATACAGAGGGAAAACAGAAGGAAAAAAGAAACAAAAAAAGCCAAAACAATAAAAAACACTTTGCGGATAGAATGGCGATTCAGGAGGTATGTCAGCAAAAGAGTCATGAGGCCAGCGCCCGGCATGGCCCCGCAAAGCTCAAACCAAGGAATCGAGCCTGCGCCGCCGCCTAAATCTGCGACAGCCAATGCATTGCGCGCGCTGCGAAGGATTGTATAGCAAATATTTAAAAGACAAACAATCCCAAACATTAAGAAAAAAAGCTGATATGGAGCCTTGTTTTTTAGGGAGGAAAGTCTCATATGGGGGTAAAGACTACCCAATATCCCATATTTATGCAAAAATATACCGAAACAACGGAATACATTTATGATTTTCGCCCTCTTTCCGAATGAAAAAAAAGAACACTCCTTTGATCTTGGCATCGAAATACGGAAATTTCTAGAAAAGCACGGGAATATTGTCGTTGCGGAAGATGAAAAAGCAGAGCGAATCGGAGCCAAACCCCTATCGTCTGTCGACCCCAAAAAAATTCAATTTATGATTGCGATGGGAGGCGATGGAACTTTGCTTCGCATTACGCATAATTTTCGATATATAGACGCCCCGATTTTAGGAATCAATTTGGGCCATCTTGGGTTCATGGCGGATGTGCCGATTACAGACATCTACCCTAGCCTCACCGACTTAATCAACGGAGAGTTCAAAATAGACCATCGCATTTCCCTCGAAGCCGAAGTCGATGGAAAATCGCTTCACGCTGTCAACGACATCGTGATTCACAGGGCGCAAAATCATAGTTTAATCGAACTTTCGATCCACATAGACGGCGTGTATATCAATACCTTTGTCGCAGACGGCATCATCCTTGCCACTCCGAATGGATCGACAGCGTACTCTCTTGCAGCAGGAGGGCCGATCCTAAGCCCCTCCCTCAATGCAATTGTCATGACCCCCATCTGCCCTCACACAATCTCGAATCGGCCGATTGTGTTGACAGCAGACCACAAAATCGAGGTTCAGTATTTAAGTCCTTATCATCCAATCGAGGTGCGCGCAGACGGCCTCAATGCGACAGAGCTTTCTTCCCTAAAAAAAGTCACGATTCGGCGCTCGGAAAGAACGTTTAAATTGATCAATCTTCACCGCCATGAATATTTTTCAACCCTCCGCTCAAAATTAGGCTGGAGCGGGAAGCTCTACCTCCCCTAGTTTGGGTATAAATATGCTTCCCTATTAAATCTTCTATTATCGTAGAATATAGCCGAGAACCTATCTTAATAAAATTTTTCGTCGAGTTTTTGGATTATTTTGGCCGATTTTCGATTGTTTTTCGGGGGGTAATATCAACTCCGTATATGAACCCCCC
>CAYOMT010000030.1:0-14085 GCA_964405125.1 uncultured bacterium
GAAATACAAAAGCACTTGCGATCGTTGAAATTCGGCGCTTTGGCGCGCTCAAAAAACCAAATTTTGAAGTACTTTGGGTATATACCCAAAACACATTCAAAATTTGGTTTTTAAGAGATTGTTAACGGATTCAGGTTTCGTCTTATGAAAAATAATAAACAAAAACTCGTCATCATTGGATCTGGACCCGCCGGATACTGCGCTGCCATTTATGCGGCGCGAGCAAATTTACAACCTCTTTTGTTTGAAGGATTTATGTCTGGCCCTTCGGGAGGTCAGCTCATGACGACGACCGATGTCGAAAATTATCCCGGTTTTCCGAAGGGAATTTCAGGTCCGGAATTGATGGTGCAGTTTCGAGAGCAGGCCATTCGATTTGGAACGGAGGTTCTCACAGAGGATGTCGTGTCTGTCGATTTATCAAAACGGCCATTTACTGTGAAGGGAAGTTCTACTGAGGTTTTGGCGGAGTCGATCATTATTTCTACAGGAGCTACGGCCAAGCGTTTAGAGATAGAAGGGGCCGGAGATGGAGAATTTTGGCAAAAAGGGGTGACTGCCTGCGCTGTTTGCGATGGGGCGGCTCCGATTTTTAGAAACCAGCCGCTTTATGTGATTGGCGGAGGCGATACTGCCGTTGAGGAAGCTGTATTTTTAACAAAATACGGGAGTCGGGTTTTCATGGTTCATCGCAGAGATCAATTGCGCGCTTCAAAAATTATGGCGGAAAGAGCTTTGAAACATCCGAAAATTGAGATTCTTTGGAATTCCGCCATTGTGAAAATTTCCGGAGATCAGGTGGTGAGACGAGTCCTTCTCAAGAATTTGGAGACGGGAAAGGAAGAAGAAAGGGATGCCGGCGGGGTCTTTTTTGCGATCGGACATCAGCCGAATACCGGTTTTCTCGCAGGGCAAATTCAATTGAATGAGACGGGCTATATTCTCGTCCATAAAGGGACTTATACGTCTGTAGAGGGTGTTTTTGCAGCGGGAGATGTACAGGATTGGATCTATCGGCAGGCAGTGACTGCGGCGGGAACAGGTTGTATGGCGGCGTTGGATGCAGAAAAGTGGCTGATAGAGCAGGGGATTGAATGAAGCGTGATGCAAAAATTCACGATTCTTGGGTTCTAAGAAAGATCGTATGGGCGGTTTCTTTTTTCTCGATGCCTTTAGTGGGCGCCGCAATTGAGGCGCAGCCCTGGTTTGGAGATGTGTATCAGTTCCACTTTCTTGGCGGCTACGCTTATAGCCGATTCAATTCTTTTCAGAACGCGGTGCCTCCTTTGCGCCATCATTTTCAATCGAATTTAGTCTATTTTGGGTTGGATTTTTCCCCTTCTCCCGTGTGGAGCGTCGATGGGGATATTCAATTTGCCGATACAACGGCGATGTCTTTTAATTTCCGATCGATTGCCATACAAGGTAGGTATTTGTGGTTCGATGATATTGTCGGAGATCCCGTCAGCTTTGTCACCGGAGCGAATGTTCGGTTGACCTCTTCGCGAAGCCTCAAAGACATTAGCTGCCCTTCCCATGGAAATGTCGATTTTGAGGTGAACTTTGCTCTGGGAAAAGAGTTTGAGGCGTCCAATAGCTGGCTGTTTCGCACCTGGTTTTATGGCGCTCTTGGACATGCAAATCGGGGATCTCCTTGGGTAAGGGGCATCCTCTCTTTGGAAACCAATATCGACGACCAGCACAAGTGGGCTTTATATGCGGAAGGGATCAATGGGTATGGCCGGCACGTTCACGTGAATATCGACCATTTTTATGGATACGCCAAAGTGCGGGAGAAGGCGATTGATCTCGGAATTCGCTACGGATACCGGATGGATGTATGGGGAACGCTTCGGTTTGAATATATACGAAGAGTTCTTGCCAAATCGGCTCCTCAGAGAGTCAATACCTTTATGGTGAGTTACTTGCTTCCGTTTTCGTTTTAGATCAGAATCGCTGTCGCCGTGGCGTATTTGACGCAGTGGCTGATCGAGAGTAAGATTTTTGGGTTTTTGTATTTCTTTTTTAAGGCTTCCGATAGATGCACAAGGGGTTTGCCTAAATTGTCATTGACAATCTCGATGTCGTGCCAGGAAACTTCTTCGCCGAATCCGGTTCCTAAAGCTTTTACAATGGCCTCTTTGGCCGCAAAACGGCCGGCAAAGCGAGGGGATGCGTCTTTAAAACCGTAGCAATAATCTTGTTCTTTCTGGGAAAAGAGGCGATTTAAGAAGTGGAGTCCGTGCCTTTCAATGGCGTCGCGGATTCGGTCGATTTCTATAATATCTGTACCCAGGCCTTGGATCATTGTTCTTCGTTCTCATCGTGATAGGGGTTGGGGTATTTTCCTTCCGCATCGGCTGCGTTGCAGAAGATCATCCGGCCGGAAGATGTGTGCTTTACCGAGAGTACCTGAGCATCGATGGTTTCTCCAATGAATTGCCCGCCTCCATTGACAACAACCATGGTTCCATCGTCGAGATAACCAATCCCTTGCCGCGGTTCTTTTCCATAGCGTTGGATTTTAATCCGGATTTGCTCGCCTGCCTGCATGAGTGGTTTGAGGGCGTTGGAAAGGGTGTGGATATTGATGATCCGAACTCCTTCGATGGTTGCGATTTGCACTCTGCTGATATCGGCGGTCAGGATGTTGGCATCGATCAATCGGCTCAATCGGAGCATTTTATTCATCGAATCTTTGATATCGGGAAAATCGGTGTCGTTATAGCGGAGCTCGACTTCGGGGATCGATTCGAGTTTTTTGGCAACTTCCAAAGCTCTTTTCGCCTTCATTCGAGTCATCTCATCGGGAAGTTCTGCTTGCGCATAGAGATCTTTGATTAAGAATCGAGGAATCACGAGATGATTGTCGAGGACTCCCGATGCGGCGACATCGATGATTCTCGCGTCGGATAAAACAGAGCTGTCTAGAAGGAGATCTTTTTTCTTATGGGTCGTCGGAGTGAATTTAACAAAGGGAATGGTTACGTAAAGTTCGTCGGCAGCGCGCAGAGTCATGAGAGTGCCGAGATAAATCCCAAAGAGAAAAAGGGCGATTTTAAAAATTTCCAGAGTTTCGGGATGCAGATGGATCGAGGCGGCGCTGATAATCAAAATGGCATCTAAAACAAGGACGAGGGCTTGTCCCATGAGATATCCGACAAAAAGGCCGACGATCGCAGTGTTGAATGCCCGCAGGTTGAATCTTCGAAAGAGAAGGTCGGAGCAAATGAGGAGACCCCCTAAAATAGCTCCCGAAAAGACCCCTTTTCCTAAATTGAAAAGAGTATATCCTTCCCTTCCCGAAACCATATAGACAGTTAAGAAAAATATGCTCAAGACGAAGAACAAAATGCGAGTGAAGGCCAGTGCTAGATTCATAATAAAATGACTCCCAAGAAATAAGCCTCTCGCAAGGTCATGAGAGGAATGTGTATACTTATATCTGTTATAGAATATTTTTCAAAGGCCAATTTTTGCATCACGAGAGGTATGCCTCTCGATTTCTTTGACAGAAGAGATCCATTGGATTATAGTGTCAACTCAAAAAAGGGTGGGGATATGAAGCAGAGAGGTTGGATTCTTTCTTCCGGAGCGACTTGGTTCATAATTGGGATTTTTCTGATGTATAAAGGGCTTCGTTTTGTCGCGGAGGCTCAAATGGACCCGGAGTCTTTGAGTTTTCGATGGAATCATTCCATCGGCTCTGCAAATCAAGCTTCGAATTGGATTATTTTCTTTGCTTTGATTGTTGGATTTGCAAAGGGGCGGTTTGTTTTTGTAAAAACGGTGAATCGGGTGGTTAGCCGGATCCGTTCGCTGTCCCTTCCAATCCGTTTTTCGCAGGTATATACGAAATCTTATTGGATCTTGATTGGTTCCATGATGATGCTGGGCATGCTTTTTAGATTTCTTCCGATCCCCATTGATATTCGGGGATTTGTCGATGTGGCAATTGGTTCCGCCCTCATGAATGGGGCGATGCTTTATTTCCGAGCAGCGCGTATGGAAGCTGCATAGCCATATCATTTATGGTACGAGCTACCTTCTTCGATTTCAATCGCCCGGTAGAGTTGTTCGGTGAGGATCAATCGAACCATTTGGTGGGTAAATGTCAAAGAGGATAGACTGAAGCGATATTTTGCATGGGCTAAAATGGTTGGCTGTAATCCTTCTGCTCCTCCGATGACAAAACAAGGTCTTGCACCCCATTTAGAAAAAAGAAAATGGCTGAACTCTTCGCTTGTAAGAGCTTTCCCTTTTACATCGAGAGCAATCAGATGGGATTCTTTGAGAGATTTGTCCTCCAGATCTTTTAATTTTGTCGTAAGAACCCATTCGATCTCCATTTTTCCACTCAGTCGTTTTTCATATTCGGCAAGAGCGGTATGGAGCCATGGTTCTTTCGTCTTTCCGTGGGTAATAATTTTAACTTTAAACATTTTTTACATCAGATGATTCATTGGGACCCAAAACCTGAAGTTTTTTTGATTCCGTATTTTAACTGGCCGATTCTTTGGTATGGGGTTTTATTTACTTTTGGATTTGCTGTAGGATTTCCCTTATTTGTTTCCATTTTAAGGAGATATTTCCTCAATCATCCGGAGTATACAGAAGCGGAGATTCTCTGTCCTGAAAAATTGACTTTTTGGGGGAAGACGGTAGGTGGGATTGCAAAATCTTTAAATAAGAAAATCCAAGAAGAAGACGAAGTTTTTGGGAAATTTCGACATTTTGTCAAAAAGAGCCGGTGCCTACATCCAAAAAGAGCTTTAGTCCGATTGCATCTCGACGAGAAGCTTGGAGAGGCTGTTTTGGGTCTTTATCGGAATTCTCTTTTGCTCGCCGATCGGTTAGTTGGGTATATATTGATTGCGACGATTGCGGGCGCTCGTCTGGGACACTTTATTTTTTACGAAACGCCCTCTGATTTTTTAGACGATCCGTGGGAAATTTTTCGTGTCTGGGAAGGGGGCCTTGCAAGTCATGGGGCCGCCATTGCCATTATTTTTTCGATGATCTTGTTTAGTCATCAGGTGCGGAAAACCTCTAAAGGCTTGGATTGGATTCGGCTTCTCGATTTTGTCTGTGTTCCCACGGCATTTTGCGGAGGCTGCATTCGGATTGGGAATTTCATCAATCAGGAAATTTTGGGCTCCGAGACGTCTCTTCCTTGGGGCGTTGTCTTCGGATCTCCTGCAGACCATAGTCTTCCCGTGCCAAGACATCCTGTGCAGATTTACGAAGCGGTTTTTTATTTTCTTGTTTTCTATCTTCTTTGGAAGATTACGTACCGTCCTCAGATTCTTCTCGCAAAAGGAAAATTGATCGGATTATTCTTAATTCTTGTTTTCGGCTTTAGATTTTTGATCGAGTTCTTAAAATTAGAACAAAGCCACCTTCTTTCCGAAACGCCCCTTCTTACGATGGGGCAAATCTTAAGCATCCCTATGATTTTGCTCGGGATCTTTTTTTATATGCGTAAAAAATCACTTCTTTGAATGGCCCTGCACAATTTCAAATGCTTTATGATAGTTGGGCTCTTGCGTGATTTCCGGGACCAATTCTACGTAGAGGATATGGTCTTTTTCATCGAGGACAAAGAGGGATCTGGCAAGAATGCCGGCTAAAGGGCCATCTTGTATGAGAAGACCGTAGGATTTTCCAAATTCTTTGTCCCGCATCATAGAGCAGGTGAGGACATTATGCACTTGTTCTGCTTCGCAGAATCTTTTTTGCGCAAAGGGCATATCGCAAGAGACAACGAGGATCATGACTTCGGGGTGTTTTTTGGCAAATTCATTGAGATGTTTCGTCATCAAAGAACAGACGCCGGTATCCAGGCTTGGCACGGTCGCCAAGATTTTTTTCTTCCCCTGAAATTCGTGGAGAGTCCGGTCGCGAAGATCCTTATCTACGAGTGTAAAGTCGGGGGCTTTTGTGTGGACTGTCGGGAGATGTCCCGCGGTGTGCACTGGCTTTCCTTTGAATGAAATCTGCGGCATAGGATTCCTTAAAATATGATTTTATTTGCGAGACCACAATATCCTGTGGATAGATTTTTTGAAAAGCAAAAGGAGAAATCTGCGGGGACTTTCCGAGTCCATAGCATCCGGAAAAAGGGCTTTGCGATTTTTGGGCGCAATCCCAGCATATTTTCGATCTTCAGCCCATGATTTTGACAAAGCTGATCTAGCTCTTTGGGTTTGATAAAAAGAGGGTACACATGCATGTTTTTTGGCGCATTTTGAACACACCAATCGACCCCCTTGATGATGACGATGTAGCTCAATGGATTGCGATTGAATGTGTGGAAGAAGAAAAGGCCATTTTTTTTGAGCACTCGACTCGCTTCTTGGATGAGCTTATTCGGATTTTCTACGTGCTCTAGAATATCCATGGCACAGACTACGTCGAAAGAAGCGTCCGGAAAGGGAAGCTCGTAGGCATTGGCCACTTCATAGCGGACTTTTTGGGTCAGATCCTTATTGCGCGCAATTTTCAGGGACTCTTCAGAAAGATCGATCCCTGAAACGGCGTGCCCCTCAAGAGCGAGTGCATTGGTTAAAAGACCGGCGCCGCAGCCTATATCTAGAATGGAAACCGGAGCCTCCGGGTGCTTTTTTCGGATTTCTTCGGCAATCCAAGGGTTGCGCACCTTGTTTTCCGCGCGCAGTAGCGCAATGGGATGGTTTAAAGCGGTATACCAATCATCGCGAAGATGATCGTAGAACGCGTTATTTATTGTTTTAGAACCGGTTTGTCTTTCCATAAAAAATTCCAAAATACGATCTGATAAACTAAAAATAGGCTCATCGTCGCCAATTGCCCCCACAAAAATAAATGAAGGGATTTAGGCTGATTAAAAAACGTTGAGATCCAAGGAGATACCTCTACATTTTGCACAACAGGCCAAATAAATCCGGCAGAAATCAGGGTCATTGGATGCAAGGTAAACAAAAGGGCGTGGAGCCATTGTTCCGAGGCGGGGCAGTGTTCTTTATGGACAAATTCATCTTTTGTGACGAGGATGCAGGAAACGGCGGCAAGGAAACTGTAGAGGATGAGAGTTTTTACGGAAAAAGGGACAAAGAGAACAAAACCCATGCAGAGAAGAACGCTGCACGTATCGATGGGGTGTCCTATCCTTTCCCATTTGGGCAGACCTCTTTTTATGTGGAAATAGCCTTCGTCAAAGAGGATCACGAGGGCTTGGAGGATAAAAGGGAGGATGCCTAAGACCCACATATTGGCTTTTCCGATGATTTCTTTTTCATGGCAGCTCCTGTGATGCTAAGACCCGGTCCAAAGGCAAGACTTACAATCGAGGTCCCATCCGGCACATTGGGATCGTTTAAAATGCTCTCCCAAATATGGGGAAGCGTGGCGGATGACATATTTCCATAATTTTTGAGGATCTGAAAACTATGGGCCATTTGTTCGTCTTTCAATTTGAGGAGTTCTTGGATGTAGATGAGAATTTTTGGGCCCCCGGGATGGACGGCGAAAAGGGTTTTCTCATCGATTGCCATCTTGCTTTTCCGACTTAACTTTTCTAAAAATTGAGGAAGCGCGCGAGAAATCAGTACGGGAACTTCTTTCGATAAGGTCATTTCAAAGCCCCAATGCATGACATTCCAGGTCATGGATTGGGTCGAATTCGGAATGATTTCTTCTTGGATGGAAATGATCTCGATATGCGGCTTTTCTTCTTTTTGTTTTACGCTATATTTGATAAACCCATCAGCGAAAAGGCTTTGCGATACGAGCTGATCTAAGTTGTGATTGGCTGGATTCGTGTGGAGGGAGCAAATTTCTGTATGGACGATATCGACTCTTGCTTTTTCTAAATCTTGGAAGAGGAATCCGCGCGCGATCCGAATGGCTGGAATGGATGCGTAGCAACCCATGTGATATGCATGCGTAATGGTTGTTTGATCCCTCCAATTTCTTAAAGAGGCGATCTTTTGCGCGCCGCTTGGAGATACATATCCTGTGCAGCTCACATGGATGAGATCATCGGGAGCCAAAGATCCTTCCGGATAATATTGTGTGAAGATCTTGTCTGCATTTTCTTGGAAGATTTGAGATCGAGTGGATAAATTTCTCCCGCTTGGATCTTCTTTCATGCAGTAAAGCGTCATCTCATCCCAGTTTTTATGTAGATAATCTTCAATGACATGGCCTCTTTTCTTGATCCTGTCCGGCTTACAGCCGATGTGCCACAATTTTTCTTTCAGCGCGTTTTGAAAAGAAGGGAGGTCGGGGTGATTTTTTTTAGATTCTGCTTCTGTGTGAGCTGAGACGAGCCAATCTAGAGTTTCCTCTTGAGAGGTTTCGTAAAGGGGTCGGAGAATTTGAAAGTCAGTCAGAATCACGATTTCCTTTTGCAATGAAATTGTACGTTAAGCGAGTATAATAATGATATGAGAAAACTTCTTTGGATGATCATGTTGATTGGCGGATATGTATGGCTTGTGTCATCGGGCCGCGATGAATTTGTTTTTGATCAGGGAAAGAAGGTATATCAAGCGATTATCGCTTGGTTTGACGACGCGGAAGTCGATTTTCAGTGGAAGGAAGAAAAGAATAAAAAAAAGTCGCGTCGTTGGGATTGATTACAATCTCTAAGAACTGAAAATCATCGTGAGTCCTGTGATGGCAAGGGCCACTGAGAAAATCCTCTTAATGATCTGAGGCTTTAGAGTATGCGCCAGTTTGCATCCAATGGATGTCGTGCAAAGAGAGCTGATCCCAATGCCTAAAAAAGCTGGGATATTGACAAAGCCAATTGTCTCCGGCGCAGTAGGTTTTCCATAAGCGATAAACAGATATGCGATAGTTCCTGCAAAAGCTGTGGCAAGCGTTCCTGCTGAAGAACTTGCAACCGCATTTTGCAAAGATATTTGGTAGCCAAGCAAGAGGGGAACCATAAAAATTCCTCCCCCGATTCCGAGAAGGCTCGATAAGCATCCAACCAAGATTCCGAATCCCAGAAGAGATAGATTCGGACGCGAGGCAATATAGAGATCCGGGAGCTTTGGGAAAAAGAAATAGAAGGCAAACAAGATGGACATTAAGCCGAAAAACATCTGTAGGAATTGGCTCGATAAATAGATTGAAACGATCGCTCCAAAAATACATCCGACCATAAGACCCGGGCCAATGATTTTCAAAACAGAAGGGAGAACAGCCTTCTTTTTATGATGCGACAATGTAGATCCGATCGATGTCATGAAAGTGGTGGCAAGCGCTGTTGCAACACATACATGCATGAGATGTTCAGGAGGGAAATTATGGTAGCGAAGGAGAAAAAACATGGCAGGGACAGTGATGACTCCGCCTCCAATTCCAAGAAGTCCTGCAAGAATTCCTGTGAAAAGTCCAAGAATAATGAAAAGTGCAATGGTCATCTTTTGAAAATAGCATTTTAATCTGTATCTAGAAAGGAAAAGTTTGTCGAATTTCTGTTTTTTTGCATTTCTTTTTTTATTTTCCTTAACTTCTTAAATTGAGCGTGTTATGCGTTTTAATATTTTGTAAGTTTCTTATTTTTAATGTGATGTGTATTTTTTGTATTTTTTGTGAAAAATTTTGCATTTTCAGAAATTTTTTTTATTTTTTTTTGTTTGAAAAATTGCCTTCAGAATATGTTTTGAAGGCTTTTTTAATTATTTGGTTTTTTTATTTATGAATTTAACAACAGTCTTATGTTTGTAATTATTTGTAAAAATTAGTATATTAAGAATTGTAAGGCAGATGTAGAGAGCGGGATCCCCCGCTGAAGTGCAGAACTTGGTTTCCTGAAGAGGGAAAAGGAAGGGAGAGCACAAAATAAAGCTCCATCGCTTTGCGACCATAAGGAGGAAAAAATGGTAAAACGTAGAAAAAAAGCACACAAAAGATCACATAAGAAGACAGCAAAAAAAAGATCACACAAAAGATCACACAAAAGAACACATAAAAAAGCGAAGAGAGCTAAAGCACGTAAAACAAAAACAAGACGACGTGCACGTAAATCTTCTGCTGCATCTTCTATCATGGCACAAGAGTAATCTCTTATTTAAGGTGCTCAGCAAGAGAGACTCTGCTAGAATGCCTGTATTTTCAAAATGATAATAGGATCGAGCAAGACCTCAAGGTCTGCTCGATTTTTTTTTGTCCAAAATAAAAGACGAATTAGCGTATACAAAGATTTATATGGATATCAATCACATAGTCAAAGGCAATTTAAGCCAATTCAGAGATCTTTCTAAGATAGGGCAGTACCCTGTTTTACTCGAGTGCAATTCTGGAGAGATGAAGCTGCAGAAAGGGATTGGGGATTTGGATCTTTCTCTTCATACAAAAAAAGAGATTCCTTCCAAGGTTTGGAAAGAAATCCAGTTTGTCGTCATAGACGAAGGGAGAGGCTTGGCTCACTTTGAGGTGAAAAATCTCGAGCAAGGGTTGCGTGTATCTCCAGAAGCCCGCTTTGTTGTGGAAGAGACGCTTCATGGCCTAAATAATAAGATTCGAGGCGTGGCATCGAGCATTTTGCAAGATAAAGAGATAGAAAAAGATTCCGGCTGGGCAGGCATTTTAACGGATGTGGAAGCGGAAAAGAGGCTCGAGGGAAGTCCTATCGGGACCTATTTAATTCGGAAGGAAAGGGAAAAGCCATTGATGGTAGAGATTCTGGAAAAAGAGGAATCTTGCTCTATCCAACCCTATTACTTTGTCTTTGTTTCAGGAGAGAATCGGTTTTCAGAACTTCTCATTCTCCATTTTCCCTGGGGCTGGATTCGATACAGGGATGAGCCGGATTTGCAAAGCTCTTTATACCCGAGAGGGGTGAGCGCGGAAAAATTAATCGAGACACTCAAAAAGGATTTGCCCAAACCATGAGCGAGATAAAACATCCTTGGAAAGCCAGACTCTCTGTTGGGATTATCATGCTTCTTCTCGCCTTTTTAGGGATGGTTGTCACTGATGTGAGATCCAAAGGGGGATGGGATTATTGGAAGTGGGCTGTTCCTGTCTATGCGATCCTTGCTCTTTGGCTTAGTTGGTATATGCGCAAACAGCGGCAAGTGATCACTCCGATTACCCTCGGACACGAAGTGCTTCATTGGCTCGGCGTCATTGCGGCTGTATTTGCAGTTTCTTTCTTTGTTCATTTAGGAATTATCAGTCGGTTCATCGCTGGTATTTTTGATCTAACCCTATTGAGCTTAGGGATTTTTATTGCAGGAATTTATATTGAGTCTACATTTTTGTGGATTGGGATTGTTCTTGGATTGTTTTCTTGTTTGAGCGCGATGGTGGTTCAGTATTTATATGCGATTTTGATCCCTTTGATGGTGGGAGGAGTGGCTGTGCTCGGAATCATCCTCTGGATTTCTCATCGAAAGATGAAAAAAGATCAGGAATGATCACCGCGGTGCCCTGTATTTTCCCCTCTCTTACATCTTGGATTGCCTGGTTGATGTCTTTCAAAGAATAGGAAGAGATTGCGGGAGATATGTGTACTTTATGAAGAAGCTGGAAGTATTCTTCGGCATCTTTGCGAGTTAAATTGGCGACCGACCGGATTTGTTTTTCTCCCCATAAATCTTGATAAGGAAAAGAGGGGATATCGGTCATGTGGATTTCTCCGCAAACGCATCGGCCCCCTTTTTTTAAGTTTTTTAAAGATCTAGGAACCAGTTCTCCTGCGGCGGCAAAGAGAATGGCTGCATCGAGAGGTTGGGGTGGATCCATCGTGCTATCGCCTGCCCAGAAAGCGCCGAGGCGAAGAGCTTCTTTCTGCCCTTCTAAATCTCCGGGGCGCGTGAAGACATATACTTGCTTGCCTTCGAAGAGGGCGAGGGGTAAGAGGAGGCGAGCTGCAGAGCCGAACCCGTAGAATCCGACTGTTTTTTGAGGGGAAGCCATCCGATAGGATCTATATCCAATCAACCCGGCGCAAAGAAACGGGGCCATTTGTTGACCCTCGTAAAGGGAGGGAATAGGGATGGCAAAATCGGCAAGGCATGTCGTATATTCTGCAAAACCTCCATTGCGGTGGTAGCCGGTAAATTGGGCTTTTTCACAGAGATTTTCTTTTTCTTTAAGACAATATTCGCATGCGCCGCAGCTTTGCGCAAGCCAGGGGATTCCCACTCGATCTCCTCTATAAAAACGGGAGACGCCGGATCCTATTTCAAGAACTTCTCCTACGATTTCATGGCCTAAAATCAAGGGGAGTTTCGGCTGAGGGAGATCCCCATCTAAAATATGGAGGTCTGTCCGACAAATTCCGCATGCGAGAACTTTGATCAGAAGCTCCCCCTTTTTACAGACGGGTTTGGGAATATTTTCTATGGAGAGAGGTTGTTTTAGATTTTTTAAGATCGCAGCAAGCATATATCTCTTGATAACTAATTGATGGGTTGATATTCAAATAATAAATTTTTGAATCGAGGATTATGAAGATTCTTCTAGTGTTGTATGACGATCCTGTGCAAGGGGTGCCTAAAACATATGCAAGGGATATGATCCCTAAAATAACCCATTATCCAAATGGGAGCTCCACTCCATCTCCTCATAAAATCGACTTTAAGCCAGGGGAACTCTTAGGTTGTGTATCTGGAGCTTTAGGTCTTCGTTCTTTTTTGAAAAACTTAGGGCATACGTTGGTTGTGACGTCCGATAAAGAAGGTCCGGCGTCTGTATTTGAAAAGGAGCTTCCCGATGCAGATATCGTGATTTCGCAGCCTTTTTGGCCGGCCTACCTGACGCAAGAAAGACTAGATAAGGCCCATAAGCTTAAATTGGCCATTACAGCAGGTATTGGATCGGACCATGTGGATCTAAAGACTGCAATGAAAAAAGGGGTTACCGTAGCTGAGATTACTTTTTGCAATAGTATTAGTGTTGCAGAACATATTGTGATGATGATTTTGTCTCTTGTTCGCAATTATATCCCCTCTTATCAATACGTCGTAAATAAGGGATGGAATATTGCGGATTGCGTAGAGAGATCCTATGATTTGGAAGGAATGGATGTGGGATCTATCGCGGCAGGCCATATTGGTCTTGCTACTTTGAGAAGACTTAAACCCTTTGGAGTGAGGCTCCATTATACAGAGCGCCACCGTCTTCCGAAAAGCGTGGAAGAAGAATTGGGTCTGACTTACCACGAAACTGTAGAGTCGATGGTGCGTGTTTGCGATGTCATTACGATCAATTGTCCTCTTCATGTAGAAACGGAGCATTTATTCAATGATGCTTTGATCCAAAAAATGAAGAGAGGTTCTTATATTGTGAATACGGCGCGAGGGAAGATCTGTGAAACGGAGGCCATTGCGAAGGCTTTGAAAAGCGGACAGCTTGCGGGCTATGCCGGAGATGTATGGTTTCCTCAGCCAGCGCCGAATGATCATCCGTGGAGGACGATGCCCCATCACGGGATGACGCCCCATGTTTCTGGAACTAGTTTGTCCGCCCAAGCCCGCTATGCATCTGGGGTGAGGGAGATTTTAGAATGTTGGTTTGAAAACCGTCCGATTCGCGATGAATATCTGATTGTAGATAAGGGGAAGCTTGCCGGGATAGGAGCGCATTCTTATGTCGCCGGCAATACGACGGAAGGATCGGAAAAAGCGGCAAAATTTAAAAAGCAATAGAAAGTAGGGCCTTTTGAAAAAACGGGGAGAGGGGAAAAGTGTTAAAAGAGCGCTTTTTGTCGTACAAAAACATCGCGCCCGCTCTTTGCACTTTGATCTTCGGTTGGAGATTCGGGGGGTTTTAAAATCGTGGGCAGTTCCCAAGGGAGCTCCTAAGAAAATTGGCGAAAAGCATCTTGCGATTTTTACAGAAGACCACCCCTTGGAATATGCCCATTTTGAAGGGGTGATTCCGGAAGGAAATTATGGGGCGGGAAAGGTCGAGATTTGGGATAGAGGGTATTTTCAGAATTTAAAAAGTCGATCCCTTTTTCATTGTTTAAAAAAAGGGGTCATTGAATTTAGGGCCGAAGGGAAAAGGATGAAAGGAAGTTATGCTTTAGTTCATTTCCGTGGGAAAAATTGGCTTTGGATGAAAATTAGGACGAAGAAATGA
>CAYOMT010000031.1:0-6535 GCA_964405125.1 uncultured bacterium
TGTCAAGATGGTGACTTTTGCTCCGAGCGTTGCAAAGGCAGCGGCGATCCGGGAGGCATATTTTTCAAGACCCCCATTTTGTTGGGCGCTTGATTTTAGAAGGACAACATGCTGCTTCATAGGAAAATCCCCCTTCATCGCTCCATTGCATCTGTTTGAGATAGGTCGTTTTTAGGGACAACTGAAATGGAGTCGGCCTGGAGTTCTATATTGAGGTTCAGTTTTTGGTGGTTTGCCGTATAAAAGCGGAATTGATTCATGTATTTATGAAAGTGATTGCGCAAATACTCTTCTCGCATATGAGGGGAAACATCGAATGAATCATCTCCCGATTCCGAAAGGATTTTAGCGACGTATCTATTTTCCAGTTCATGCGCGTTGATGAATTGGATGTTCCAAAGGAGAGTCTCTCTTTCCGATTTGGGCGCTGCAATGACCGAGATTTGCATCATGTCTTTGACAGTTTCTAAAAATAGCTTGCTGACCCCATGCGCGTAAAGAGGGAGGGAAAGCATTTTGATTCCATTTTTCTTCTGAATGAAATCATTTATGGCAATCGAGTAAGTTTCAGGATTTAGGGTAGCGCTATGTTTTGAGGGGAAAAAAATGCCGATGGGGAAAGAGGTTCCAATCGGCAGGTATTCTTGCCTTGAAAAGTTGAGGCGGAGGAATTTGGATTGCGGATCGTCGATTGTCAACTGGTGGTCAGCGATTTGGGGAACTGAGATTTTTTTCCAATCCATCGGAACGAGAAAGCTGAGTTCATCGGTTTCTTTATCGCTTTGGAGGCTGTCTAGATCGGAAGGGGTGATTTCATTGAGATTGAATGTGATTTTTAGACCCCGTTTTTTGAGTTTTTTGACCACTTCTTCAGGACCATGGATTGTTAAATAGAGCTGGTCGGGCCAAACATTGAGATATTGATATCCTTTGGGGGCTTCTCCAATTGGCTGATTGATTGAAACGGGGATTTTTTCGGAAATGAGTTTTGTTTGCTTAATGATCATTTCCTGCGGCGTAATTTTTGCAATTGCCTTGGAAAGATCGATTCCGGAATTTGTGCAGCGGAGATTTTTTTTGTCGATGCTCGCAATCCACTGATCCGGCTGTCCGTATGCATCAATGATGATTTCGAGATTTTTGGAAGAAAGATCGTCTAGGCTTTCTTTGTTTCCGTTGACGCTGAGGTTGACTTTTGTATTTAAAACCCCGTTTTCAAGCATCCCCTCAATTGTTTTCCCTTCCGGCAAATGAATGACGCGGACAGGGACTCCGGAGATGACTTTGGCTACGGTCATAGAGTGGTTTATGAGAATCCAAATGATCAATGCAAGGACAAGCGAAACGAGTTTGCGCTGCCAATGATCGAGGAATAGTTTTTTGAGAAATGAAATCACGTTTTAAGCCATTCTAGGATTTTAAATTTAGAAGAAGCCACCCCTTCCTGAGGATTAAAGATACTGCGAATGATCCCTTTAAATCGATCGATTTTTACGCCGCGGGTCATGATCCCTTCGCGCGCAATGGACACCTTGCCGGTTTCTTCGGAAACAACAATCACTAAAGCATCCGATATTTGGCTCATTCCAAGACCTGCTCTATGGCGCGTTCCCATGGATCTTGCAATTTGAGATGTATCTTCCATCAAAGGCAAAATGGCTGCTGCGGCGAGCAGTGTCTGGTCTCTTACGATGATCGCTCCATCGTGCAAGGGAGTATTGGCTGTAAAAATAGTTTCTAAAAGCTCGGAAGAGAATTCTGCGTTCAAAAGGACGGCTTTTTGCGCATATTCTTCGAGAGAATCCTTGTTTTCGAGAACGATGAGAGCCCCGATTCTTTTTTCCGACATGCGGTAGATCGAATTGGCTAGACTGTCTACGAATTTATCAAATGTCGTGATTTCCCGTTTTCTGCGCCCTTTTAAGGAAAGTTTTGAAAGAGCCATCCTGAGCTCGGGCTGAAAAATCACAATGACGGCAATGACAAGGACATTGCCGAGTAAAATCATAATTTTATGCAAGACAGGTAAATTGAGCCAACTCGAAGCGCCTAAAATGAAGAGGAATGCGAAAAATCCCAAGATGAGATCCATCGATTTCGTATTCCACAGAAAGGAAAGAAGGTAGTTGATCATCACGGCGATGATCAAAATTTCCACAATAGGCATACAGCTAAATTTACTCTTTATTTCCAAACACCTAGAGTCTTTTATCTGGGTTTGTACAATCTTTGCAATAGAGGATTTTAGCGTATTTTATAATTATTTGGTTATAAGTTATTTGCAACATCGGTTCCGGTGGAATAGCGAAGCTGATAATAGGCGTAGATGAGATCGAAACTGGCTCTGATTTTTTGGTTGTTGGCTTGGAGGAGAAGATTTACGCTATCTCGATAGTCGAGAGGAGGGATTCTTCCGAATTCGAGTTTTTCGGCCGCTTGGAATCGGGCTTGCTCTGCGACGAATACGGCTTGGCTCGACGAGAGATAGGCCATGATCGCTTCTTCGAGCTGGTAGAGGCCGTTTCGGATTTCCACTTCGATTTTTTGATATATTTTGTCGTAATGGATTCGATGGGATTGTCTGAGAGATCTTGCTTCTTTAATTTCATGCTCTCTCAATAAGCTATCGAAAAGATTCCAAGTCAAGACGAGTCCTCCCGACCAGAAATATTTTTCCGAGCCAAATGGTTTGGGCCCTAAGTATTGATCGTTGTAGGAATAGCGCGCATACCCTTCGACTTTGGGTAGATAATGGCCCTGTTTTTCTTTTAGATTTTGTTCTGCTACGCCGATTTGCAATTGGCTTGACCGAAGATCGGGTCTATGGGAAAGGGCGAGTTCGAGATATTCAAAGACTTCGTTTTCAGAAAAAAGGATGAGGGATCTCGCATTTTCAATCTTGTCGATATGGGCTAAAAAATCTTGCGTAGAGGGGATTTGCTCGCTTAAATAATGATATTTGCTATCGACTTCCTGGAGTTTCAGCGCGATTTCGGGGATTGAATTAAGAGGGATTTGCTTTTGGCTTAAGGCAATTTTGGGTTCGAGAAGAGGATCGATCCCTAACGTGAGAATGAATGCGTTGCGTGCATTTTTTAAATCTTTGAGCGTGGAATAATAGAGGGAAATTGCATTGGCTACAGCCACTTTGCTTTGATTGACTTCCAAAGTTGTGGAATTGCCTGCATTGAGTTTCCCTTGCTCTTGTTCGAGAGCGTAGGCGAGATAATTGATGTTTTCTCGTTCAATAGCCAAAGATGTTTCGAGAGCGACAACGGAATAATAGCTTCGTCTTACAGCGAGGAGAAGTTCGTTGAGCGTAGTGGCTTGTTCGAATTCGGTCGATTCGGCTGCGATCTGTTTTGCTTTCAAATTGAAAATCAGATCAGAGGAAAAAATGGGCTGGAAAATCTCCAAAGTGCTGCCAAACCCTCGATGGCTTGGAGTGAATGGGTTTTCTGGGGAATAGATGTTGAAAAAAAGTTCTTTTTTTTCGACATTTTCGAACTCGCCTCGATAGTTGATGGAAGGGAAATAACGGGAAACGGCTTGGGAGGTTCTTTCTTTGGCTTGTTTTGTCCCTTCCTTGGCAATGAGAAGCTGTTTGTTGTATTCCTCTGCGATATATTCCGCATCTTGCAAAGAGAGATTCGACAGGGGAAGTTCTCCCAATAAAGGAAGGGCGATCAATAGGGAGATAAAACAGGGGGCCATATCCTTCCTATATCCAAATATTTAATTGACAGCAATTGTTGATTCTTTAAAATGGTCGCTATGGACGTTTTAATTCTTTCTCGCATTCAATTTGCGATCAATAGCTGTTTCCACTACTTGTATCCTCCCATGAGCATCGGCCTTGGCCTGATGCTTGTGATTATGGAAGGGATGTATCTCAAGACAAAAAATCCGAAATACAAGGAAATGACCCATTTTTGGATCAACATTTTTGCGCTCACATTTGCCTTGGGAGTGGCGACAGGGCTTGTCCAAATGTTTGCTTTTGGAACCAACTGGGCCCGCTATTCGCGCTATGTAGGGGATGTATTTGGAAGCGCCCTTGCGTCGGAGGGGATTTTTGCATTTTTCCTCGAGGCAGGTTTTTTGGGGATATTGCTTTTCGGATGGGATCGAGTGGGTCCCAAGCTCCATTATTTTGCGACAATCTGCGTTTGTTTTGGCGCCCATTTTAGCGCGGTCTGGATTATCGTCGCGAATTCTTGGATGCAAACACCGGCCGGATTCATCATAGAACAAACACCTCTTGGCCCCCGCGCTGTGACGACCGAATTTTGGAAAATGGTCTTCAATCCTTCGTCTGTCGACCGCCTTTGCCACGTGATTTTAGGCTGTTGGCTTACGGGCGCATTTTTTGTGATTAGCGTCGGCGCCTACTATCTATTAAAAAAACGGCATTTATCTGTGGCTCGTTCGATGACCCGTTTGGGCCTTTGGCTTGCGATGATTTTTTTGGTGCTGCAATTGGCATCGGGGGATAGCAGCGCAAGGCTGATTGCGAAATATCAACCTGCTAAATTGGCTGCTTTTGAAGGGATTTACAAAACGCAGGAAGAGACTCCTATTTCGGTTTTTGGCTGGGTCGATCCTAAAACAGAACAGGTCCATTCGTTAAAAATTCCGGGCCTTTTGAGTTTGCTTACCTATCGGAATTGGAAAACGCCTGTCATGGGATTGGATCAAATTCCTCGAGATGAATGGCCTAAAGTGGCAGTTGTTTTCCAGACCTATCATTTAATGGTTATGATGTGGGCTTTGATGTTCCTCGTGGCGTTTTTAGGGTTGTGGTCTTGGAAAAATAAGCGTCTTGAAAAAAGGCGATGGCTTCTTTGGTCTATGATTGTATCGGTTGGATTTCCCCATATTGCGCAGCAATGTGGATGGATATCTACGGAAATGGGAAGACAGCCTTGGATTGTATGGAAATTACTGAGAACAAGCGAAGGGGTGTCGGCGTCTATCTCTGCATCGCAGGTGATGGGATCGATTGTCATGTTCTTGGTTATCTATTCGCTTCTTTTATTTTTGTTTTTATTTCTCTTGGATAGAAAAATTAAACATGGCCCCGAGGGCGGAGAAACCGAGATCGTCTATCGCAATGTGATTAAGTAGGGTATATATGAGTTTAGAGACGCTATGGTACGCAGTGATTGGTCTTTCTGTTTTATTTTATACTGTATTGGATGGATTTGATCTAGGCGTTGGCGCGTGGCATCTTTTGGCGAAAAATGATCTGCAAAGACGGACATTTTTGAATGCAATAGGCCCTGTTTGGGATGGCAATGAAGTATGGCTTGTGATTGTCATGGGGGGATTATTTGCGGGTTTTCCGAATGTGTATGCAACGATATTTTCTGGATTTTATACTCTTTTGATGTTTCTGATCGCAGGTCTTATATTTCGCGCTGTAGCCATTGAATTCAGGAGTAAGAGGGCGTCGAAGACATGGAGAAGCACCTGGGATGTGGTATTTTCATTTTCTAGCATTCTGGTTGCTTTTGTTTTAGGCGTCCTGATTGGAAATATGATCCGAGGCATTCCTCTGGATGCAGGGCAAAATTATGTGGGGACATTTACCGATTTTCTGCATCCCTATCCTCTTCTAGTCGGGATCACCACAGTCTCTCTTTTTGCGATGCATGGCGCCACTTTCTTAAATATGAAAACAGAAGGGGAGTCCCATGCAACTGTCCAAAGATGGATCAATCCGTCGATTGTTGTTTTTCTTTTTTGGTACGTGATTACAAGCATTACAACGCTTGTTTATATGCCTCACATGGTGGCTCACTTTCATGCTTACCCATATCTGTTTTTTTTCCCCATTTTTTCTCTCGCCGCTATTTTAAATATTCCATATCAGGTGCGGAAAAAAAACGATGGCTGGGCGTTTCTTTCCTCTTCTTTAAGCATTGCGCTGCTTTTAGTTCTTTATGGCCTGGGTACATATCCGGTGCTCGTCCCTTCGACAATAGATCCTTCAGTGCATAGTTTGACGATCTTTAACTCGGCCTCTTCTCCAAAAACGCTAAAGACTCTCATGATTGTCGTATTGATTGGGGTTCCTCTTGTCCTTGCCTATGGAATGTGGATTTATCATATTTTCCGCGGCAAGGTGAAAATTGAGAAAAACAGTTATTGACGTTTTACTTCTGATGATATTAAAATGTTCTTATTTATTAGATTATAGGAATAAATATGAGCGCATCTATAACAGATAATTTAGAATCGGCGGATTTAAATTCTCCACACCCATTTCGGGTAGAAGCTTTGGATTATTTCCCTTTGGTAAGTACGATATCCGGTGTTGCAAGGGTTGTCTTTGGAACGGTTCAGGCGGCAGTAGGTCTTGTTCTTTTTCCCATTCAATTATGTGGAAGAATTGTGAATTATAAAACTCCCTTTATTCTTGGACACGGAATTGCGAATATCGTAAGAGGATGTGTCGCTACAGTGCCCGTTTTTGGGAATATCTCTCTTTACATATATGACCACACCCGGTTTGTGTAATAATAGATGGTAT